>JAYTZD010000088.1:0-8339 GCA_043742065.1 Oscillatoriales bacterium
ATCAAGCGTTTCTCCAGTTTATAACGATTATTGCTTGCTTTCGTCAAAGTCTGAAAAATCTAGACAAGTCTAGATTTTTCGGCTACTGTTTTAAACCCCATCTCAATCAAATGTAACCCAACTCTTCTAACTTACCGAGAATTTTTGTAACACTTTCTTGCACACTTTCCTGCTCTGTGTCACAAATAATCTCAGGATTGAGGGGTTCTTCATAGGGATCATCAATTCCTGTAAAGCCCTTGATTTCACCTCTTCTGGCTTTGGCGTACATTCCTTTGACATCCCGCGCTTCACACACTTCTAAGGGCGCTTTGACATACACTTCCACAAAATTTGACTCCAGAGCTCTAACTTCGTCACGAATTGCTCGATACGGGCTAATCGCGGCAGTAATTGCCACAACTCCATTTCGGCTTAACAGGTTCGCGACAAATCCAATCCGCAGAATATTCGTATCTCGGTCTGCTTTGCTAAATCCCAAACCTTTTGATAAGTTGGTACGAACCACATCTCCATCTAAGATTTCAACTTTACAACCTCTGGCTTTCAACTCTGGTTCGAGAGCTTTGCTGATAGTTGTTTTCCCTGAACCGCTTAGTCCGGTGAACCACAAAATAAAACCTTTTTCCATTTTCAATTGCTTGTAAGTATTGTTGACTGTTGACTGTCAACAGTTAACTGTTAACTGTTGACTGTTTTGATATTTTAACAATACCGATGTAACCGGAAACCATATAACTTGTTCCTGATTAAACGTAAAATGCGATCGCTATTAGACAGTCTTGGACGCAAGAGCTACATGATTACTGGAAGTATGTCATTCTGAGTGAAACGAAGAATCTCAAGCCCAATAAGAGCGTCAAAATTGCGTAAGTCATATTAGATATCCGACTTTTTCAAGAGTTTAGGTATCTGAGTATTCATTTTTTTAAGTGGTTTCACTGATAGTGTTTGTCTTTCGCCATTCTCAAATCTAAAACCTAAAATCTAAAATCGCTCGATCGCCACCAAGATACAGCATACGTCGGTTCAGGTATTGATATTTTGTGGGGTTTGGTGGCGAGTCAGGGAAATTGATCCAGGAATTACGCACTCCGACTGAAGAAATCGGCCCCCATGCGTCAGTCAATTCTTCAATTCTTCAATCGAAAATCTAAAATCCAAAATCTAAAATCCTTATGTCTTCCGTCTTAAAAGCCGATGTCTTAGTGGTTGGTGGCGGTACCGGTGGCACCGCAGCTGCCATACAAGCAGCCCGCTGTGGTGCGAAAACTATTTTGGTGAGCGAATTTCCTTGGTTGGGCGGAATGCTTACTTCTGCTGGGGTTTCGGCTCCCGACGGTAACGAATTAGCAGCTTTTCAGACTGGTTTGTGGGGCTCGTTTCTCCGGGAACTTCAGCAGCGACAGCCGGAAGGTTTGGATTGGGGCTGGGTCAGTTTTTTTACTTACGATCCCCGTATCGGTGCGGCAATTTTTGCTGATTGGGTTAAGTGTTTACCGAACCTACATTGGATTTGTGGACACAAACCTCAAGCTGTGATTAAGGAAGCCGATCGCATTTTAGGCGTTCAATTCACAGATTTTACGGTTTCAGCCCAAATTACTTTGGATGCCACGGAACTCGGAGATTTACTGGCTTTGGGTGAGGTTTCTCACCGTTGGGGTTGGGAGTTGCAAGCAGAATTTGGAGAACCTAGTGCACCGATCGCACCTAATGATCTTACACGAACATATCCAGTACAAGCTCCGACTTGGGTGGCAATCATGCAGGACTTTGGGGAAGGCGCTGTAGCCCCAGAAATTCCCGCGCCACCAATCCACAGTCCCGATCGCTTTATCGGTGCTTGGGACAATTATACTCCCGAACAGTTTCTGAATTACGGCCGACTTCCCGGTGGATTGCTGATGATTAATTGGCCAATTCGTGGTAATGATTATGGTGAAAAGCTCGATCGACTAATTGGATCAGAAACATCTCAACAAGAATTCCTCCAAGAAAGTCTGTGGCATAGTCAAAGTTTCACCCATTTCATTCAAATCCAACTCGGCCGCCGCTACGGCTTAGCAGAGAACATTTTCCCCACTTCTCACACCAAAAATCCTCCCCTCGAACTCCTTGGTGGGGGCGAGGGGGGAGTTGTCAACAGTCAACAGTCAACAGTCAACAGTCAACATCATTCCGGTGCAACCGGAATTGATATGACTTCTGCCTTCGCCCTCCACCCCTACTACCGAGAAAGTCGCCGTTTGCAAGGAATCACCACAATCCGAGAACAAGATATCTTACCCATTACCGGCGGCAGAGTCGCGAAATTGCCCCTGAATGCCGAGGGAATTTGTGAAGCAGTGGCCATTGGTAACTACGCCAATGATCACCACTACCCCAGCGGCGACATTCCCTTGCAGCCAAAATCCATCCGCTGGGGCGGCCGCTGGACGGGAACTGCTTTTACAATTCCTTATAGTGCGCTAATTCCTGCGAGTACAGACGGTTTGCTAGTCTGCGAAAAAAATATCTCGGTTTCTCACATCGCCAACGGTGCAACTCGCTTACAGCCGACGGTAATGAATATCGGACAAGCGGCGGGGATGGCGGCGGCTTTGTGTATTGAACAGGGATGTCAGCCACGGGAGTTGCCTGTTCGAGTTTTGCAGGAGGCTTTGCTGCAAGATTCTCAGGCGAGTGCGGCAGTTATTCCTTTATTTAATTTGACACCGGATCGATCGCACTGGTTGAAGCAACAACGCTATTATTGCGATCGACCTTCCTCATATCCAGCCAGCGGTAATTGTCCTTTGTCGATCCTCGTAGGGACACGGCAATGCCGTGTCCCTACACTCGATCGAGCTCACAGTCAATTTTCTGGTATTTTCCATCGTCTCGGCGAACAAGACTACGCCCTGATGCTGACTGAACCGCTATCCTTGGCCCATAAAACATGGAAACTCGTAACTTTAGACTCTGATATTGATGATCTTTTAATTAATTGCGAAACCGGAAAGCCTTTGAAACTATGGGCTAGACCTAATTTTAGCGGTATTTGGCTACTGGTAGAACGAGTACAGTTGAAGAGGTCAGGTTTTTTGCAAAAGTCCTAAAATTTAACAGAAATTCATCCTGATCGATCGGGGAAAGTCCGTATCAGTTAATAGACACTGACACGGAAACTATCCCTATGAAAACTTACACACCATTTACCTTACTCAGTCTGGGCTTTACTTTGAGCGGCATTGTCGATCGAGCCTTTGCATCCCTAGTCGAACTGCTCGACATTACCACCGCTCAATACATTGTATCTGCTCAAACTCCACAAAGAGGCAATCTTTCTCCTGAAAGAGGTAGCGGACGTTGAGAGTTCGTTGATCCCATCTAGACACTCATTCGCTACAAGCATTTTCACGGCATTGGACTAAAGTTAGTTCCGCCCTTTGAGTTAGTTTCAGTCTTTGAGTCGATCGAGCAATCTGATTTTCTAGAACGCTAGTTTTTCAGTTTCGCAAAACAACCGCACTTCTTGTTTACAGTCATTAGGATTTTCCTTTATGTGAGTGATGATAGCATATAAATCTTCAACCGCCATCTATCGAGAGATTGACTCTCATAGGTGGCGGTTTTGTATATTTATAGAAGAAAGGAAGAAGGGAGAAAATAGATGAGATCATCCTGATCTGCATCGGTAGTATCTGTATCTCTAAATAGATACTGACACAGATATTACCCATGAAAAACTACACCGCAATTGCTTTACTCAGCCTGTCTAGCCTCTTCTTAAGTGCTACCGCTGCTCTCTCCATTGAATCCCCAGTCGCGCAGCTAGAAACTTCCACCACTCAATATATGTTGTCAGCGCAAACTCAACAACAAGGCGATCGGCTTCCCAGAAATACTCTACGCCGTAGATTAATGGAACCAAGCGCTGAAATTCAACCCCTACAATAATTTTCATGGCATTCAACCAAAGCAAATTTTCGGTAAACGTACTCAATAACTTAATTAAATATATAGATAGCTAAAAAGCTTGCTATAGCAGTTCTCAAAAAAGTGAGATATGCCCTATGCCCTATGCCCTATGCCCTATGCCCGATAGTACCTCATCTTTCTGAGAAAGGCTATTAAACATATTCCCTCCTTCCTTCTTCCATATTTATTCTTCTCGTCGCCAAATATTCGATGGCGGCGAGAAATTTTTGGCGTTTTTGGAACAACATTGCGGTTCCTAGCAACCTTTGGCACGACTGTCGGCTATGCTGGATTTTAAGGGGGTCTAGAACCGCAAGGTCTTTACCCCTATTGAACAGCCTACCAATGCCAGTCACAGTATCGACAGCATCTCATCTGTTGTCAATGTATGTATCTGATATGTTGTTCTTACTATCCCTCTTTCCCTCCCAATCATTGCTGAATCAAGCTATGGTGTGATCTCTCAGGGGGCGGTTCAAACCGCACGCGAAAGTTTCCCACAAGCGGGCTAAAGCCGCTTAGTTTCCCACTTACCGAGTATTTTTATGAAAAATGACTCTTTGGATCTGGTCAAAAGCCTCAGCCCTAGTGCGATGGATCAGATTATGCTCTATCTGGCGTTTAGCGCCATGAGAACCAGCGGGCACAGACATGGTGCGTTTCTAGACGCGGCCGCAACGGCGGCTAAGTGTGCCATTTACATGACTTATATGGAGCAGGACAACAACCTGCGAATGACTGGACACTTGCATCACATTGAGCCGAAACGGGTGAAGGTGATTGTCGAGGAAGTCCGAGAAGCTCTGACTACAGGAAAACTGCTGAAAATGCTGGGTTCCCAAGAACCTCGATATTTAATTCAGTTTCCCTATGTTTGGCTAGAACAGTATGCTTGGCTTCCGGGACGTCCTCGTATTCCTGGGAACAGTTTGACTGCGGATGAAAAAAAATATCTGGAAGGAAAGATTCCTCCTCATCCGCCTGACGCTCAATTGATCAATTCTTTTCAGTTTATGGAGTTGATCGAGTTTCTGCATAGGCGATCGCAAGAAGAAATGTCTCCAGAAAGACGAATGCCTTTGAGTGAAGCTCTAGCAGAACACATCAAACGTCGTTTGATCTATTCGGGAACAGTTACTCGTATTGATTCTCCTTGGGGAATGCCGTTTTATGCCCTCACCCGCGCTACTTACTCTCCCGCAGAGCAGGAAGAGCGCACTTTCACTATGGTTGAGGACACGGCTAGATATTTCCGACTAATGCAAGATTGGGCAGAAAAACAACCTAAAGTGATGCGAGTTATGGAAACTTTAGATATCCCGGCGGAACGTCTTGACCAAGCTATTGAGGAATTAGATGAAATTATTCGGAATTGGGCCGATCGCTATCACAAGCGTGGCGAACCAACGATGATTGTACAAATGGTTTTTGGACCGAAAGAGGATTAGTCATTGGTCATTGGTCATTGGTCATTGGTCATTGGTCATTGGTCATTAGTCATTAGTCATTAGTCATTAGTCATTAATGAATTGACCGCTTGAGACTAATGACTGGTGATTTATAACTAAGCGAAAAAAGCTGTCCAGGCTGAGGCTAAGACGATCGCCGCGATCGCTCCTATGAGCGTATTAAAAAAATTCACCACCTCGTTCGTGAGCCACTCAAACTTTGATTGAATAGTAGCGCCAATCACGCTCTCGATATTGGTGGCAATAAAAGCTGCAATAACACAGAAAACAATTCCTGTCAAGTCTATTAAACCAACAGACCAACTCAAAAGTGCGATCGGAATCGAGGCGAAAATACCGGCCAGAGTTCCTTCTAAACTTACAGCCCCTTCCGTTCCCCTAGGTACGGGCTGTAAGGTAGTAATCAAAAATGTCCGCTTCCCATAAGCTTTGCCAATTTCGCTAGCGGTGGTATCCGAAAGTTTGGTGCAAAAACTAGCCGCATAGCCCAGCAATAACCAGGAAATCACATATTGTGGGACAGGCATCTTGCCTGTTTGTTCTAAAATATTGCCTGTTTCTCCTACAATAGATAATGCCAAAACTCCCAAAGCACAAAGAGTAGCGGTTAAAGCAGAACCCCAGACATTCTCCGGGCCTCGTGCGCCCGATCGCTTTTCGGCTATCCCTTCTGCCTCTTTTTGAGCTTTACCGATGCGAGTAACTCCCGATCCGACCAGAAAGTAGAACATCACCACAGCATAGCCTTGCCATCCCAAACAGCCCCAGATGATCACACCCAGCAGCCAGCCGTGAAATTGTCCAGCCGGAGTTAGTAATTTTTTGGGAGTAATAGTTGCGATCGCCAGTAAAGTTGTATTAAGCGCGATCGCCACCAACCACGAATTAGACCAAGACAAATAATTAAAAAACAATTCAGAATTCTGCATTAGCCTCTCCATGAACAAAATCTTATTTCATCTAGCCTTTCCCGTCAGCAATATTGACCAAACAAAAGCCTTCTACGTGAACGGGTTAGGCTGCGAATTGGGTCGCGAATCCCCAAATTCTGTAATTATGGGTATCTGTGGTCATCAAATAGTCGCCCACGTCAGCCACGAACCTTTGACACCCCAGCGAGGCATCTATCCCCGGCATTTTGGATTAATTTTTACTTCAGAATCTGACTGGGAAGGGTTGTTAGAAAAGGCACAACAAAATAATTTGAACT
Source organism: Oscillatoriales bacterium (assembly GCA_043742065.1). Taxonomy (GTDB): domain Bacteria; phylum Cyanobacteriota; class Cyanobacteriia; order Cyanobacteriales; family Microcoleaceae; genus Microcoleus. The sequence goes on from JAYTZD010000088.1 coordinate 6,643, forward strand.
TCTATCAAGAAGCGAGAAGGCGATTTGTCGGTTTACCTACAGAGCACCGCACTTTCTTTTTAGAAGACCCTTCTCACAATATACTAGAGTTCAAGTATTACTGTGAAGCCGAGGCAATTTTTGGGCTGAGCGAATATGCTGAAGTCGGCGATACTGTTTGATTTTTTGGGAATGATTTAATCGCAGAGAACGCGGAGGAAGAGAAGAGAGAACGGTTAATGGGGAGAAAAACCAGGTATCATTATCTGAAGTCCTGAATCTGGTGTCTCAGCTATTGATTCCATAAGTCAGAAATCGCCTTTGCGTGATTATTCCGCACTGTTTGCTACAATTATTTAAGTCAGCTCTCAGAACTGCCATGACCCAAGCTACCTCAATCACAACTGAATATCAAATAACTGTGAGTTCTCCAGTCTGGCAAAGAGTTGAGCAAATTGCCAGAGAATTTAACTTGTCAGTTTCTGAACTATTGGAACAAATAGGCGAAGGTCAACTCAAAGTTGTTGCAGTTCCAGCTAATTCGGACAAATTGAGCGATCGAGATATTGCAAATGCTTTCATTTGGTTAGCCGCGCAAACTGATGTAAAAATCAACGTCTACAAGCTACAAAAACTCATGTACTACGCTCAAGCTTGGTATTTAGGAGTTTACGGCACGTCACTATTTGATGCAGATTTTCAAGCATGGATTCACGGGCCGGTGATTCCTGATTTATTGGAGAAGTATCAATGCCAATTTAGTTGGGAACCAATTACAGAGAAAATCGAACAACCGAAACTTCCCCAAAAAATTGGGCAATTTATCGAAGAAGTTGCTGAGGCATATTTTGAGTATGATGATGAAACTTTGGAACGAATGATTTGCAGTGAAATGCCTTGGCTAGAAGCGAGAGGGGATTTGCCCAGAGACGAATCTTGTCATGGGATTATTTCTCACGAATCGATGAAAAAATATTATTCGGGCCGTGTCTTCTCTAAATAATATAAGTGAGGGGCGATCAGGCTTTTTGACAAATTGGGACGTAAGGGCGATCGGGTTATCTCCTAACGCAGCAAAGCTACAAATCCAGCTTGTTCAAAATGTTTATCATAGGCGAGTGCTTCTAATATATTTTGTTGCTGCATAATTTGAAATGATGTGCAATCTGTTTCACTGCTAACAATGGGTACATTTTTTAGAGAGATTGTGAGACTTCGAGCTTTCTGATGTAGAGCATCATCGGGATTGAGTAAAGCAATCCAATAACCTGTATCAGCAAAGATTTTTCTCATTATTCTTGCTTGGGTGAGCCATACAAGTAGCTATCTAGATTTTTGGATAAATCTCTCGGTAGCTTTGCATTCTCTTCTGCTGGTATTTCAGAATTAACTATATCTATGAAATTCAAGAAAGATGGAAGATCGGAATTTTCCGAATTAGGGTTTTGAAAATTATTTTGAGTTGTTCTCGATTTAATGAATAGCAAGAAATTCAAAAGTTCTCTGACTAAAGAATCGGGTGTTTGGGCGATTTCACGAATCAATAGTTCTCTTTCTGACATTGTTTTATCCTCCTTCAGAGGTTGCTTGGTTTCTATTTCCTAGTTTATCTCAGATGGAAATTTTTTACAAGCACAGGGGAAAGAAGGGCGATCGCGCTTTTTGACAAGTTGGGAGGTAAGGGCGATCGCTAAACTTATCAGGTAATTATGGTAATC
>JAYTZD010000089.1:0-2068 GCA_043742065.1 Oscillatoriales bacterium
CAGTGCCGTTTCCCTACAATTAATCGTGGTAGGGAAACGGCACTGCCGTCTCCTAATTTTGGGTAACATTAATTCCGATGTCTAACGGCGAGGTGCGTACATGATCACCAAAACGCCCAGCAAAGCAATCCACCCTCCGAGCAGATCGTATTTATCAGGGGCAACGCGATCGACAATCCAGCCCCAAAAAATCGACAGCACAACAAAAATACCACCGTAAGCCGCATAGACTCGCCCAAAAGCAGCCGGTTCGGGTTGCAGCGTTGGAAGCACCGCATAAACCGCCAAAATAACCGTCCCAATCACGGCTAACCAAGGGCTTTTGCCTTCGCGCAACCACAGCCAAAACAAATAGCCTCCACCAATTTCGCACACACCAGCCACCAAAAAAAGCAACAAAGATTGAATCATTTATTTTTCCGAGAATCACTCAGCGTTGCAGGTTCTTCGATTGTCAAAGCAGCTTCGTTTTCTTCGCCAGTGCGAATACGAACTGTTCGAGTTACTGGAATCACAAACAATTTACCATCTCCAACTGTTCCTGTTTTCGCCGCAGCCACAATCGTATCAACAACCGCATCGACTATATCATCGTTCACGACAATTTCAATTCTGACTTTGGGCAGAAAGTCAACCGTAAAAGGTTTGCCCTCCATATCTAGCAACCCCAAAAAAGCCAGGGGTCTTCCTTTTTGTCGCCCGAATCCTTTCGCACCGGTGACAGTCATTCCCTGAATGCCGAGTTTGACTAAGGCTTCCTTGACGGAATCCAATTTAGCAGGCTGGATAATTGCAAGAACTAATTGCATAGATTTCAAGTAAGTAGAAGGAAGTTCGGCAACGGATTCTGTAACGGATGTAACGGATGTAACGGATGTAACGGATGTAACGGATGTAACGGATGTAACGGATGTCAGTCCGAAGGTAGAAGAAAGAATGCTTATACAGACAGCAGACTTTTTTGCCATCTGTATCTTGCATTTAATTAGGTGGATTTACCTGCCTATCAAGATTTAGAAGAAGGGACGTTATCGCGCAGGGGATGGTTGAGATCCGATGGCAAAAACAGGGGTTTGCCTTTGATTAGGCTGTCTCCAATCAAGTAAGCAAATCCTCCAACAAAGAAGGCAACAGAAATCACGATCGCAGTTAGAGCATTTGTTTTGGCATTACCCACTCCAGTCAAACCGTAGTAAAAAATACCACAAACCATGAATAAATTTGTGACTAAACCTAAGAAGGGAATCACAATTGTTTTGATTGGATTGTGTTCTTCATCTAGCAAATGATCTAGAGTCGCAATCAGCGTCACTCCGCAGGTGATTCCATACAACATAAATGTGCCGATGTTAGAAACTAACGTCACAATCGTGACATTATCGACACTCTGCACAGCATAGGAACCAATCAAAGCCGAGAGTCCACTCAGAAAGTAAATCCCGATGTGAGGTGTGTTGTAGCGCCCGTGTAAAAAGCCGAATACTGCCGGCAATTCGCGATCGCTCCCCATCGCATAACTAATCCGAACACCCGTTGACAGCGACGATAGGGCCGTCCCGATCAATGCCATGACGACTGTGCTGGCGATCGTAATTTGCAGCAAAAATCCGTTACCAAACAGCAGTGTATCTCCCAAGATTTTGGCGATATCGCCGATCGGCGCACCAGACGATAATGCTGCGGCAAAACCCGTTACAGTTTTACCATCAACCGTTGCAGTGTATTGGTCGCCCATGAAAAAATTAGCCGCAAAATACTCAAAGAAATAGCAAATACAAGCCTGGATAAATAAGGAGAGAATTACACCGCGAGGAATATCGCGCCGAGGATTAATTGCCTCACCCGCCATCGCTGTTGCCGATTCAAATCCCACCAGTAACAAAATCGCGATCGTCGCCTGATAAATCAATCCCGATAAATCATGAGGCATCACAACGCTAAAAGCATTTGCGTGTTCGTAATTTACATTTGGATGACCTAATCGGTAAATAATCATCAACAATCCCAGGAAGGTGAGAGAGCTAATTTGCACAATGTTGATGATGATATTAATCAGCGTCGAACCGGT
>JAYTZD010000090.1:0-8291 GCA_043742065.1 Oscillatoriales bacterium
GGGACTGTAAGACTACCTTGGTAGCAGGACTCGTTGAAGTGTCAAGAATCCCCGCTCGTTTACGACGGGGAGTATGTCAAGTGCCAAACTTTCAATCCACCAGTTTGAGATTCAAAGTCTCTTGCATGACAGCGAGTTCATCGCGATGGCCTCTCACAGTCACAAAGCTCTTGGCTTGGCTTCCCGACTCAGCAACAGATTCGAGCTTGAGGGAGACTTGCTCAGAGCGTCCAGCTTTTTTCCAGTAAAATACCCCAGTCAGCGGCGATAGGAACACCAAAGCGAGAAAAATTTGACCTTGCTGAGGAACTAGCATCGACAAAACCAGCCCCAGACACAAAGCGCCCCCAGCACTCAGCAGAGTTAAAAAAATCGCTAAAAACCAACTCGGCCGCACAAAACCTTCAAAAGTGACTTTGTAGTTGGGAGCATCGACTGCTGCAACCCGGTAAGCTCTTTGGGCAAAATACTGTTGTAGCTCGGTTAACAGTGATTCTTGGGGGTGCTCAGAGGAGAGTTTAACTTGCTCGATGCGGTCTTTCACCGAAGCCTTAATAAAGAAAAACAAGCCCACAGCTAACAGCAGCGTCAGCACAAATGTTGATTGCAGAACAGTAGTATTCATCGGGTAGAAATTTGTGTAATTGAAGTTATCATCTTCACTTTACACAAATTTACATAAGAAAGTGATGAGGACTTACGCAGACACTTTGTCAAAAAATCGCAGAAAGGATTGTAGCCAAGCTTTTTCTGGGTATCACCAAATTCCGATATCTCCTCATCCCCCTAAACTGAAAGTGAAAATGCGTAAGTCCTAGCAATTGAAAGATGAAAATTAGACATCTCCAATAATTATTGTGGAACAGGCATCTTGCCTGTTCAAAATAGGCTTTTCTGGAGATTAAAGTTGCACTAACCCCTTTGGCTAGTTTCTAAGTCTTGGCGCTGATTCCCAGACACGCCTTTTCCCTTAGCGATGTATTCATGCCAAAGATGAGCGAGGTCTTGAGCTTGATTGCGCCACTCTGGCAGAATTTGATACATCCGGCGGGGGCGGCCACGTCCTTCTACTTTTTTCCAGTAACCGGTAATGACCGCTTCATCTTCCAGGAATTTGAGAGCGCTGTAAAGCACTGTGTCAGAAAGTCGGTAGATGGGAAATTCCCTCTCTAGTTGTCCGATCAGTTCTGTGCCGTAGGAATCTCCGCGCAACAAGACGGAGAGAATGTAGCACACCGCTAGTTCCTTGTTTAGATAAACAGGAGGGGGGTCTTGAAAAAATTGATAGATATGTTCAAACTTCATGGGTATTTTCCGCTGGAGACTCTCGTGATACCGTCAGGTTAACGGGAGAGGAAAGCGGGGCGGGGTATGCCGCTTCCTATTAACTGGACAAGGGGAAGGCAGAGGTGCCTAGGGACTCGACAAGTCGTGTCACCGAGGTTCCCGTTGATAGCCGGAAACGCCTATCCTGCACTTCGGTGATGTTCGCGCGTGCCGTTTGATGGTCACTGACGGAACTAACTTACTAGCTGCCTAATCTAGATGTTCTCTTCCAATCTATCGCAGTGACTATTGTGAAGTGTGCGATCGCCAACGAATTCACAGCTACTTCGGGAGTTGGTGTTTTAACTTAAAACTCAAAACTCAAAATTTCTCCTTCTACTTTGTAGAGCTGGTATGGCTGATTTGGCTTGTATGGTTTGTTTGGCTTTTCACTTTTGAGCTTGCCCTTAAACCGGACTCAAACCTAACATAGCTTGCAGTGTAAAAGTTACAAAGACCAAAGTTGCTATGAGGAAAGTAACGAGGGCGATCGCACTAGCTGGTTTTTCGAGCAAAGGTTTGAGTCGCTCGAATAGGAAAAAGAAGATTCCGAGACAGATAGTAATGAAAAAACGGGGATAACGAGAGACGTTATTAATGAAATCTTGCATGAGCTTGGTGGGGTAAAGTGTCGCAGTTTCGTTTTTGACTGGTAACACTTGTGAACGAGTTAGACAATTTTGGCACAGTCAGAGCTAAATCGGGCGATCGGGCGATCGCACTAACAAATATAATTCTAGCGACAGATTTTCAATTATGACCACCGCCCTGTCCGTTGAGCACACAGATATCAGCTCCGATCGCAAATTCAGATGGCATTAAGTTCTACTTGTGATAAATATGATAAGGCCGTTATTTCTACACAAATGTCTGCTTCCGCACCTTCTCAAATCTTGCCGCGTCCGTTTCTGAAATGGGCGGGAGGTAAAAGTAGGTTGATTTCACAATATCAACCTTATTTTCCTAAAAAATTCACAACTTACTACGAACCCTTTTTGGGAGGTGGCTCTGTATTTTTTCACTTAGCACAACAGCAACCTGGTTTGCAAGCTATTTTAACAGATATTAACCCAGAGTTGATTAATGCTTATTGCTGTGTTAGGGATCGGGTAGAGGAGTTAATTGAACTTTTGAAGGATCATCAGTCACAACACACCAAGCGGCATCAAGAGCATTATTACTGGGTGCGATCGCAATCCTACAGCACAGATGTAGAAAAAGCAGCTCGGATGATTTACCTCAACAAAACCTGTTACAACGGCCTCTACAGAGAAAATTCCAAAGGTGAATTTAATGTTCCCATAGGCAGATACAAAAATCCTAACATTTGTCAAGCGGATTTACTGCGATCGGTATCATCAATGCTTACTTCAGTTCAAATTAAAGTTAGGAAATTCAACGAAGTAATGGAGTTTGCAACAAGCAGCAAAGACTTTGTTTATTTCGATCCACCCTATCATCCGATCAGTACCACGAGTAACTTCACAGCCTACAGCCGGAATAGCTTCAAAGAAGCCGAACAGCTTCAACTGAGAGATGCTTTTGCAGAACTTAGCGAACGAGGAGTCAAAGTAATGTTGTCCAACTCTTACTGTGATTTCATCAATGAAATTTATACGGATTCTCAAGCTTTTAAAAGCGATCGAACACCAGAATTAATTGAAATCTCAGCATCTAGAGGCATCAATTCTAATAGTTGTAAACGTGGCAAAGTCAAGGAACTCTTAATCACTTCATTTTAAACAAATTGTGGAACTGAGGAGACGGCAGTGCCGTGTCCCTACCCGGATTAATTGTAGAGGACACGGCACTGCCGTCTCCTAATTTTGGCTAATAATTCCGATGCAACCGGAAACGATACCACTCTTAACAACAGGGAAGATGCCTGTTTCACAGAAGACAAACTTTCTTGTGGAACAGGCATCTTGCCTGTTCATAATTTGACTTTAGTCCTGTTAAAGGTGCTTATTTGCCCAAGTAATAAATGCTTCAAGCTTGTAAACTCCTAAGAGATTTGGATTGTCAGCAATTTGTTTTTTGAACCAGTCGATCGATCCTTGCCTCATGCCATCACCACCAACGATCACAATAGTTGGCACCCGATAGCAATTTTTAATATTTAAGTTGAGATAAGGATACTTTTCATCAACAGAACCTTTATCTTCTTGCCACTTACACTCAACGATTAAACCATGAGAAAATATACCAGAATTAACAATATAAAAATCGACATTTATTTCAGTTTCATAAATGCTAGACCCAATATATACCTGTTTGGCATATCGCTTAGGAATTGTAGTAGAAACTAATAGCCAATCCCGCTTACGCTTTTTCGGCAACTGCGGACAGATTTCGAGATATCCGTGACCTTCTAATGTACCAGCTACAGTTGCTTCTAACACAAAACCAGTTTGATTAGCCCTACAACCCCTATTCATATTCGCTCCTAAATATCATGTCTATTAAGCCGATCGCACTTCAATCACTCCCCGATCAAAAACCCGCTTATCCGTACCAATCCCACTCACAAACATCCGGTCTTCATAAACATCAAACGTCGCAAAACTCAAGCGACTAGCAGAATACTCCGTCCATTCAGAACGTCCCACTGGACGAGTACCAGCACCAGCGCCACAAATTAGATAAGTTGTGCCATTAATCGAACGAGTTCGTTCATAACTGTGTTCATGTCCGTTGATATAAAGCTGTACACCATACTTTTGGAAAATCGGTGTTAAAGTCTTAATAAAAGGTTGATTCAATCCATACACCCCAGAAGAATAAATTTGATGATGTCCAAACACAACCTTCCAAGGCGCTGTACTTTGACTCAACTCTTTTTCCAGCCAAACTAGCTGATTTTTCCAATCCGCGTTATCATTAGTATCTAAAGCAAAAAACTGTACAGATTCGCGCCGAAAAGTGTAGTAGCGACCTTGCATATTAAAAGCCGCATATTTAACTTGGGGGTCTCCATTAGCAGTGCGGATATCGTGATTTCCCAGACAAGCATAAAATTTTACACCTTGTTTCAATAACGGTTGATAAGGCCGCTCAAAAACAGCATTGATTTTCTCAAATTCACCATTATTATAAATATTATCGCCAGCGAGAATAGCCAAATTAAAAGGGTTTTGTCCGTGATAATGTGTCATCGCCTCAGCTACAGCATACTGACCCTGTGCACCGGTACCCGTGTCTGCGATCGAAATAAAGCGTAAAATAGGTGGTGTAGTGGGTAAAGGCGCGATCGCCCTTTCTCCCTCAACACCAGGAGGCGCAGCAGCATTGGCATCTGTACCCCAGGAAGTCCGAAGCTGAAATATTTTCCAGATTCCAGCCAAACCTAAGCTGCTGAGACTGGCTAAAATCAGAAAGTAACGACGTTTGATACTCATAACTGAATAAAATGATAAATTAAGATTGAGATAACTCAACTAAAATTTATCGCATTTGAGTATATTTGGAAAGCCCAGAGGCATAAAAAATGTCAGAAGAACAAACAAACCAGCCAAATCGAGAACCGTCTCCATCTCTAATACCAGAGATTGACTCGGCCCCAAAGTCTGCAACTGAAAGTGTTGTAGCAGAAACTAACGGCGTTCCTAAACCAAAAGTTGCTGTAAAATCTAATAGCAAGTTTGTAGCAACTAGCACTACAGGGAGTTTTTTGCAGAAAGTCGGTTTACTTTGGCAAAGTATTGTGAAGTTAGTGCGATCGCTTTTGCCAACATCGATCAGTCAGAAGCTATCCGATCCAATGTTGAACGCAGTAATAGCAGCAATTTTGATTGTTATAGTCGGTTCAACGCTCAATATTTTATCTGGAAAACCAGCAGATCAAACTGCGATCGCGCGATCGGTCAATTTACCCGATGTTATTGCACCGTCAGAGTCACAATCTGCCAAATTTAAAAGTAAGTTGCCCGATTTAGTCGCACCGACAGCACCGAAACCTGTTGAAACTCTCCAGCCCGCACCACTGACACCAGAACAGTCTCTGATTGCGGGGATTCAAAATCAAGTTGCTCAAATTAGCGATCGACTTGGTGGCGGTTTAGTTAAGTCCTTTGAAGCTAATTTTTCCAGTAGTCGCTTGACAGTAAAAGTGACTAAAGATTGGTATGGACTCAGCGAATTGGCACAAAATCAGCTAGTAAATCAAATGTTTAAAGAAGCTAATTCACTAGATTTTAGTAATTTAGAAGTTATGAATCAGGAAGGCAAACTAATAGCAAGAAATCCGGTTATTGGTTCGGAAATGATAATCTTGGATAGAATTGGAAGTTAGTCATTGGTTATTAGTTATTGGTAATAATCGACCAGTAAATAATAATATCAAAGGGTGCATCTCTGTGTTGCAAATATATTCGTAGGGGCGAAGCATGACCGCAGACAATTTATTAGTTATAGCCAGAGATTTACTGCGGTCATGCTTCGCCCTTACCAAATTGAGATGCACCCAATATAAAGTCCAGTCAATCGATTTTAGATTTTAGATTTTAGATTTTAGATTTTAGATTTTAGATTTACCCCACGCATAAATGCGGGGGGCTTGAGGATTTTAGATTTTCGATTTGGGATTGATTCCACGGATAAATCCGGGGGCTTGTACCACCTTTGAAATTCTTGGTCAACAGTTAACAGTCAACAGTCAACAGTCAACAACTAACAATTAAGGCTTCTTAACAACTGGTTTAAAACCTTGCTTTTGGAAATAAGTTCGGAATACCTCATGAGCAATTGGGGCCGCCGACACAGCACCATATCCGCCACCTTCAACTATAACCGCGATCGCAACTTCTGGTTTGTCAGCAGGAGCATAACCCACATACATCGAATTGTCAGGATGACCAGGCATTTCCACCGTTCCTGTTTTCCCAGCACTCAAAGGAATAGTACCATCATTCAAGCCTTTGCCAGTACCCTTTAGCACCACATCAGTTAATCCTTGGCGAATCACATTCAAAGTTGCCGGCTTGATACCTGTTGGAATTTTTTGAGTGATCGGCGTGTTAGTTTGAGAAGCCAACAAATGCGGCTGTACTCGCGAACCGCCATTGGCAATAGTGGATACCATCACAGCCAATTCTAGGGGAGTACAAAGTACCAAACCTTGACCGATCGCCATTGTTACCGTATCCCCAACATACCAATCTTCTCCATACATTTTCCGTTTCTCTGCTGGTATGGGAACTTGACCGTGATTGGCGGCATCTAACCCCAAAAGTTCTAAATTAATAGTACCACCAATTCCCATTTTCTTAGCCCATTTAGCCATTTGTTCCGGCCCCGCAGCCATGCCTACTTGATAGAAAAATGTATTGCTGCTGTAGGCTAAAGCATCGCGGAAACCGATAACGCCGTAACCGCTACCGTGTTCGTTAAAAGAAATTCCGCCGATGTTAATTGAAGCCGAACTTACCAACGTTGAATCAGGAGAAAACTTGCCGGACTCCATCCCCGCAACAGAAGTGACAATTTTAAAAGTGCTACCGACTGGATAACCTTGAACTGCTCGATTTAAAAATGGTTTGTCTGGCCCTTGTAGCCGATCCCATTCTTTTTGAGTTACCTTACGGGTGAAAATATTTGGGTCAAATGTCGGCCAACTACCCATTGTTAAAAGAGCTCCGGTTTTGATATCGATCGCCACAACTGCACCCAGGCGATTACCCAAAGCTTTTTCCGCAGTTTTCTGCATATCTAAATCTAAAGTTAGCTGTACCGGCTTGCCAGCAATCGGCTCTTTTACACCTAAATCTTGAATTTCCTCGCCCTTAGCATTCACCTCAATCAAACGGCTTCCCCAAACACCTTCTAAATTGGGATTAACTAATTTTTCAACTCCCATTTTACCGACGATCATTCCCATCGGATATCCAGGATTAGCTTTTAATTCATCTAAAGTAGCTTCACCGACATATCCCAAAAGATGAGATGCTAATTGCTGATTAGGATAGTCGCGACCAGATTCTGGGCGAATCTCTACCCCTCGCAAAGTATTCGCTTGTTCTCCCAAAGCGACGAAAGTAGCAATATTGATATCCTTACTAATTCGCACTGGTAGAGCAGATTTATAGCCTGCCTTGTCGATCTTTTGGATGATTTCGGCAGCGGGGACGTTTACGATCGGGCTCAGTATAGCGACGGCTTCTTGCCACTCCTGGGCCGATCGCTCTTTTGGCCACAAATATACCGATCGAGATACGCGATTAGCCGCAAAAATTTTCTGGTTACGGTCTAAAAGTGGGCCACGAACCGCCGCCACCGAAACTGGACGAATCCGGTTGTTTTCTGCCCGTTGTCGGTTATAAGCTCCCTGTACCAGTTGTAATTCGGCTAGACGAAATAGGGGTAATGTGACTAAAGTAGTGACCAGGAGCAGAAAAACCATCACTTGGAGCGATCGACCTCGTTTCCGTACAGTATCGTCTAAGGCATTTTTTTCAAATTTGACTTGAGATTTAAAAGAAAAGTCGCTAGCCATATTATTTAATCTACTCTTTTTTTCAACTAACAGGTTGAAGCGGTTCCCATCCGGGAAAAATCGCCAATGATTATAAATTTTCCGTATAAGTAAAATATCAGATACAGATTATGCCGATCGGTAGAGGAATCAAAGGCTTTTTTTGATTAATATAAATTGAAAGGCGCTGGACATTCAAATATCAATCTTTTTTACAATCCAACTGTGATGGAGGTATGGGCTATGGAACCGATCGACTTTTTGATTGCTTGGCTGGTGACGGGCAGTAGCTTACTGCTAATTTCTCAATTGCCGATCGGCGTTGAAATCGACAGTACGCCAAAAGCAGTATTTGCAGCGGCGATTTTAGGAATTTTGAATGTTTTAATTTTGCCAATTCTGAAAGCAGTTTTTTTTGTGCCGAATGTGCTGACGCTGGGCTTACTTTCCGGCATCTTTGCGTTTGTAATGAACGTGATTATTTTTGCCACGGCTG
>JAYTZD010000091.1:0-4235 GCA_043742065.1 Oscillatoriales bacterium
GTTTTGATTGCCCAAGCTTACAGCCCGGAATATGAAAATAAAATTAATAAGGGTTTTCGAGAAGCTTATCGCGCTCAATTCAAGAAGGAACCACCTCAGTTTAGCGCTCAAGCTTTTACTGGTGTTCAAGTTTTTGTCGAGTCATTAAAGGCGATAAATGCTCAGTCGAAGGTTAGCCAAAAGCCTTTGGCAGAATTGCGTACAAATTTGAATCAGCAGTTATTGGGTGGAAAGTACGATACGCCTTTAGGGGAAATTTCTTTTACGCCTGAAGGTGAAATCAATCAGAAAGAGTTTTATGTGGCGCGGATTAAGATGGATGCGGATGGCAATAATGGTAAGTTTGAGTTTTTGAAATGAAGGAAGTTCGGCAACGGATTCTGTAACGGATGTAACGGATGGATGGAATAGTGAATAAGGGAGAGGGAAGAGCGAAGAGGGAAAATATGTGATGTATTTGTTGTTGAATGACTTCGGTGTGATGCTCAATTCTTAACTGGTGATGGATTTAACTCTGTTTTTGCAACAATTTTTGAATGGTTTGTCGATCGGCAGTGTGTATGCTATTTTTGCCTTGGGATACACCCTGGTGTTTTCGATTCTGGGAATTATTAATTTTGCTCACGGTGCTGTATTTACCTTGGGTGCTTACTTCACTTATGCGCTGATGGGAGGTGCTGTCGGTTTTAATGGGTTGTTGGCTAATGCTCGAATTCCGGTGCAATTGCCTTTTGCTGTAGCGTTAATTTTGGGAAGTGTGATGGCTGGTTTGGTGGGAGTAATTGTTGAACGAGTTGCTTTTTTACCTTTGCGTCGCCGACACTCAGATCCTCTGCTGACGGTGGTTTCTAGTTTGGGTGTAGCCGTTGCGATCGCCAATATCATCCAATATCTTGTCGGTGCGGAGATTTACACTTTTCCTGCTAATACTTACGGCTATTTGCCTGCTGCCATTAACTTCGGTACAGCGGATAAACCTATTCCGATTCGGACTGTTCAAATAGTAATTTTTGTGGTAGCAGTTGCGATTGTGGCTGTCTTAACTTATTTAATAAATTTTACTAAGTTTGGCAAAGCTATGCAGGCGGTGGCTGAAGATGCTACTACTTCTAGTTTGTTGGGGATTGATACCGATCGCTATATTGTGTTGACGTTTTTTGTGAGTAGTTTTCTGGCTGGTTTGGCGGGGAGTTTGGTAGGTTCTAGTGTGAGTATTGCTGGGCCTTATTTTGGTATTGCTTTTGGTTTGAAGGGTTTGGCGGTGATTGTACTTGGGGGGTTGGGGAGTATTCCTGGCGCGGTTTTGGGTGGGTTTATCATTGGTTTGGTGGAGGCTTTTGTGCCGGGTGATTTTTCGGCTTATAAGGATGCTGTGGCTTTTGCCATATTGTTTATGATGCTATTGGTTAGGCCGCAGGGTTTGTTTGGACGGCGTTTGATTCAAAAGGTGTAAGATTATTACTTCCTCAATAATTCGGCGATTGAAATCGCTTCTACACAAACGAAGTCCGCCTTCGCGGACTAAGAAATAAAGGCGTTTGATTCAAAAGATTCGGCGATTGAAATCGCTTCTATACAAACGAAGTCCGCCTTCGCGGACTAAGAAATAAAGAAAGTTATGAATGAATTTTTTACTACTTACGGGTTTTTGATTGTCTCGATGTTGCTGGGTGCAATGTTGGGAATGTCGCTTTATTTGCCTTTAATGACTGGTCAGTTGTCTCTGGCTAGCTCTGGTTTTTATGCGTTGGGTGGGTATATTGCGGCGATTTTGTCTACGACGGTGTTTAAGCCGACAGAAGGTTTGTTTCCTCTGCCATTGCTGTTGGTGGAGATGATAATTGCAGGGTTTGTTTCGGGGTTGCTGGGGATTTTGGTGGGGATTCCGGCGCTGCGTTTGAGTGGGATTTATTTGGCGATCGCAACTATTGCTTTTGTGGAAATTTTGCGGGTTTTATCGCTGAATCTGGACATCACTGGCGGGGCTGTGGGCATTTTTGGGATTCCGCAACCGTTTGCGACTCCGATCGAGTATTTGTGGATTGTACTGCCTTTACTGTTGGTAAGTATGGCTATTGTCTATCGGCTGGAACGGATTCGGGTGGGGCGGGCTTTTGCAGCGATTCGCGCTGATGAGTTGGCGGCGGATGCGATCGGCATTAATCCAACTTTTTATAAGGTTTTGGCTTTTACGTTAGGTGCTATTTTAGCTGGTGTTGTCGGTGCTGTTAGTGCTCATTTTTTGAATACTTGGAACGCCCGTCAAGGAACTTTTGATGCTAGTATTATTTACTTGACTTCTGTGTTGATTGGTGGTAGCAGAACGTTTTTGGGAGCAGTTTTGGGTGGGATGGTTTTTACTGCTTTACCGGAGGTTTTGAGGGGAATGGCGACTATTCAGGGATTGCCGGTTTGGTTGGCGCAATTTCTGCGGGATGGGCGGTTAATTGTGTTTGGGGTGCTGATTGTTTTGGGGACGATATTTTTTCCGCAAGGTTTGGTGACGCCGGAGTTATTGAAGAGGTGGAAAAAGGGCGATCGCAATTCTGTTTAAAATTAGATTATTGGTAGAGAAAAGTGCGTTCGCGCTGTACCTATTGCCCCCAAAACACTCTCTGGATGCTAATATCCTCTGGATTAACTTCAATAATTAAATCCCCACCTCGCCGCCCAATATAATCTCTTGCCCCATAATTCACTCGCCATACCCAGCTATCATTCTGAGGATGCTGCGTCAGGCTGATGATGCTTTGCATTACATCAATATTCAATTCACGGGCACGTTTATTAGCAGCAGCGATCGCACGAGCAATTGCAACGGCAATATCATCTTGAAGCACATCTGAACTCAATGTTGCAGCCATAATTAACCTCCACTTTTCAACCTAGAATGATAGATGTATCGGAAATCTCACTTACTTGTCCATTCTGTGCAATTAGATAGATTTTTGCTTGCGAAATCACAAACTCACCTACATAAGAGGCTTCCTTTAAATCAGGATCGTCTCTAACAGCACGCTTATCTGTCTCACTAGGTTCTTGCAAATAATCGCCTCCTGTATTGGGATGAGTGTGAAACGACGCAACAATAGCGCCTTCCCCAATTTTACACTTTGGATGAGCAGGCACAATGATGCTATTCTGATTGCCGACTGACCATCGCACAACACTGAGATTTCCTGCTGAATCTTTCAAAATGAAACCGCCTTCTTCGTGTCCGCCAGTTACTCCAGGTTGAGAATCTTCCCAAGCTTGCTTTAATTCTATACGAATTAAAGGGTTGTTTAAGATTTCCGTGTATCCTTGATTCATTATCTCACAGATCGCTTATGATAAATGTATTATCGTATGTCTGGGAGTTTAAACCATGTCTCTCGCTGAGTTAATTCCTTTGGTGAACAGTCTGAGCCAGCCAGACAAATTATCACTGTTCAAACTCCTAGCTGTGCAAATCCCAAAGGCTGAACTACAAGTTATCTTTTCTGCATCAGAGTATCCGGTTTGGTCGCCCTACGACGCAACGGAAGCTGCAAACATTCTGATGCAGATGATTCGGGATGACCGAGAGGCATCTACTCATGCCTAGTACGATCTAGTTTCCCTTTTCTATTGTTAGACCTCACAGATTTTCAATGAACTCCTCGACTGTGACTTGCGCCTGCTTGAGAATGCCGCTCAACGTACCAACCTTCAATTCTTGATGCACTGGAACAACACAACCAATATCGCCTTCTTCGGTTTCTTTCTTCAGGACAACATGACTGCCAGTTTGACGAACTTGCTCGAATCCTAAACGCTCCAATGCACGAATTGCTTCTCTACTTGAAATTCGCGGCATTTTAGGCATAGCTGACCTCAATGCTGGTCACAAATCTCGGAGATGTTTCAGGTACGGGAAATTCCTCCAAATATAACCGCGTAGCCTCTCTCAAACCCGCAATCGCCTGCTCGATCGTTTCACCTTGATCTACTGTTCCAACCTCTGGACATTCAGCTATGTACATATCATCTTCTTTGTACAGAAGAACTGTAAAGCTGCGATTTTTCATTGCATCTTATTCCTAAAGTCTTCTCTAATTAGCATAACATAAGCCTTTCCCATATCAGTCAGTAACGATATCAAGTGTTGGGTTGCGGCGAAATAATCTTCTCGAACGATCGTAATTATCGAAGTTCTCGTCAGCTTGAAATTTCAATATACTTCTTGCTGGGTTCTGCGGGCAAGTAAGCGATCG
>JAYTZD010000092.1:0-8286 GCA_043742065.1 Oscillatoriales bacterium
GGGTCTGAGTGCCGATCTGACTATTTGCTTTGATAATGTAGAGGCAACTTATTTATATAGAGGTTACTTACTACCAAGGTTTTTCACCTAAATCTGACCGGCATGATTCATTTTACATGGTACAAAGACATCTACCAAATGTAAGTGATTGTTAGCAAATGCGAGAAAAGGCACTACTGTTGATCAACCTTAGAAACTGAAGGTTGTCCGTAGGAGTCCGACCCAGATATCATCGTTTTTGTTGTTGTGTTCGGGATTCATAATCAGGTAAACGCCCGGTGTCACTGAGATAAAATCATTGACTTGGAAGCGATAGAAACCCTCTAGGTGATAAGAAGTGTCGCGGTTTCTGGTGAGATCGCTCTCAGTAACTTTTGGGGGTACGCCGAAGACGAAGCCAAGGAGGTTGCCTTTACGACCAAAGTCGGATAAAGCCACAGTCAGAGCAGCGTTTTGGATTGTAGCTTCGTTGTTGGATCTCCGGAGTTGTTCAGCCTTGGTGTAACCATACCAACCGCCAATCTGCAAGCGGCTGCTCGGTTTGAAGTTAACTTGGACACCAAAGTTATCTGCTGCGGTGGCTGATTGACCGAAGGGTCGGTTAGCTAAGGAACTGCCTGTGCCGCCCATGATGCCAACATCGCCTGCCCGATTGTATTTCCGGGTGTAAGTCAGACCCAAATCAAACGGCTTGCTAAAGAAGCCGAGCTGAGCTAAAGCGCTGAAAGAACCGTCGGCAACGCCTCTGCCGTTTGCGGGGTTGGGAGCATCACTGTCGCCAGCCAGATAGCCTGCGGTCGCTCGGAAGTTGCCGAAGTTGTAAGTTAAACTTGCGCCAGCTCCTTGCGAGCCGCGGAATACGGCGGGGTTACGAACTCCAAATCGGGAAATTGAACCAGTACCCGTAGAGTTAAAGGGAGTTACTGTGTCTGCAATTTCATCCAGGTCAAGTCCTTTAGGACCGACAAAGACTGTAGCGTTACCAAGCGGGAAACGATAGTACAGTTCGTCTAGTGTGAAGTTGCTGCTTTCAGCCCCATCAAACGCTAGGCGAGTCATGTTAGTACCGGTAGCGGTTGTTGCTGCGTAGGCGGCGACGTTGAGGGCTTGCAAGCGAGTTCTGAGCAAGTCCTTGCCGGTGAAGCTTGTCAATAAGTTCAAGCGCACCCGGTAGCCGAAGTTGGCGACTGTTTGGTCGTCGCGATGGATCTCCCTGCCCTTAGCGTCGAAAGTTTTTATAGGGTCTCCGAAGGTGTCGCTGACGGCAAAAATGGCTTCTCCACCCAACTTGGTGGTAGTAGAGAATTGATTTGCTTCGAGTTCTGCGGTACGGGCTTCTAGAGCGTCTACTTTTCCGCGCAGGGTAGCGAGTTCGGCTGCAAATTCTTCTTGCAACTTTTGCAGAACTGCTAAGTCATCTTTGGTGACGAAGGTAGATGTTGACGAGCTAATTAGCTTGGTTACTTGGTCTAAGCAGGCGTTGAGGCCGGCTGCAAATTCGTAACGAGTCAGGGCGCGGTTCCCACGGTATGTGCCATCGGGATAACCTGCGATACAACCGTAGCGTTCGACTAGGGATTGCAAGGCTTGGAATGCCCAGTCTGTCGGCCGCACGTCGGAGAGTTGGGATACCGATGTCACTTGGGACATGGCTCCAGACTGTTCTGTCGAGATGGCTTGGGGAGCGACAGGGACGATCGCATTGCTGAGTGCCGGTGCTGTCTGAGCAATTTCTACCTTAGCCGCTGGGGTGGTAGCTGCGGTTGGCAGTTGAGTGTTGGCGATCGCGCTATTCAGACTGCTTTGCACTGCCAAGTCCGATGCTTGGGGCAATGTGACTGCGGCTGAAGTTGCATCTGGTTCGACAGTTGTCGCTGCTGTTGCAGAGCTACTGTTGATCGCCAGAGTTTCCGAAGTGGCAGGGGTTGCTGCGACTGTTTCTGCGACTGGTTCTGTGATTATTGCTGCTGCCGCAATTGACTCAGATGGCTGAGCTGTTGCTAGCTGGTTGACCACCGCAGTTGCGGTAGCTTCTACAGCGATCGCACCGCCACAAGTGACTGTCGATAATCCCAGAATGGCCGGGGATACTAGCAGTAAATTCCAAAAACTTTTATTCATTATTCCTCACACCATCACACACTATATTTACTTTAGCAGCAAGTCCCAACTGCTCATCTTTTCGCTTTTCTGCCTGTTCACAATATATCTTTTACTGCTTCTTAGCCCATCTGTCAAGGTTTTTTACCTAAACTTAAGGCTAACTCCGCTTGGGGACTGTTTTCCGGGATTAGTCGAGAACAGACGGATGGAGGCAGATAGACGCACTAAGATTTTGTAGCATTTCACACTTGACAACTTTTGAGTTTTGTGAAGCCAGCGTGAATTTTAGTATCATCGGGTATCTCGTAACATTTTAACACAATTTTCGATCAAATTTGTCAACGGTATCTTTCTAAGTGTCTGCAAGCTAAAAATTTCCAACGATATAAGTAATTTTAATAATTGCGATCGCCCGATCGCCATTTTGTACATTTTCGCAAGCGTCCAGAAGTCTTGTATGCTACGCTACACCACCGTAAGTGAATTGGGAATGGGGAATTGGGAATTGGGAATTGGGGATTGGGAATGGGGAATTGGGAATTGGGAATTGCTAATGCCCTATGCCCTACGCCTCATTACCGTTACCTAACTGAGAAAGGCTATATTTAACCTAGGTATCTCATCAAAATAGAGGACTTATGGAAGATTTCGGTATTATTATTGCCTGCTGCGACCAAGATTATCTGTTTGCGAAAGGTTGCTGTGCTAGCATCAGGTATTTTCTAGGAGATGTGCCGATTTGTCTGTTGATTGACGGCACATTTTCTGTAAGTGCTTTAGAAAAGTCCTATGGGGTGCGAGTGATTGATCGCACCAACGTCGCTGAAGAAGTTCTCAGGAAAAGAAGTTTTGGCTGGGGCAAAACCAAGATGATTGCTTTCTGGGAAAGTCCTTGGTCAAATTTTCTGATGTTAGATGCAGATACGATCGTTTGGGGCGATGTTCTCAAATATGCTAATTTTCAGGAATTTGATTTTACTATAGACCAACCTTGTAACGAAAACTCCGATGCAGATGTCGGAAAATTTTTCTTTGACATTCCTGGGGTGGAGAAGTATTTCCCTAATTTCTCCTGGCAAAAAGCTCAATCAGATTATTTCTGTACTGGTACTTTCTTTGCTAAACGGAATATTTTCAGCTTAGAAGAATATGTAGAAATTTTAGATTTTACGGTAGCGCATCCGGAGATATTTAAGTACGGAGAAATGGGTTTTTTGAACTTTATGATTTTCCGGGCGGCCCAGGAAAACAGACTGCGGGTGCAGAATGTCGATATGCAGTTGTTGGTGCCGGATTTTGACCAGGATTTGCTGAGAAAGCAGTTTCCGATTGAGGAAAATGGGCCTGGGGGCGATCGCACAGCAGCCACAGTCATTCACTGGTGCGGCCCAAAACCGACTTTATCCACATCTAAAGTTTACTCGGAACCGATGAATTTTTGTCGCCGGAAATGCCAAGAAGATGTTTGGAATCGTACTGGTTTGGCTGCGGAAATGTTATTGCAAGTTGAGGATTGGCAGCGATCAATCTATGTGTATAAGAATAAGTTTAAGAAGAAGTTTCGTCAATTGACGGGGAAGTAATATCAATTCCGCTTGTATCGGAATTAATATTACCCAAAATGAGGAGACGGCAATGCCGTTTCCCTACCATATTATTTTGGGTAGGGAAACGGCACTACCGTGTCCGAACTATCATAATGAGGAGACGGCAATGCCGTTTCCCTACCATATTATTTTGGGTAGGGAAACGGCACTGCCGTGTCCTCTATCCTGACGGTACAACCGGAATTGAAATGATTTAGCCATCGAGGGGTAAACTTGGGCCGGATGGCGGTAAAACTTGGCGGTGAACGGTGATTTTGTCGCTTTCCCGCTGAGTTTGCATTTCTACAGCGATCGCCTCAAATTCGATTTCCATGCAGCCGTAGGGGATTTCTAATTCGGCAATTGCTTGGACATTCCCCAAACCATTAGGTGTAAATTCCGTAATCCACCGGGGCCCGTCGAGAATTACATAGGTTTGCCGATCGTACACCCAGATTTTCACAAAAATTCGTGGCATTAATTCCGGCAATTGCACTCGGACATTAACTAACTTCCCTCCGACTATTTCCCTAGGTGGTTCGATAATCGGCATTGGTACTACGTCATCTACCGACAAAATGTAGGGAGTCATCGGAGTTACTTCTGCTTCGACAACTGTTGTTTTTTTGGCGGCTAAGTTTTTCTGCGCTTGGGAAACTGGTTCGTCGAAAATCACAACTTCTCTGGCTTCCCAGCTAGTAGGTTTAGACTCGGAAATTTGAGATTCACTGATTTTGAGTGACGGTGGAGTTGGTTTGGTATTTTCCACAACGGGAATTTCCTGGCTACTATTTTCCGCTACTTTGGGAGTTGGTGATAGCGAAGTGTTTTTTAGCCATTCGGGGGACTCACCACTGCTGACAAAGGAACTCAGTCGCGACCAAAATCTATTTTGGACGTTTAAGGTTTGAAATGCTTCTTTGGTGGGCGCTGGAGGAGTTTCTGATGCTGTTGTTTCTAGTTGGGGGCTGTTTTCGGGTTTTTGCCCGATCGCAGGAACTTCCACTTTTCCCAGGGAATTAGAGCTTTCTGAAGGTTCAGTTTGTGAGTCTAATTTGATATCTAGTGGTTTAGTTGCTACCTCAGATTGAGGAGAATTGGCGATTTCTGAGAGCAATTTTTCTCGGTTGCTTTCAGGAAGTTTGCGGCCAAATGTCGGCAATTCTAACTTGTTATTAACACTCTTATCCTGACGGATACTAAGTTTTGGGGGTAATGTTTGATTAGTTTCGTCGGCGGTTGGTGAAGGATCTAAGGATTTTTCTACTAGCTTGAGGAAGGATAGATTAGGTTCAATAGCAGCTTGTTTTGGGGTGATGGGCGAGGGTTCAGGTTTGGATTTCTGTTCGCCGAAATTGTCTTCAATCACATCTAGAAGCTGCTCTAAACGGGCTGTAATTGTAAAAAATTGGGTGGCAAGAGTGACATTGCCACTGCTGAGAATTGCTTCTCCTAAAATTAGGCGGCTTTTGCACTCGGCTGGAATATAAGTGACGCAGGCAAAAATGCAAGGGGGAAGTTGTTCTGGCATCGGCTGCTGGATTTCTGCGAGAATTTGTGAGGTTTGGGGCTCGCGCAGATAGATTTGCAGTTGTGTTGAACCGATGACTTTTGTCAATTCTGCGGTTTGAGATTCGGGAATTGGTGTTGCGGTTTTGCTGGGGGTTGGGATTAGGTCGATTTTGCCGGAAATGACTAACGGGCGGCCTAGTTGAGTGACGAAGGTTTCTCGATCGAGAATTATTTGTAGATTATATGCGGATTTGGGCTGCGGCGGTTGGGGAATCGGGAATTGATAGATTTTGGTGGGCTGCGGTTCTGGTATGGGTGTGGCGCGATCGGCTGCTGCTGCCAATTCTGAGTCTATTGGGGAATTTTCAGTTTCTGTGGAGTCGATCGGCTGTAGTGGTTCGGATGTGTCCGATTCTGCCTGCAACACTTCCAACTGAACGCTATATTGCCAAGGTGTAGCTGGTTTCGATTCGGGATCTGCCAAGCAGGAAAGTTCCCACTTGCCAGGTTTGAGGCGGGTGTAGGGAATTATGACTACTAATCCTTCTGGATTGGTGCGAGTCGATCGACTTTGGACTTGTCGCTGCGGCGGTATTTGCCACAGTGAAGTGTAGCTAACGCGAATTTCGATGTCAGTGTTGGGGTGCGGAACCCGCGCCACGACGCGATACCTACCTTCTAGAATTTCCACATCGGGGGTTTCTAGCGGCAACCAGGCGCGATCGCCTTCTTTCTGTAGCAAAAATTCTAATTTTTTCATGATTTTTCCCCTTGGAGATCTCCGCTTTATTCCTTCAAGGTTGGCGGTGGTTTATTTTCCGACAGCTACAGGTATCGATTACTCTATCTTTTACACTTTAACATCCTGATCGGTCAATCGATTTTGGATTTCGGATTTTTGATTTCCGATTGAAGAATACAAACTTCTTCCTTCTTCTTTCTTTTCCCCCTTGGGGGCAGGGGGGTTGACTTCTTCCTGAATTTCCCCCCTTGGGGGGGGGCAGGGGGGGGTTGACTTCTTCCTTCTTCCTTCTTCCTTCTTCCTTCTTCCTTGCACTTTCTCACCAAGGACTCCCGATGATGCTGAAAGCTGCCCAATAGAAAGGATGGGATAGATTTTTGCTATCAAGTTGCGGAATAGACAAAGGCAAAATTGTTTCCCCCCTGGAACTTCGCAATTGACCATTTTCGATCGTGACTTTACCCTCGATCGCAGCTATTTGTGCTTGCCGCATCGCTTCAGCTTTAATGATTGGAGGATCCTTTGGTTTACTGACTTTTAACTGCTGATAAAACTCGGTCATTAGCGCTAAAGTGCCCGCATCGCTGACATACCACAGGCTAGCGAGAGCAGATTTTGCTCCTGATTGCAGCGCCAAGCCAGCAAATCCCAATTCTGCCTCCTTGTCTCCTATGGCTGTTTTACAAGCACTTAATACTAATAGTTCTAACGGCGGATTGTTCCATTTTAAGTCTCTCATTTGATCCAGTCCCAGTTGCGTATCCCAAAATTGAATATAGGAATTTTGGGGCGATCCAGACCGAAATTCTGCATGGGTGGCGAGATGGATAATTCCATATCTTCTTTGCAATCGCTGGGATTGCAAGTTGACAATCGTGAAATCTTCGTTGATAAATGATTTACCAGGCCACTCTTGCGCGATCGTCTTCAATTCCAAAGACACCGCCGGCAATGGCTGTTTATTCGATGTTTCCGAGAAGACTGATGCCCCCATTGCTAAGACTTGGGCATTTTTGAGGTCGGCATAATTAATGTCTGTGAATTTGAATGCTGGAATACGCGCTAGGCTATATTTTTGAATCAGAAATTGCTCTCCATCGTGCATTGCAGCCAGGGGCAAAGTTCGCAAACCTTCACCCACACAGAATAGTAGAGTTTCAATTTTTGCTGATTGTAAGTCCGCTTCTAGGGGCGCTATCATCCATTTATAAAGTTTTTGGGCTGGTTCTAAATAGCTGGTAGTATTGATTTTTCTGGGATTCGTAATTTCGCTACTGAATGCTTTGGCTACTGGCTGCAAGTTTTTGAATTTTGCATCGGGTACACTGCGGAGGATTGGCGCGCGATCGGGCAATATCAATATTAGTTCTAGTTGGTCTGTACGCGGTATCGCATAAATTAAAGCTGGTTTTTTCTTGGTTTCAACTGCTAGACGAGATAAAGTTTTTGATATTTGTTCAGCCGTTTTTGATCGAGCCCCAAAGTTTTCTGACAAGTATTTTTGATAGTCTTCTTCCCAGTCTAGTTCGATTCTAGTTACAGCTTCAGCCAGGTTCCCTTCGTCTAGGATCTTTCTCATTTCTTGCCCATTAAGTCCCCCTGTTCCTATGGGCTGGGCGATCGTTCCGAGGTTAGCCGTACTCCACAAAAAGAATGCGAATATTAAACAGTAAAAAAATGCTGTTTTAATTTTTTTCTGAATTTTGTTTTTATGACGTTGTTGCTGGGATTGGTAGTGCATTATTTTATGCCAATTATTAAAATCTTCGACCTGAAAAAAGCAGCGGTTTTAATCTAGACGGGAACTAGGACTATCTTTTCCAGATTATAGCATCAACAGTCCTAGACGCAATTGCTATTCTTTCTTCCTTCTTCCTTCTTCCTTCTTCCTTCTTCCTTCTTCCGATAACAACTTTGTCAAAACATTTCGCGTTATCTGCTGAGCTCCGGGATTTACAACGGGCGATCGCAACTGCGGTGCATTATAATCATCCAATCCCCAGATCCATTGCATCGAACCAGTCGCAAATACTTTCGCCCCCGAATCTGCCGTATAAAGCGTCATATCAGCATAGCGAGTCCCCCTACCATAAGGGTATGGAGAATGGGCGAGACGAACGATATTTTTCGGGGCGTTGCCAAACATTCGATCGACTTCATAACCCAACAATCCCGGCAACTTATCACCCGGTTTTAAATCAGTTTTTTCTAGCAGCCAGTCGGGGGCGCTTTGATCGATCGCAATATCAGAATTCACCTGAAATGTTTCGTACATCACACCGATCAAAGCATCTTCGGGCCGTCCGATAATGCTGTCTCGCCAGCGAGTTGTCACCAAAGAAT
>JAYTZD010000093.1:0-39798 GCA_043742065.1 Oscillatoriales bacterium
TTTAAAGGGCGTCAAAACATCCTACAAGGTTATTGAGGAGAATACATATCATATGCTACAGCTTGAGGCGATCCCAGCAATTGACTTTCAAACAGCAACTTACAAAGATGCTTACAGCCGAATCAACGCCATTGTGATCGAAGGCGAACAAGAAGCTCATGACAATTACCTCACACTCGCCGAACTGTTGGCTGACAAAAAGGAAGAGTTAATTGGTTTGTCCAAGATGGAGAACCGCCATATGAAAGGCTTCCAAGCTTGTGGCAGAAATCTCAAAGTCACGCCAGACATGGTATTTGCCAAGAAGTTCTTTTCTGAACTGCATGAGAATTTCCAAAAGGCATCTGCCGAAGGTAAGGTTGTAACTTGCTTGCTGATTCAATCGCTGATTATCGAGTGTTTTGCGATCGCAGCCTACAATATCTACATCCCCGTCGCTGACGACTTTGCCCGCAAAATCACCGAAGGCGTAGTCAAAGAAGAATATATGCACCTCAATTTTGGGGAAGTCTGGCTACAAGCTCACTTTGAAGAGTCCAAAGCTGAACTCGAAGTCGCCAACCGCCAAAACTTGCCCATCATCTGGAGACTGCTAAACTCTGTCGCAGATGATGCTAACGTTTTGGGGATGGAAAAAGAGGCTTTAATTGAAGACTTTATGATTGCCTACGGTGAAGCCCTGGGCAACATTGGTTTTAGCAACCGTGACATCATGCGGATGTCAGCACAAGGCCTCGCAGCCTAATTCAATTGGAAATAAGGAATAGGATAATAATTAAAAATTAAAACTTTTTAGTTTTCCCTTCTTCCTTCTTCCTTCTTCCTTCCTTCTTCCTTCCTTAATTTTACAACTTAATGTTTGGTTTAATCGGTCACTTAACCAGCTTAGAACACGCCCAATCGGTAGCTAACGAGCTGGGCTATCCAGAATATGCCGATCAAGGTCTCGACTTTTGGTGCAGCGCACCGCCCCAAATAGTCGATCATATTACGGTGACAAGTATCACTGGTCAAAAAATAGAAGGCCGCTATGTGGAATCCTGTTTTCTGCCAGAAATGCTAGCCACTCGCCGGATTAAAGCAGCTACTCGCAAGATTATTAATGCGATGGCGCACGCTCAAAAGCATGGGATTAATATCACAGCTTTGGGTGGCTTTTCTTCGATCATTTTTGAGACTTTCAACTTGCAGCAAATTAAGCAAATTCGCAATCTCAAGTTGGAGTTTGAACGCTTCACCACTGGTAATACTCATACGGCTTATATCCTTTGTCGCCAAGTAGAACAAGCTGCCCCCAAATTGGGAATTGAATTGTCAAAAGCTACTGTAGCTGTTTGCGGTGCGACTGGCGATATTGGCAGTGCTGTGTGTCGCTGGCTCAATGTCAAAACTAATGTAGCAGAATTGTTGCTGATTGCTCGCGACAAGGAACGTTTGCAAGACTTGCAGACGGAATTAGGACGAGGCAAAATTATGGGTTTGGAAGAGGCACTGCCCCAAGCTGATATTGTCGTCTGGGTGGCGAGTATGCCAAAGGGGGTAGAAATTGATCCCTCTACATTGAAGCAACCTTGTTTGCTGATTGATGGTGGTTATCCGAAAAATCTGGCAACTCAGGTTCAGCATCCCGAAATCTACGTGCTCAATGGTGGCATTGTGGAACATTCCCTCGATATTGAGTGGAAAATCATGAAGATTGTCAATATGGATGTACCGGGTAGACAGTTGTTTGCTTGTTTTGCTGAATCAATGCTGCTGGAATTTGAAAAGTTGTATACCAATTTTTCTTGGGGACGGAACCAAATTACGGTGGAAAAGATGGAGCAAATTGGTGAGATTTCCGTTAAACACGGTTTCCGACCTTTATTGTCATTTTGATCTGGATTAGTTGACGGTTGGCTGTTGACAGTTGGCTGTTGACAGTTGACGGTTAACTGCGTTTATCCTGCCCTTCGACTGCGCTTATGATACTGGAGTGACCCCATTCTTTTGGTAGGATCGACAAAACCTCACAAAACATACATAAAAATTCTCAGCGTGCCAAACCCCGATCGCAAACCACTACTCTTAGATTTTGAGAAGCCCCTCGCAGAACTCGAAGGGCGAATTCATCAGATTCGCCAACTCGCCGAAGAAAACGGTGTTGATGTTTCTGACGAAATTCGTAAACTCGAAGCGCGTTCAGCTCAACTGCGACAAGAGATTTTTGGCAGCCTATCCCCCATGCAGCGGCTGCAACTGGCCCGTCACCCGCGCCGGCCCAGTACCCTCGATTACATTCAGGCAATTAGCGATGAGTGGATCGAGCTTCACGGCGATCGGCGTGGCGGAGACGACCCGGCCCTAGTTGGCGGAATTGCGCGCATAGACGGGTGTCCTACGGTGATTATTGGTCATCAAAAAGGCCGCGACACTAAGGATAATATTGCCCGCAACTTCGGAATGGCTGCTCCCGGCGGCTACCGCAAGGCTCTGAGGTTGATGGAACACGCCGATCGCTTCGGAATGCCAATTTTCACGTTTATCGACACTCCGGGGGCTTGGGCGGGCTTAGAAGCGGAGCAGTTTGGACAAGGAGAGGCGATCGCCTGTAACCTCCGAGAAATGTTTCGCCTGGATGTTCCAGTCATCTGTACCGTCATCGGCGAAGGCGGTTCCGGTGGTGCTTTGGGCATTGGCGTGGGCGATCGATTGCTGATGCTGGAGCATTCTGTCTACACCGTTGCTACCCCCGAAGCTTGCGCGGCTATCCTCTGGAAAGATGCTGGGAAAGCTAACTTAGCAGCAGAAGCTCTAAAAATTACTTCTTGGGATTTGAAAAACCTGGGCGTTCTGGATCAAATAGTACCAGAACCAGTTGGTGGCGCTCACTCCAACCCCCTCAAGGCTGCGTCCATGCTCAAAAAAGCTTTGTTGGAAAATTTAGCAGAACTGAGTGGGCTCACCAGCCAGCAGCGTCGCCAAATGCGGTATCAAAAGTTCCGTGACATTGGTGTATTCACAGAAATTTCGGCTTGAGGCGATCGATTCAGAGCTACCAATCGCAACTGATAATTCTGCGAATCTGTCAGCAGTGTTATAATTGCTCAGGTGACACCAGCTTAACAGTTCTTAATATTTCTCTCAGAAATAACTGTTCTCATGGGCTCTTTCATAAGCAGGACTTACGGACTCCGCCCAAAGAAACCGGGTTTTTTATCTAATCTGTGGGTTGGAACGAAATATTTTCGTAAAAAACCCGGTTTCTGGCCCCCGTGCCTCCAGGACTAATAAACTGAGTTTCCCGCATACCGACTTTTTCTATGAACTATCCGACAACAAAGCAGGCTCTGATTACCGGAGCCAGCAGCGGGATTGGGAAAGCAACAGCTTTAGCATTTGCCAAAGCCGGCATAAACCTGGCTTTAGTGAGTCGAGAGTCCGAAAACTTAGCAGCCGTTGCCGCCGCAGCTAGAGCCGTCGGGGTAAAAGCCGAAGCTTATCCGTTAGACTTGTCAAAAATTGAGCAAGTGCAAAGTAGCATTAGCGCGATCGCAGCTCAATTCGGGCCAATAGATATCCTCGTCAACAGTGCTGGGATGGGCTACACGGGCCCTTTGACGGAAACCCCTCTAGCCGACTGGCAGCGAGTTTTAGACCTAAATTTGACTAGCGTCTGGCAGTGTATTGAAGGAATTTTGCCCGGAATGCGCGATCGCAAATCTGGAATCATCATCAACGTTTCCTCGATCGCCGGCAGCCAAGTCTTCCCAAATTGGGGACTCTACTGCGTCAGCAAATTCGGTCTCATGGCTTTGTCAAAGGCTGTAGCGACAGAAGAACGGGCTCGCGGAATTCGCGTAACAGCCATCTGTCCAGGTTCTGTCAACACTCCCATGTGGGACACAGAAACAGTCCAAGCCGACTTCGATCGCACTGCCATGTTAACCCCAGAAATCGTAGCCGAATCAATTCTGCACGCAGTTCAGTTGCCAGCAAGTGCAGTAATTGAAGAAATCACGCTCATGTCCAACGCTGGAGTTTTGTGAACTTGAGATTAGACCTCTTGCACAAAATACCAGATGGCGAAGCATTTGGGCGATCAACTATCGGTTAAACCCAAGGTTTTCTGTCCAAATGCTTCGCCCCTACAGCCAAATTTTGAAATTCCATTCCGCAATCGAAAATCCAAAATCCAAAATCCAAAATCGATTCATCCTCACACGAAATTATTATGACAATTGCATCAAACAACGGTTCCAATGGCTCGAACACACTCTCGACTGACAGCATGAAACTTTTAGAAACCACAGACAAAAACTTGCCCCATATCACCACTCGACCAGACCGTAATTCCTCCAACGGTGAGGAATCCAGCGTGTCCATACCCTCAGAAGTAGGTCAGGAGGAAATGATGGAAGCAGTGCGAACGATGTTGCTAGGAATCGGAGAAAACCCCGAACGCGAAGGATTGCTCAAAACCCCGAAGCGGGTAGCAGAAGCAATGCGGTTTCTCACCAGTGGCTACAGTCAATCCCTAGAAGAACTGCTCAACGGCGCTATTTTTGACGAAGGTCACAATGAGATGGTATTGGTACGGGACATCAGCGTATTCAGTATGTGCGAACACCATATGCTGCCATTTATGGGACGAATTCATGTCGCTTATATCCCCAATCAAAAAGTAGTGGGATTGAGCAAATTAGCCCGAATTGTGGAGATGTACAGCCGACGGTTGCAAGTGCAGGAACGTTTGACTCGCCAAGTTGCTGAAGCAGTTCAGACAATATTGGAACCGAGAGGAGTAGCTGTGGTGATGGAAGCTAGTCATATGTGCATGACGATGCGTGGCGTACAAAAACCCGGTGCTTGGACAGTGACAAGTGCGATGTTGGGAGTGTTTCAGGAGGAACAAAAAACTCGTGAGGAATTCCTGAATTTGATCCGCCATCAACCGTCATTCTTTTAGTTAGTTGACTGTTGACTGTTGACTGTTGACTGTTGACTGTTGGCTGTAATTAGTAGGTGACTTGTTCCCAGGCTCTGCCTGGTAACACATATCTAGAGGCTCTGCCTCATATTTTACTCCGCAAACGAGGCAGAGCCTCTAACCATCGGTTCCCAGGCTCTGCCTGGGAACCAGTTACAAATCTAAAATCGGATGACGATTGCCCGTTCAGCCCATAAAATGGACTGGTGACTTATGGCTTTTGATACTCCCCACCGATGAATCGGGGGGATTCTTAACGTATTCCACAAAGGGACTTTTAAAGGCGTTATCAATGCACCTCTACCCACTTAGATTGGACTAATCCAACCCTTGCGTATACTTTTAGCTTTTTTATGCTTTCTGAGTCCACCGCAACGCCAGATAGGTACGCTCAATAATTCACTATTACTTGTTTAACCAGGCTACGGTCATGCCGAGACGAGCTAAATCAGGAGTTACACCTTATTAAATTATTTCAACACGTAGATGGTTGTTCTTAATCGCTGCATCTATTGTATCATTGAAACTCAAGCCGCTGCACTCATTTTTAGGCGACTTCAGGAGTCGCAGCCACGTTCCTCCCCATGTCGTTAACCCGGGGCTTCCCGCTCGTTTTTCGGTGACTCAATGAATCCTATTAAATTCGGTACAGATGGCTGGCGCGGCATTATTGCCGACGATTTTACATTCGATCGCGTGGCGTTAGTAGCTCCTCTAGCAGCACAAGTTCTCGGAAAAACTGGTGGCCATGATGCAACCAGCGGTACTGTAATCGTCGGTTACGATCGCCGATTTCTGGCTGAAGAATTTGCCCTCGCAGCAGCTAAGGCAGTCCAGAGCGCAGGATTTGACGTGTTACTGAGTGATTCTTATGCTCCGACTCCGGCTTTTAGTTTGGCTGCGAAACAATTAAATGCTTTGGGCGCGATCGTCCTGACGGCCAGCCACAATCCCGGTGCATATTTAGGGTTAAAAGTCAAGGGCGGATTTGGAGGTTCAGTTTCGCCGGAAGTGACGCAACAGATAGAAGCAAAACTCGAAAATCCCGCACCAATTTCAGCAACTCCCGGCAAATTGGAGAATTTCAATCCTTGGCCAGCTTACTGCAAAACGCTGCGGGCAATGGTGGATATTGATGCGATTAAAAGTGCGATCGCCTCTCACAAAATTACAGTATTTGTAGATGTGATGCACGGTGCGGCTGCCGGAGGATTGGCACAAATTTTAGAAGTTCCGGTGCACGAAGTCAATAGCGATCGCGATCCGTTATTTGGCGGCGGTGCTCCCGAACCTTTACCACGCTACCTTTCACAGTTATTTCGGGTGATGCGAACTCACCAGCGAAAAAGTTCTGGTTTGTCGATCGGGTTTGTGTTTGACGGAGATAGCGATCGCATTGCAGCCGTTGACTCGCAAGGCAATTTTCTCAGTTCACAAATCCTAGTTCCCATCTTAATCGAACATCTAGCAAAACGGCGCGGGTTTACTGGGGAAGTCATTAAAACCGTCAGCGGTTCTGACATTATGCCCAAAATTGCCCAACTGTACGACTTACCTTTGTTTGAAACGCCGATCGGTTACAAGTATATTGCCGATCGAATGTTAACCACCCAAGTCTTAGTCGGCGGCGAAGAATCCGGCGGAATCGGCTACGGTACGCACATTCCCGAAAGAGATGCTTTGTTATCGGCATTGTATTTGTTAGAAGCCGTTGTCAAATCCGGCGAAGATTTGAGCGACATCTATAGCCGACTACAAACAGAAACTGGTTTTACTTCAGCTTACGACAGAATCGATTTGCACTTAGCAAACATGGACGAGCGATCGCGTTTGCTGGATTTGTTAGAAAATCAACCTTTAACAGAAATCGCCGGCAAAGCAGTTGTGGATTGCAACAAAGTTGACGGATATAAATTCCGTTTGGCTGACGGAAGTTGGCTGTTAATTCGGTTTAGCGGAACTGAACCAGTGTTGCGGTTATATTCGGAAGCTGCGACTTTGAAAGAAGTAATGCAAAACTTGAATTGGGCGAAGAGTTGGGCGCAGAAAGGTTAATTTTTTTAACCGCAGGTGACACGGGCAGGGGCATCTAAATTTTGGCAAATATATCCGTAGGGGCGAAGCATTCCGGCAGATAATTTATTAGTTATAAGCACAGATTGACTACCGGAATGCTTCGCCCCAGCAACATTGGGATGCACCCCACGGATAAATGCCCACACCACAGATAGATGCCATTAAAAAACTCGTTTGTAGTAAGAACTTTAGTCCTTACTCAACAAACCAGCAACTATACTACACAAAGCAATGACTGCAATTAGAAATATAGGAACACCCAATAAAGGATATATAATTGCAAAATTGAACATTGTAGCAAAGCCATTTTGGATAATAAAATTTAGAATCAAAAAAATCATCAAATTTATTGACAATCCGATAATTAACAGAATAATTCTTTGAAATAAAAAATTTATTTTCACTTATTTTTTCCTGCTTATTCTCTGCGTCCTGTGTGGTTAATAAAAAAATTAATTTCCTTCGTAGTTGCGCCTAGTCTAAGGATTTTTAAATGATTCAGGCTTTCCTGCTAATTGTAACAATTCAGAACCATCTGCATTCATCACATAGAGTCTGACTTCAGGATACGAATCAGGAATGAATGCAATCTTTTTACCATCAGGCGACCATGTGAAAGAACGAACGTTTTGTTTTAATTTAATCAAATTTGAACCGTCGGAATTCATCACACAAATAAACGATTTTTCGGTATCATCTTGCTGTGATTTTGAGGAACAAGTAAAGGCAATTCGCTTACCGTCTGGCAACCATGCCGCCCCAGCCCCGTCGGCTATCTTTTGAGGTTTTCCCGAACCGTCAGTATTAGCCAGCCAAACCTGACTAATCGTTTTTCCTTGTTTGGCATCACCTGTATAGATGCCGCGAGTGTAGACAATTCGTTTGCCGTTGGGAGACCAAGCAGGTGCGTAATCTTCACTGCTAGATGAAATCTGAATTCGATTTGTTGCGTTGACATTAATTAATTCTAGCTTATTGCTTTTGAAAGCAATCTTTTTGCCATCTGGCGACCAAATAGGCGAGTTCTTAGTAATTGACTCGCCTTGGTTATTTCCCAAATCAACTAGCTTCACTAAACCGCTACCATCTGAGTTGATTACATAAATTTTTCCTTCTCCTTCAAAGGCAATCCGATTGCTGCTGCGCGACCATTGTGGATTTTTTGCCCAGCCAATATCTCTGGTAATTTGCGTGAGTTCTGAACCGTCAGAATTGATCGCATAGAGGCTGCCACAGCAATGTTCAGTTCCTTTTTGCTGCTTAAATTTGCGATTTGAATAGAAGACGATTCGCCGACTATCAGGCGACCAAGCTGGGTCAATATCCATTTCTGGATTATCGGTAAGTCGGGTCAATCCTGTAGCGTTGACATTGACTTTATAGATTTCCCAGTTCATATATGGTCTTTCATTTTTTCCGTGGGTTGCTACAAAAGCAATTTGCTGGCTATCGGTTGACCAGACTGGTGCAGACATAATCTCATAGGCTGCATATTCATCTCGTATTCCACAGCTATGGATGGAGAGGGCTGTAATTAGAAAAAAAGCTAAAAGGTAGAATTTAGAAAGGCGCATCAGTTATGGCGATCGCAATAATTTTTATGCTATAATTTAAGCCTGAGATATATAATTTGACTGTGACGGTCGATCGATTGTCATATCTGGCGATCGGGATTAAAATTGGAACAAAAAAGATGGCATACAGCGATTTCAGCCTTGCTAGAGTTAAAAACGATTTTGGTTTAACTTTAGATGAAAATCATGATTTGTTTGCCGCGACATCCCCTGTGCCACCGTCGGAAATCTTAACAACTATTTTAAACGATTACGTGCCTTTAGCAATTGCTATTTCCACAGAAAAGGCTCGATCGGAGTTTTTAATTGCTCCGATTTTGGCAGAAGTTAGGCGGTTGTTAAACAAGCGAGTTTCGCTGTTTTCTGGTAAGGATTTTACGGTCGATCCAGCCAGAGGATTGCAAGGATTTTGTGATTATTTGATTAGCGGTTCTCAGGAACAATTGTTCATCAGTGCTCCAGTTGTGACTATCTTTGAAGCGAAAAAAGAAGATATTATTGGCGGGTTGGGACAATGCGCGGCGGCAATGGTGGCGGCTCAATGTTTCAATCAAAACCAAGGTAGTGAGGTCGATCGCATTTATGGTGCTGTGACGACTGGTACTAACTGGAAGTTCTTGATTTTAGAGGAAACTACTCTGTTTATCGATCCGACAGAATACTATATTAATCAGGTTGATAAGATTTTGGGAATTTTGCTGCAACCATTTTCCCAAAATGTGAGTTAATATCAATGCAAAGTTTTAATTGAAATTATGACCGATCGCAAATTGCTAGTTGTCGCTACCAGTAATCCCGGCAAACTCAAAGAAATGCAGGTTTATCTTCAGGATTTGGGATGGGATTTGCAACTGAAACCGGAAGAGTTAGAAATAGAGGAAACTGGCGAGACTTTTATTGCTAATGCTTGTTTGAAAGCTTCGGAAATTGCTAAAGCAACTGGTGAATGGTCGATCGCAGATGATTCTGGTTTAATGGTAGATGCACTCGATGGTCAACCTGGAATTTACTCAGCGCGCTACGGCAAAACCGATGCTGACAGGATTTCTCGACTCCTGACAGAATTGGGAAACCAAGAAAACCGACAAGCACAGTTTGTGTGTGCGATCGCGATCGCCCGTCCAGACGGTACAATTGCCCTGCAAGTAGAAGGAATTTGCCGTGGTGAAATCCTGCACAGTCCTCGCGGTACGGGAGGTTTCGGGTATGACCCGATTTTCTATGTTCCCGCACAGCAACAGACTTTTGCGGAAATGACACCGGAAATTAAACGATCGCACTCCCACCGAGGCCGAGCATTCCAGTCTCTATTACCACAAATGGAGACAATTGTCAAGTAAAGGAAGAAGGAAGAAGGAAGAAGGAAGAAGGAAGAAGGAAGAAGGAAAATTAATGCCCAATTCCCAATTCCCAATTCCCAATTCCCAATTCCCAATTCCCAAATTTCCTAGATTGCTTCCTGGTTCTTTTCCCCAGTCCGAATTCGGATAATTTGTTCTACGGGAGAGATGAAAATTTTGCCATCGCCAATCTCGCCGGTGCGGGAAGCCGCGATAATTTTATCAACCACCATGTCAACCTGATCGTTTTCAACAACGACCTCGACCTTGAGCTTTTGCAAGAACTCAACCGTGTACTCAGAACCGCGATAGCGTTCAGTCATACCCTTCTGGCGGCCAAAACCTCTAACTTCAGAAACAGTCATACCCACAATCCCAGCATTGACGAGGGCGATTTTCACTTCGTCAAGCTTAAACGGACGAATAATAGCTTCTACTTTTTTCAAGTTTTTCACTCCTAACACTTACTTCCTTCGTTATATTACTTAATTGCCTTGACATACTCCCCGTCGTAAACGAGCGGGGATTCTTGACACTTCATCGGATGATGCAACGCCCGGTTGTCTTACTCTTCCTCCATGTCCGTTTAGAGTCGTGGCAATGCCCTATCCCGACTATATGTATCGTTTTGTTTTAACTAACAATACTTTTGTTTTGCTTCCAGGTTGGATTATAACCATTGCCCTTCAGTCTTTCCCTATTACTGGAGCAGTCCCGGTTTCAACTCTGATGAGTATATATCGCTGCACTCTTAGGTGGGGATTTCAACCAC
Organism: Oscillatoriales bacterium; assembly: GCA_043742065.1. Lineage (GTDB taxonomy): Bacteria > Cyanobacteriota > Cyanobacteriia > Cyanobacteriales > Microcoleaceae > Microcoleus. The sequence goes on from JAYTZD010000093.1 coordinate 10,732, forward strand.
TTAAATTATAACACAAAGCCGTCCTAGAAGGACGGGGCTTGTATCCCAATTTCTTGGTCAATCGATTTTCGATTTTCGATTTTCGATTTTCGATTGACCCCACGGATAAGTGCTCTTTCTTGAGGATCTTCGATTTTGGATTGATTCCACGGATAAATCCGGGGGCTTCTACCACCTTTGAAATTCTTGGTCACATTTTCTGATAATCTAGATGCTGTCGGCATAGCATTGGTAGAAATATCAGTGTTGAATGTATCTTTTTCTGGGACTTAGAGCAGGCAAACCGATGAATGCTTGAGTTCCGTTTGTTGATTATTCGCTCGATCGAGCCAATATTCAAACAGACTGTCGAAACAGTGGTTCCAAAAAAAGTCACTATCCTGAGAGTGCCGACTGTGGCGATCGCCCTTGTGGCGATCGCTCCTGTTGCGATGGCTCCTTATACCTAACTTTTTAAGGACTTTTCGCTTAAATTTCAGTTGACACCCTCTAGACAATGATCGTTCTAGGGCTGTTATGAAAAAAGTTACACAAACATTGCCGTCAATGTTTTGAACTCAGCATTTTAAGTTGAGCGTTTTGAACTCAGTGTCTTAAATTGAGCTTTTTGGACTCTGGGTTTGGAGCTTTGAGCTATGCGCGACTGGCTGACACCGCAGCAATTTTTTCTGCGGTAGACTCCAACATCACTTTTAAGCTGGGAAACAAGAAATGGTTCTCTTCCACGTATTGAGCTCCAAATAAACCTTTTTCAGCCCAGAAGTATCGATCGGTGGTATGCTCGTTTCGTTTGACCAATAGCAAAGCTGGGGGAGCAATGCCTTCGGCATGGATGAACTTGCGGGCCGCCGTCACGGGTTTATCTTCGCCGCTCTCGATGCTATATTGAGGGACGCACTCTAAAATTCTGCGTCCTTCTTGTCGGCGGCGACTTTTGCGTTTGCGTCTCCTGGCCAATTTCTTTACCTCCTCTGTGAGCAGACAGGTTGTAATTATAGCTACTAAATCCGAGCTGAGTATATCCGTTCTAGCTCAAAATATCAAGCCCATTTAATGATTCGACATAATCTTAATATTTGGGGCGATCGAGAACAGTGCTGCAACTGTGGTAGATAAGCTGTGAAAGTCTCGACAACGGAAAGTCTCAGAAAGTCTGAAAGCTATACCTACAGAGAAAATAAGCATTTTTTCTTTACAAAAGCGTTCTGCCGAGAGAACACAAAAGTCTGTAATCTGCAAGTTTGCTGTTGTAACTTATTCCATAATTCCGTTAAATATCTTAATGTGGCGATCATGTTAATGCCAGCCAGTTCAGAATTTGTGAAGCTTTGTCGATCGCAGGTGGCGATTGTCGTCAGTTTGGGAGCGACATTCAGCGCGGTATACCTGACTGAAGAATTGATCGAAGCTAGCGAGGCAAAGTTGGTGCCGATCGCAGTTTACCCGGAAACCTCAGAGTCATGGGAAGAAAATCAGGCGTTGAGGCTGGAATCTCCGGCAAGCTCGGCAGTGAAGCCGATACCGCGACTGGTGGCCTCTCTCACTAGGAGTCAAGAATTAGCGATGGGGGCGATCGAACCAGAGTCCCTTCCAGGTTGTAGTAGCAATTCCAATCAGTGCCCAGGCCCGGAGCATAGTTGGCTTTCTAGGCGGCAAATTGTGACACCTCTGATTCACGAGGGAGCGGTAATGGGACTCCTGGTCTGCGGTAGACAAGACAGGCCTTGGAACGAGCGAGAGGATGCTCAAATGCAGCAAATTGCTCGTACCTTAGCCTTGGCTAGAATTTTAGACCAGCGATCGCAGTGGATGCAGCAAGAATTGCGTCAGCAGGGACAAATCCAAGCTCAAGTTTATGACACGATGCAGAACTTGCTACACCAGTTCAAAAGTCCGTTGACAGCCTTGCGAACTTTTGGCAAACTGCTGGTAAAACGGATCGTACCGGAAGACAAAAACCGCAATGTGGCTTCAAGTATTGTCCGAGAGAGCGATCGGCTGCAAGAATTGCTGTTACAGTTCGATCGCACCGTTGACATCGGCGAAGCAAATCTGAGACTACCATCTGGTACTTCAGACAGGGAAATGTCCAAGGTGGAATCAAATCGGCATTCTCCTCTGTCGCTATCCCCTGTGACGAATTTTGATCAATCCTGCTCAGTCGCGGAAGTCTTAAAACCACTGTTAATTTCAGCCGAGGCGATCGCCTCGGAAAGAAAGCTAAAATTGGTAGCAGACATTCCTCTTGATTTGCCGAAAGTCTCAGGGAGCGATCGAGCTTTGCAGGAAGTTTTGAGCAATTTAATTGACAATGCCTTAAAATATAGCCCCGTGGGTAGCAGAATTTATATTAAAGTAGAATACAAAGCAGCAAATACTCAAACCAAAAAGCATCAATCGCCAGCCATAGCCGTTGCCGTCAGCGACACAGGTTCAGGAATTCCCCCCCAGGATTTAGAGCATTTATTTGAACGACACTACCGAGGGGAAAAAGCACAAACAGAGATTCCCGGAACCGGATTAGGCTTAATGATCGCCCGCGATTTAGTCCATCAAATGCAAGGAGAAATAGAAGTATATTCCCCAGTAAATCCTGAGTGGCTGCCCTCTGCGGGATCGCATTTATATCCAACGGATCGTGGCACTACATTCGTGGTTTGGCTATTGCTACATTAGTAAAAACCTCTATTGATTGGAGATATTTTTTATGAAAATTTTACCTTTGTCTGAGCAAATGCCAAATTTTTTAATTTTTTTAAAGACGATCAAAAAACAATTGACTCATATACCGTTTTTGGTAGTGTTCAACACTCTGACTATACTCATGTTGGGTGTACTAGGTGTATATGCGAAACTGACACGTAAGGGAACTGGATTTGATCGTTTGTTTAGCGATCCATTTAATTATGGGTCGCCTTACGAAGGTATTTTAACAGGAGTTTCGGAAGTTTTATGGTGTGTCGCCGTGATCACTTGTGCATTTACTTTCGGAGTGCTTCGACAAAAAAAAGCCCGTAGTCGAGTCGAGATATTCTTATTATTTAGTGCTTTGTTGTTGGGATTTTTGTTTATTGATGACAGGTTTCGGATAACTTTGATTCTTTCTAGCTTAGGAGTATCAAAAAAAATAATTTATTTGTCTTATGCGAGTTGTATTTTTATCTACGGCATTAAGTTTTGGAGGTTCATCATAACTACTCCTTATTTGCCATTAATTGCAGCATTTATTTTATTTGCAATTTCCCGATTTGAAGATGTATTTACAGCAAAAACTCTAGGAATGCACGCAATGTTAGAAGATGGAACTAAGTTATTAGCCTTGGTAAATTTAGCGCTGTATTTTTGGCACGTATGTCATCAAGAAATTTGGCGAAATTTCCAGCATAGTGAAGAAAATTAATCATCGAAAATTAGATTAAACTTAGAACACTATCACTTGAGGTAATCAAATGCCATCTCCATTTCCAGGGGTTGACCCGTACTTAGAAAATTCAGAGTTTTGGCCGGAGGTACATCATCGGTTAATTACCGCAATAGCCGATGCCATAGGGCCTGCCCTGCGGCCTAAGTACCGAGTCGCAATTGAAAAGCGGATTTATTTGAGTGATGCAGCAGATAGCGATTTCTTGGCAATTCCTGACGTGACAATATTTTCTAAGCCATCAACTGGTGGTCAATCGACCGCGACTGCAACCCTGCTGCATCCTGAACCGATAACAGTTACAGTGCCGATATTAGAAGAAGCTAGGGAAGGTTATTTAGAACTTCGAGAGGTAGGCACGAATCGGGTAATAACGGTAATAGAGATTCTTTCTCCCAAGAACAAACGCGGCGGCAAAGGAAGAGAGGAGTATGAAAATAAGCGACAAGAAGTGTTGAGAAGTTCCTCTCATTTAGTAGAAATTGACTTGCTGAGAGCGGGGAAGCAAATGCCGATGATGGGTGGGACAAACACAGATTATCGCATTTTGGTTAGTCGGGGAAATCGTCGGCCCAGAGCTCAATTATATGCTTTTACCGTGCGAGAAGAAATTCCACCATTTCTTTTACCGTTGCAGCTAGGAGATGCAGAAGTTTATGTGGAATTGCAAGCTTTGTTCAGTGGCGTTTATGATAGAGCAGGATTTGATTTATCGCTCGATTATACTCAAGCGCCGGTGCCGCGACTCAAGGAAGAAGATGCTGTTTGGGCTGATGCGTTTTTGCGAGAAAAGGGATTGCGGTGAGAGGACACGGCAAGGGATTGCAGAGGACACGGCAGTGCCGTTTCCCTACAATTAATCGCGGTAGGGAAACGGCACTGCCGTGTCCTGATTGTTAACTGTTAAGTGTATTCCCAAATTACCAAGGATTTCCAATCAGTGTAAAAGCGGCCCAGTAATAGGGATGAGAAAGAATTCGATCGCCTCGCATGGCAATTTCTGGTGGTAACACGATCGTATCATTATGGGCGATCGCCCGCAACACCCCATCTTGAATCCGCACCCGCCCCCGCAACATCTCTAACTGCGCCCGTCGCAAAGCATCAGATTTAGTGATCAAATTACCTCCCTGTCTGGGAGTCCGCAACTGCCGATAAAACTCCGTCATCAGCCCCAAAGTCCCATCATCACTGACTTCCCACAAACTTGCCAAAGCCGATTTAGCACCGCTAGCCACCGCCAAACCCGCAAACCCCAACTCCGCCTCTTCATCGCCCAAAGCCGTACTACACGCACTCAAAACTAACAAATTTACAGGCGGTTCATTCCACTGCAACTGTCGCATTTGATCGATTCGTAACTTAGTATCCCACAACTGAATGTAAGAATTTTTCGGTTCCCCCGGCAGAAATTCGCTGTGAGTGGCTAAATGAATGATCCCAAAAGGTCGATTTTTCCGCTGAGTTTGCAAATTCCCTAGGGTAAAATCTTGATTCAAAAAAGTTGTTCCCCGATCGCGTGGTACGATCGACTCTAGCTCAACTGGTACCGCAGGTAAAGGCGCTTTATCTTCAAACACCGACGCGCCCATTGCCAAAATTTCATCATCAGCAATATTAGCATAGCGAATATCAGTCAAACTCAAACTCGGTATCACGCTAAGGCTGTATTGTTCCACCAAAAATTGTTTACCATCGTAAAGTGCAGCAAACGGCACACTTCGCAAACCAGCCGCCGGAATAATCATTAAATTATCAATCTTTAAACCTGTGATTTCTGAGGATAATGGTGTAATCAACCAGCTATACAGTTTTTGAGCAGAATCCAAATAACTAATACTACTTCTCCTTCTGGGATTAGTAATTTCGGTTTGAAATGCGTCGGCTAATTGCAATACCTGCCATCTGGTAGCATTCGGAATTAAAACGCGCCTCGGTTCAGCATTAGCCGTCACTAAAACTAATTCCAAAACTTCTCCACGAGCAACATCGGCAACTACTTTTGTGTTCTGAGTTAATGCCTTTTCTAAGAAACTATGGGAATAATTATTCTCTAGATTTTCCTTCCCTTTTGGGAGATTTTGTCTAACTGGTAATAGATTAGATAAATCCCGACTTGCCACTAGCACAGAATCATTTTCTTTGATGGCTTTTGCCTCGCCACCGCTCACCCAATTCATATAGATAATTGCAGATTTAACTCCGGTAATTCTCTCATTCTTACGAAGAGTTTCGTAAATCACCGACATATTAGTAATTGGGGTTCTTGGAGACAAATCTAGATATTTTTCGTACTCCCGTGTAAATGTTTGCTCAAAGGCTAAAACTCCCACTCCCGCAGCAGAGAATCGGCGAGAGGGAGTGAGCAATTCAGGACTGACTGGAAAGCTTTTATTGGTCGATCGCAATTCGACCTGCAAAGACGCAGGAATTGACAGTTTTGTGATAGGATTGATGGTTGGAATTGGTTGAGGAATGGGTTGAGGAATTGGTTCGGGAATTGGTTGAGGAGTTGGTTGGGGAGTTGGTGGAGGAGTTGGTGGAGGAGTTGGTGGTGCGCCGGTGGTGATTAGGGAAATCTGATTTAACAAAGTTGCCTGAGTGTAAGTTTCCCCAAAAGAAAGAGTAGGTAAAATTGCATTTCCCGCTCCAGCATTAATGATTCCCTGTGTGCCATTTTCGCCTCCGCCACCAACTACAAAAGGTCGATCGCTACCCCCTCCTCCATGTCGAATTACGATCGCACCCCTATCCGCACCTCCGGCATTAGAAATACTGGCAAGATTGCCTGATATATCGTTGAAAACATTGTTCGATCGAAATAAACCCCCGGTTGCGATCTCAATATTGCCACCAATCCCTGTGCTACCACTTTGAGCATTGACAAAACCCAATTGAATGTTGCCGATCGCATTTACAGAGACATTACCGCCATTTCCCCGACTACCACTAGCATTGATATCCAGGGCAGAAATGCTCCCAGACGAGGTGAGAGAGATATTTCCGCCGCTTGCGCCGTTCGCATTCAAACCTCCCGCAGTGAGAGCGCCAGCATTGCTGGTGAGGGCGATCGGGCCACCAGTTCCCGTAGCTGTCGCCGAGTCGATCGCACCCACAGTCACAGTATTGCCCTCAACCCGAATCCTCCCGCCGTTGGAGGTAATATTGCCAGTCCGAACCTCGCGAGTTGCTTGCAGGTTAACAATCCCACCATTCGTTGTGAGATTACCATCTAAGAGGATATTTGCTGCCTTGATATCAGCTCCTGAAGTATTTGCTGTACCCCCCCTAATCACAAGCGAATCTACTGCATTCACCCTCAAATTACGGGCGTTGATTGGCGCATTCACCGTCACAGCCGTAGCATCAGCCGAGAGCAAGCCCAAGCCCTGAGTTTGACCGATCGCATTTCTCAAAGTAATATTGCCACCAGCTAGCACAGTCAAATTATTGGCAGTATCTAGGGCGCTGTCGATATTAGCAAGGGTGATATTGCCAGCAGTAGCAGAAATTGTGGCGTTGCGGCGGAGGTTGAAGGTGCTGTTAAAATCGATGTCGCCGACTGCGGTTATATTGCCAGAAACTTCGGTATTGCGGGCGTTGACAGTCAAACTTGCCAGGGGTGTAACTTGACCTGTCGTACCACCAAACAGCACTCGTTGAGCGTTTAGTCTGAGTGCGTAATTGCCTTCAAGGGCTGCGGGAAACAGAATGTTGCCCCTAGCTTGGGTACTCAAAGCTGCATCAGCATTGAGAGACACGTTTCCAGTAAAAGCGATATCGCCACCGTTGGTAGTGATATTGGCTGCGATCGCGGTTTGAGGCCCATCGAGGGTGAGGGAAGCGTTATCGACTGCTGTCAAAAAGTGTTGGATGTCGATCGACCTTCCTTGAAGTGTGAGGGGGCTGCGGATGGTTGTGGGTACGACGACTGCGATCGAACTGGTGTCGGTGCGCCCGATCGCGATCGAACGAAAATTCCCCAGAGCACCCATATCCGTTGCTGTCAAGTCCAAAATGCCCAAAATATCACCACTGCCACCGAGCTGAATTTGTCTGCTGTCATTGGGTTGTAAGCGAATTGTTCCCCCCGCGCTGCTGACGGAACCGCGATCGCCTCTCAAGTCAATGCCATTAGCATTGAGAGCGATATTGCCACCGTTAGCATTCAGTCCGCCCAGAGAGATGCTGTTAGCAAAAATATTGACGTTAGCACCTTGAGTCTCGATTAAATCCTGGGAGTCATTGACAAAAAACACTCCACCTGCTCTAAAAGTCACAGCGTCTCCGGTTCTGGCTTGGAGTCGCAGTCGGTTGTCGGCTAAGTCTTGGAGGATGATATTGCTGGTTGCGTCTAAAATCAGATTGCTGCCGGCGGCCATCCGTTCTAACTGCACTTCGGAGATGATGGTTTGACTGGATTCTGCTGCCGTTTCTAGTTGCCCGTCGGTAGCACTGCTGGTTGCGCCGTTACCGTTGACGATCGTAATATTTGTCGGATCTAGCCGAAAAGTGCCGATCGCACCGTTAGTCGCGCGGGTATCGACCTCTCCTTGGAAAATTAAAGAACGTTTCCCCGAAACTTCCACTGTTCCACCGTTACCGCCACCAGTGCCGCCGCGAGCCGTAATATTACCAAAGAAGCGAGTGATATTGTCTGCCCAAATTACCGCAGTGCCGCCATTCCCACGGTCGATCGCATTTAGTGCGATCGTAGAATCAGGACTAACATAAGTTACGAGGGCATTTGGTATCGGTTTCTGTCCCTGGAAACCGCCGCCAACGCGGACAACGCCTCCGCCACCAGTCCCGGAAGCATTGATATTCGCACCGAACAGCCCTACTTTTTCGCCTAAAATATTGACGCTACCACCATTGACACCAACGGGAGCAAAGACATTGATAGCACCAGAAACGATCGCACTTCCGGGATTTACCGCCACTGTTTGGTCGCCAGTCAGCACCAATTGACCTTGAGCGTTAGTCGTCAAACCCGTGGCTGACATGACTCCTGGCCCTGTGAGTAGCTGTGGCAATGCGATCGGTGCGATCGCATTTTTTTCAGACTGCAAACCAGGAGTAATTTCTAAACTCAATAAATTGCCAGTTTGACTGATCCGAACAGCATTACTTCCCGGAATAGCAGCCACAGTAATTTGACCACCAGGAGCCGATAATTGTCCTGTATTAATCACCGTTCCTCCAAGCAAAGTTAAACTTTGCCCGCTACCAACTGCCAGGTTTCCAGCATTGACAATTAGACCAGATTGTGAATTACTAAAATTAAATTGAGTCGGATTTCCAACCAAGGATTGATAATCATTAATTCCGCTGCTATTAAACCAACTATTGCCGAAACCAATCCCTGTAGCAGTCGTTGCAAAAAAAGATCCAGGCACATTTAAAATAGCATTTTGACCGAAGACAATTCCGGCAGGATTCATCAGGAATAAATTCGAGTTTCCACCGCTCACAGAGATGATTCCATTAATCACAGAAGCATCTCCGCCGGAAATTCGCCCTAAAATATTTTGAATCTTGGGATTAGTCAGAAAATTAGCAATTTGACCTTCGCTCAGATTAAATTGACTGAAACTATGAAATAAATTTGTACCATTTCCAGAAAGTTTGCCACCGCTAATGTCGAAGCGATTTTGCTCAGGATTAACAACAGTATTTGTACCGTCAGCAGCGGGAGTGACAGGTTGCGATTTAACTGCTAGTGGTAGCAGCCAAAAACCTAAAGTCAATATTAAAACAGAGCGAAAATAAACCATGCGATTTTAGATTTTAGATTTTGGATTTTAGATTGAAGAAAGCAACCTGACCAATTTTCCATGCGATTTTAGATTTTAAATGTTGGATTTTAGATTGAAGAAAGCAACCTAACCAATTCCCGATGCCCAATTCCCAATGCCCCATTCTATATACTTAATATCTTGACAAAATCCCCCCTAAGTCATATAGTTGTGAAAAGTTTTGATAAAACCTCAAAAACTAACTAATAAAACTGGTTCATCTAAAAAAGTTAACAACAGACTATTTATTATTTGAGACACCAATCATGTCAACCATCCAAACTCAAGACTTCCCCTTTTTAACTCAAGAAACAGTCGATGAAATATTTTCTCTTGGTGAACTAACTCGCGCTGATAGAGAGCGAATTAAGGCAATGCTTTTAAATCCAGCTATCAAAGACAACGAATTAAAAATGATTGAAAAAGTCATGAAAGGCGTAGTCAATGGAATACTTGACGTGTTAGATTAATTGATTTGAGAAACAGCCTTGATATCAATTCCGGTTGTACCATCAGGTGATTGTTGACAGTTGAAGGTTAACGGTTAACCTTCAACCATTAACCGCAGGTTTTTTGAAGACACCTTCATGGAGGAATACTTCAAAAAACATCATCAGAACCCTCATCCACGCTGTCATCGCTACGCACCAGCTCAGAAGGAGGCCTATCGCTACTCCAAGCCCACCAGACACCAGCGCACTGACAACGATAAAACTCCTGCCACTTGCGGCGGTTGAATTCAGTGTATACTGGCGATCGGCGATTAATCCAGACCTCATGCGCCTCCGTGCAGCTAGCACCGCATTTAGGACAGCAAAATAGATGAGCGTGAACGGCTGTCGCAGTCCATTCGGGAGGATTTGGAGCAAAAGCTTCCATGTGTTCGAGTTTATATATATTAAAACTGCTGGTAATTAGGGCAAATCAAGGGTTGCGAAAGCTCCGCAGAACTCCAAGAGTTAATTTTTTTGACATTTGCCCTCAAATGAAGAGTATAACTGATTTGATATAAGGCGTCAGCCGATATTCTCAGATATTTCAAGGACTAGGGTCATGTCTATTTACAACTTTATCTCATTTCTGGGCATTTTTGGCCTATGTGGCATCGCCTGGATTTTCTCCGAAAACCGACAATCCAAGTATATTCCCTGGCGCGTCATCATCTGGGGTATTGGACTGCAATTAGTCTTAGGATTTTTAGTATTCCTGTTTCCCCCAACTCGCATCGCCCTAGAATGGTTTACAAGCTTACTCGACAGCGTATTTACCGCCGCTGACACTGGGGCTAGATTTGTATTCGGCAAAAACATTGTACCAATCCCCGGTCAAGACTCCCCAGTAAATTTAGGATACATTTTCGCCTTTCGAGCTTTACCTACAGTCATCTTTTTTTCCGGCCTCATGGCTTTGCTATACAACATCGGCGTTATTCAAATTATCACAGAAGTTTTCGCCAAAATCTTTTATAAGACAATGCGTTTGAGCGGTGCCGAAGCACTCAGCGGCGCTGCCAATATTTTCGTAGGAATAGAAGCAGCAATTGTCGTCAAACCTTACTTGCCAGAAATGACTCGTTCGGAACTTTGTGCAATTCTCTCATGCTGTTTTGGGACAGCGGCTTCGTCAACTTTAGCAATTTACGTTAGCTTCCTCAAACCTGTTTTTCCCAACATTTTAGGGCATTTAGTTTCAGCCTCAATTATTGCAATTCCGGCTTGCTTCGTCCTCTCCAAAATCTTAGTTCCCGAAACAGGCATACCACTGACAATGGGCGGTATTCCCAAGGAAGAACGCAAGTCTAAAGGTAGAGAATTTGTAGGAGAAGAAATTGATGATATGGGCGGCGAAATCCGTCAACAGGAGACAGTGGGCGGAGAACCCATCGAACGAGTTAGCCCTTTGGATGCTGCAATCATCGGTGCATTGGACGGGGTAAAGATGGCAGTTGCGATCGCAGCCGTTTTGATCCTAATCTTAGGTTTAGTATCCTTGATCAATCAATTCTTCGGCTGGCTAGCAATTTTACCCAACCCGATTGGTGGAGTTTTCAAAGTTGTCACCCTAGCCAACATCATGGGATTCTTATTTTATCCTCTGACACTGCTAACCGGAGTTCCCCTCGAAGACTCTTGGCAAGCATCGATAATTATCGGCCGCCGACTCTTGGAAACCGCAATTCCACCTTATCAAACTTTAGCAGAAGTTGCAGGAAAAGGACTGATTAGCGATCGCACAGTCTTGATTGTCAGCTACGCCCTTTCCGGCTTTGCCCACCTCGCATCTGTCGGCATATTTGTCGGTGGTACAATCGCCCTCATTCCATCCAGGCGCAAAGACATTTCTGAACTCGGTTGGAAAGCATTATTTGTCGGCACATTAGCCACAATGATGATTGCTTGTATTGCAGGCTTATTTGACACAGGAGATGCCAGCATTTTAGGCGCTAAGACAGCCCCTGCTGCGCCATTAACAGCACCTGCCTCTCCGAAACCATCATCGGCGAGTTCAAAGCCATCAGTTGCGCCACAAATTGCCAATCCAAAGCCTTCCCCGAAGACTGAAAAAGCAGATCCGAAAGCGACAAAATCTTCTTCTCCTGAATCCAAGAAAAACCCTTAATATCTTATATAAACCCGCCCTTTGACCAAAGAAACCGGGCTTTTCACCAAATTTCTGACTGTAAAAAAGGTTGGGCGAGGGCGGGTTTTTCAAGATTGTTTGTGGGTGACCAAAATCATCGGCGAACCCGCCCCATGCCCCATGCCCCATGCCCCATGCCCGATGCCCTAATACCAATAAAAAAGCCAGGGATTGATATCCCCAGCTCGAAACATAACACATTAAGTTTTTAGAGTTGGTAAGGCGATCTTTTCAGAATCCTATTTACAACTCCTATTCAAATTAAATCAGGTTAATGTCATTCACAGTAATACTTGGTTTGTTGCCGATAAGTGCCAGGTAAAAAGCATCGCCAGCAACAGAGGTGTTAGGGTCGTAAAGCAGTCTGCCATTCCCAGCCTCGTAAACGATTAACGTTGGTGCAGTTGACGGTGCAATTGTACTGTCCGCGTAATTCCCAGTGTCAATTGAAAGGAAAGATGGAGTACCAAGTCGATTCGTATTGGGGGATGGGTTCAAGCCGGGGAAGCCACCATCGCGCTTGAACAGAAGCTTGTCTTGACCGCTGACAAACTCTTGGATTTGGTCAGGGTTAGTGCCGTTCCCGAACCCACCACCAGCACCCTCACCGAAGTTGGTGAAGTAAAAGGTGTCACTACCGTTGCCACCAATCAGCGTGTCTGCACCAGGCCCGCCGACGAGAGAGTCGTCACCATCACCTCCGATCAATACGTCGTTACCATAGCCGCCCACCAGGGTGTCGTTTCCAGCGCCGGAATTTAAGGTATCGTCTCCATCAAATAAGGTTGCGTTGGGAAGAATGGCTGGGCCGCCGAACAGTATGTCATTCCCGCTACCAGTATTGATGACATCACTACCGTTGGCACCAAAGATGATGTTGTTGCCCTGGCTGTCGTTAATAACATTCGTCGTTGTACGAAGGGGAGTGTTAAAGTCAACGGTGCTAGCGTAGGAGATGAAGTCATCGCCGGCAGCGTCGCCACTCAACTGATCGCGCACAGTACCAAAAATCACTGTGTCATTCCCCGCGCCACCGTTCATGATGTTGGTGACGATGGTGCCGACAGGATTGGTAATATTGCCAATTAAGCGATCGTTACCCAGGCCGCCTTCAAGAGTAATAGAAATAGGAGTAGTACCAGTAAAAGTACCATTGGCATTGATCGTATCGTTGCCATCTCCACCAGAGGCTATACGAAAGATACCGCTCAGGGTATCTTCGCCTTCGCCGCCAATCAGCGTATCAGAGGCAGAGGAAAAGCCACCGATGATCGTGTCGTTGCCCGCCCCGCCGTCCAGTAAACTCCGAGAGCCTATAAATGTCTGACCCGCTGGGTTAGGTAATGGGTTAAAGAGGGGTGGCACAGTAGTCGATTCGATGAAGTCATTGCCTGCACCTCCGAGGGCGGTATCCTGCGTGGCGAAAACCGTTATCCTGTCGTTACCGTCGCCGCCGTCAAACAAGTTTTTGCCACCAGCCGACTGGCCGTAACCGCCAGTGATAGTATCGTTGCCCGCACCGCCCTGCAAAGTGATTTTTTCAACGCCGACAGTCACAGTATCGTTGCTGTTACCAGTGAATGGGTTGAATTGGGTCTGGGTAGGATTCTTAATATATAAAGAATCGTCGCCCTCACCGCCCTCCAGGTAGCTGCTGCTGCCAACAGCCTGCACCGTGTCGTTGCCTCTACCGCCGAAGAGGCTGTCTCTGATATTGATGCCCACAACCAAGTCGTCACCCAAGTCGCCCCGCAAGAAGTTGCTTCCTTCATTGCCACCGGAGCCTCCAGCTAGGGAAATACCAAGGTTGTTGTCTCCACCTGATTTGAAGAAACCGATCGAGTCATTGCCTTTGCCACCGTAAAGGGTGTCTCTGTTCTTGCCCCCGCCCAAAAGTATATCTGCACCCTCATTACCAAACATGAGGTTAGCTTCGACACTAGCTTGGAGGAAGTCGTCTCCCGGACCCCCCACTAGCGTAGCGCGGGCTTCAGCGACTATGGTGTCGTTGCCGGAGTCGCCAAAGAGCAAGGCGGGAGTGCGCTGAGATCTGATTGAGTCTTCGTCGTTGCCACCGTAAATGGTGTCGTTCGGGCCTACTGAAACGATAGTATCGTTATCGCCTTCGCCAAATATTAAGCTGCCGCCCAGGGTAGAAGTTCTAACGAAATCACCGCCGGCTTGGGCAAAAATTGTATCCGGCCCTAGTCCCGGAAGGTTTAAATCTACTACATTAGAATCGTTATTTAGCGTTGTCATTACAGATTCACTCCTCTACTTAATTTGTCATCGCTGTTGCGACTACAGAGACCACCTAAAACACTGAATGTTTGGATGCCGCTGTAGTTTAACTTGTTTGCCCGTCGTAAGTCTAGTCTAGTTCTGTTAACTCTGTCTAGACTTTTTGGATGGGGGACTTTTTCGTTGTAAGGTTTTATTTTCAATGCCTTCACCCTTCTATAATCCTTAATTGGACGGTCTTAGGTGCTTACGCTCTCGAAGACGCGGTTCATCTTCTGAATGTTCCATGCTGGATGAGCGAGCCGGGATCACGTCTAAACAGGGAAATTAGAGATTTAGGATCAAAAAAGGGTTCAGACCTAAGCATTAAAAGTCTACGCCGCGCTTGAGCTCTACGCCCCGATCGCCGTAGTGTTTGTGACAGTATACCTCTGAATGCACACTTGCTAAATCAAAATAAGCATGGGGTTTGTGACAGCGCCCGGTGATAATGATTTCCGTGTCGCGGGGCTTGCGTAGCAAGGCTTCCACGATCGGCTCTACTGGCAACAGCTCTAAGTCTACCGTGGGATTGAGTTCATCGAGAATAATTGTTTTATACCAACCACTGGCGATCGCCGCTTTAGCTATTTCCCAACCGCGTTCAGCTTCGGTACAGTCCAACTCCTGCTGTTGCCCGCGCCAAACTATAGCATCCCGGCCGCACCGCTGGTGATCGACTAGCTGCGGGTAACTTTGGCGCAAAGCTGCAATTGCCGCGTCTTCCGTATAACCGGTGCCGCCTTTCAGCCACTGCACGATTAACACCCGGTGAGATTGGTCTAAACTGATCCCTCTGCCGATCGCCTGCAAAGCCTTCCCCAGAGCACTGGTAGACTTACCTTTCCCAGCACCAGTGTATATTTCAATACCCGTGATATTGTGTTCTGCCGCTGCGGGGTGGTAGTGGGGCTTCATTTCTGAATGCAAATCAGCAATATCGAGCAAAGCTTGGGGGGTAGCCCTCCCTGTAGCAATTACTTCCAAGTATTCTGGTTTGTTTTTGAGAGTTTGGACTACTTCATCGACTGGGAGCAAACCCAAGTCCAAAACCGGGTTTAATTCGTCTAGTACCACAACAGAATATAGTTCCGAGGCGATCGCCCCTTTTGCGATATCCCAACCGCGCTGGGCTTCCGTGCGATCGAATCTGGTGATAGCTTCAGGCCCAAAATACTCGGCTCTGCCAGTACGCACTTGGTCAATCAAGTGAGGAAACGCCCGCTGCAAGGCTTCTATAGCCCCGTCTTCATCGTAGGAACGGCCGGGCCCCTTGAGAAAACGTAGCAACAAAACTCGCGTTGGAGAGTCAGAATTGATACCCAGCCCGATCGAACGCAGAACCACGCCTAAAGCAGCCTGAGATTTACCCTTACTAGCGCCATCGTAGACGTGAATCTGACCGGCCGCGCGTTCCGATCGGGATGATGCTGTCCGAATACCAATGCCATTCCTTACCATAATCAACAATTATCTGAGTCTGTCTTGGGTCGGTAGCTGAACATATTATACTATAGCTGGTTAGCCGGTTCCCCAGCTCTGCCTGGGAACGAGTAATGCTACGCAGCCCTTATAGTTGTAAAATTTTATGATTGCGAGTGTTTTTCCATTTCGGACTGTTTTGGTTCAGATGTTAATTTTGTTTTTGGCGATCGCGATCGAATCGTGGTTCCTGCAAAAACTCCTGAAAATCGGCCCCAGAACCAGCGTTGAATATACAGCCATCCTCAATTTATCTTGCACCTGTGTAGGTTGGCTAGTCTTTTTCGGTCTTGAAAGCGTGCTGCCAAAAGACCTGCGAGAACAACTCATAGATTACATGATCTTGGGAAGAGGAGAGGATATTTATACTGCAATAACTGCGATCGCGGTATTAGTCTTAGCCATAACTTTTTTCGCCAAATGGCAAGGATTGGAACTCGTGCAAAATGTGGCTGCTGGCACCAAAAAAGCTTCCAAGCCTCAATTCATCGGGCCGCCCAGCCTCACCAAGCGTCCTCCCCAAAAGACTTTCCAAGTAACCACCGTGTTTGGTGCAGTTTTAATCTCCCACACAGCTAGCAATTTCGTAATTTTAACCGTGTTATTTCTGCAAAGCATCAATTAAATAAAATATATGATGAAACAATTTTTGGATGTCACGCAACAACTTACGAAGCTAACCAATAAGCTTTGGGAACAAAACAAAAAAGTCCAAAAGGCAATTCTTCCACCTAGAATTGTCCACTGGAAAACACCTTTACTGATTAGCATTTTTTTAGCTTTGCTGTCGGCTGCTGCTGTCACAGATATGCCAACCAGAATAATCATTGCTGATTTAAGTTGGCTATCTTTCGTAATTTCAATGGGTTTGTTGACCAGTCAGCCACCTTTTGTAATTTACGGAGTAAGTATTAGTCCGTGGGTGACAAGTGCCTTAATTGGGCTGTGGCTATTAGTAAAATTGCCACCAGACAGTCGGCACATAGCGTGGATAGCAGGCCCACTCATCGCGATCGTAGTTTTAGCAGCAATAGAAATTTGGAATAGCGAGTCAAAATGGGAAAGAATTAAGTCATTAGTCAGACCACAATTTTTGATCATTATACTGATTCATGTGGTGTTTTCTTGTTGGTTTGCTTTTCATTTTTTAATTCAAGGTTGGCTACAACAGTATCCGACTGTTTTATCACAAAATTTAAAACAAAGCGATTATGTGGTGACATTTCAAGGGCCGAAAATCAATCCTTCTAGAGGTGTGACTATCCTCAACGAAATGGAGAAATACCTCGAAAATCAAGCTCGCACACAACCTTGGCCGCGGATAGAAAAAATGCTGATAGATATTGACAACGAGCGATTTTTCTTGAAAAATGAAGCATTTAAAAAAATGAAAGTTGTTCCAGAAGATGCGAGTTGGGATGTCAAAACCTCCATCGTCCAAGGAGAGTCTCGCTATCAGCTAGAAATGCAAGCGACTTGGCTGGGGCTAGTTTTTAAGCCGGAAATATATTCCTTTACCAAGTCTTGCGAAGTGGTCAATATCGGCAATGTAGCGACTGTAGAATGCGGTGCTATCAAACGCTCTAAGCCGGGGGTGAAAAAGAATGGAACTGGGGGAGATAGTCAAATTTGATGGGTGCATCTTAATGGGTGCATTTCAATTTTGTAAGGGCGAAGCATTCCGGCAGTAAATCTCTGGTTGTAACTAATATATTGTCTGCCGGAATGCTTCGCCCCTACGAATGTATTTGCAAAAGAGCATATTTAGGCGAGTGGAAGATTATGATCCCAATCTATTAAGCTCAACAGCAGTTGCAACAGTTGATCGATTCCGTGAGTCAGTTTCTTCAACCGGTTTTGATTCACTCAATAAATGTGTATTTTTCCATGACTGTAAAAGCTATGGCTGTAAAAGCTATAATCTACTCACTACCTAAAATCAAAATCTAGGGGTCTAAAATGGTTTCAATTCTCAACAAACCCTCCTCGTTAGTCCATGAGATTTGCATTGAAAAAGTGGATAGCTGGAAGTTGTTCAAATTTAGTGAATCGCTCCAACAGCGGATGGAATTATTGCTAGAAAAGAAGAAAGCAGACCAACTAATGGCAGAAGAAGCATCGGAACTCGAAGCTATTGGGGAATTAGATCGCATCTTTACGCACATCAATGCAATGATGGTAGCTCAAGATGTCAATTAGCGATCCGATAAGACAGGCGGTTCGAGAAAGAGCGAAATATTTATGCGAATATTGTCATTCCCCAGAACGTTTGAGTGCGAATCGCTTTACTATCGATCATGTTACTCCACGCTCTCTAGAAGGTTCCGATGAGATTAGCAACCTTGCCTTAGCCTGTCGTCGTTGCAATGAGCGACGTTACAATTTTGTGGCAGGGATCGATCCAGAAACCCAAGAAATCGTTCCTCTTTTCAATCCTCGTCGTCAAAAATGGGGTGAGCATTTTGTATGGGTAGAGAGTGGGGTAGTTATTCACGGTGTTACGCCCGCAGGAAGAGCCACTTGTATCCGCCTTGATCTGAACGATATGCGCTATCCAGAGGAAGATTCTATTCGAGCAACCAGGCGATTTTGGATACAAACAGGGCTGCATCCTTCACCCAGCGATCTGTGTCAAACTTAACGTAGCAATTTTTGTGATTAGACGAGTGGAAAATTATGATCCCAATCAAGGAAGCTCAAAAACAGTTACAGCAGTTGATCGATTCCGTGAGTGAGTCACATCAACCTGTTGTGATTGCAGGACAGACTAGCAATGCAGTGTTATTATCTGAATCTGACTGGGCATCTGTACAAGAAACACTGTATCTTCTCTCAGTGCCGGGGATGCGGGAATCAATCCGCGAAGGACTTGCAACGCCGATTGAAGAGTGCGATCGGGAGTTGCAGTGGTGAGTTGGCTAACCATAGAAATAGTCTCGGTGAGTGGGGAACTCAGAGCGTAGCGTGGCGTTGATTCCCTTCCTAGGAAAACGACTCGCGGGACTTCAGTCCCCGTGTTCTGCCAACAGTTCATCAATAAACCGTCTAACCTTATTCTGCCAGTCGCTAATGGTCATCAGTTGCTTTCGGACACCCGGCATAACTTTAAGCTGAACAGGGGTTTTATCGTAGGCGACATGATTGTCTGGCACAAATTTCTTTTTAGGCATTGAACAATGTTATAGCGTCTAGTATACTAGACAGTGTAGGGCACATTGAGGGTCGAATCAATGATTAAAAAAAAGAAATTCATGGGGGTTCAGCAAGTCTTGCTTCATCCTAACCTTGAGGACGAAGCGATTCTGCGATACCTCTGCGAACAATCAGGCGCTGTTTACAATTCAGGAATGTACTTTGCTCGTCAAACATACTTCAAGACCAAGAAAATCTTGACAGGCAAGTTTGACCTGATATATGAACCAAGCATCTCGAAGTCTCTGACTGCCCAGTCAATGCCTTCAAGCCCCTTGCAGCAAACTTTAATTTCAGTGGTTGAGGCTTGGAAGTCTTACAAAGCGCTGAAGTCTTTACACTTCAAGGGTCAGTTGCACTTCCGACCTAAGCCCCCAAAATACTTGGAAGGCTCCAAACTGTTCAAGGTTGCTTACACGAACGGCAAAAAGCAAGGGGCTAGCGTCTCAGACGGTGTTTTAAGATTGAGCCTGGGGCTTACGGTAAAGCGTTGGTTTGGGGTGAGCGAATTGCTTTTACCTATGCCCACGAATCTAGATGTGTCTAAGGTGAAGGAATTCACAATCTTGCCCTCTAATGGTAGTTTCTACTTAGAATGCAGCTACGAAGTCCCCAAAGAAATCCATGATTTAGACCCGGCTCTAGCGCTTGGTATTGACCTTGGAACCTCTGCTAACATTGCCGCCTGTGTTGATACGCTTGGTAATTCGTTTTTGATTGATGCGTTTCAGATGAAAAGTATGAATCAATGGTGGAATAAGCAAGTGGCAACAACAAAAGAGGGTAAAGATGGCGATTATTGGAGTCCAAATTTAGACAGGTTAACCCAGAAACGCAATCACCAAATGCGTGACGGGGTAAACAAAGCGGCAAAGCTGATCGTTGATCACGCAATCAAGCATTGCATTAGCAATATTGTTTGTGGGTGGGTGAAGGCTTCAAAATCAATTCAAACATGGGGCATTTGAACAATCAAAAGTTTGTTCAGATGCCACTGGCTAAACTGCGAGACCGAATCAATCAGCTATGTGAAAAACATGGTATCCGATTCGAGACAACAGAGGAAGCCTACACATCTAAAGCAAGTTTTCTTGATAGCGATTCCCTACCAAAGTTCGGTGAAAAACCGGATGGGTGGCAGGCTTCAGGCAAGCGCGTTAGACGTGGACTTTACAAGACAAAAGACGGCTCAATAATCAACGCAGACCTTAATGGCGCTGCAAATATCTTGAGAAAAGTAGCCTCTAACTTAGGCCTAGACCTAAGCAGAGTGGGTAGGCAGTGTTTGACGACTGCATCAAGGACTAGACTTTGGGAATCACCTACGGTCTAACCCTTGTAATCAACGGAATCTCAGTCACCAAGCGTGCTGAGAGGGTCAAACGTGCCATAATCAGCGATATTATTTGAAGTGCGATCGCCTGAACCTATGGATGCGCTAATCGGCAAAACTTTACAAGGTGGAAAATACACCCTCGAACAAGAATTGGGAAGAGGCGGCTTTGGGATTACTTTCAAGGCAACTCACCGCTATTTAGGACAATTTGTAGTCATCAAAACGCTCAACGAATCTCTGCGACGACAACCGAATTTTGCAGAGTTCGATCGCAAATTTCAAGACGAAGCCAGACGCCTAGCTTCCTGCGTTCATCCCAATATAGTCCGAGTCAGTGATTTCTTTGTGGAAGACGATCGCCCTTATATGGTAATGGACTATATTCCAGGGCAGAATTTGGGCGATGTGGTGTTGCCAAACCGGCCGCTTCCAGAACAACTTGCAATTTCCTACATCACTCAAGTTGGCGCTGCTGTAAAAGTCGTTCATAAGAACGGTTTGCTGCACCGAGATATCAAGCCACAAAACATCATTCTGCGCCAAAATACCCAGGAAGTTGTGCTGATTGATTTTGGAATTGCCCGCGAGTTTACACCCGGTGCAACTCAAAGTCATACTAATATGGTGTCCGACGGTTATGCGCCGCCCGAACAGTATTTTGCCCAAGGAAAATACACGCCCGCTACAGATGTTTACGGTTTGGCCGCCACGCTTTATACTTTGCTAACTGGACAAGTGCCGATCGCAGCAATTCTCCGTACCAGTCAGCCGATGCCTACACCACGCGATTTGCAGCCGCAGCTAAGTACAACCGTCAGCTCTGCGGTGATGCGGGGGATGACTGTAGAAGCTCAAAATCGACCTGCAACTGTGGATGAATGGTTGTCGTTGCTGTCGAATTCCCAGTCAACGAATACGGGCCCGACTGTCGCAGTGATGCCTGGAAACCGCAGTCCCCAGCCTGAGAATTCGCAAACAGCGCCTGCTATCGTGACCAATGGGGGACGGGAAAGCAAAGTTTGGTTGATTTTGGGGTTAGTGGCGATCGCCGTGATTTTCGGAGGATTTGTGGCGATCGCGAGGATTTTGCTCGATCGCCCTTCTGCCGATCCCACACCAGTAGCCCAATCCGATCGCACTTCTCCCCCCGCAAATCGAGAAATACGCGATCGACCCGATCCAATTCCGACACCAAAAGAAACTCCCAAACCCCAGCTAAAAACTCCCAAGCCTGCACCAATTCCCACACCAAAAGAAACTCCCAAACCTCAGATAGAAACTCCAACGCCAGCGCCCACACCTTCTCCTGTGGTTGAGTCGCCCGCATCAACGAATAAACCTGTTGAGGAACAAAGACCGATCGCGCGATCGACCCCCACACCCCGCGAAGAACAACCCGCAACCAGTTATCAGAAAATTCCCAGAATACCTGGTTTTACCGTTGGTACAGCGGAAAGTCGGGTAATCGCTGAACTGGGAGAACCGACTGAAACTCAACGCCAAGGCTATTGGCCGAATACTCGTACCGCACTTTACGATTTGGTGCCGAATCAGATTACTTTGGGCTACATTTACGATCGCGATTCCGGCCAGTTAGTCCAAACCGAGGGTTCTTTTGCTCAATCTGTGGACGATTTGGTGGTGCGAACCGCGTTAAACGGGATGTTGGGCGGGGCGGATCGCGAGATCATGGAAGGGTTCCGAGACGTGCAGCAGCGCCGGAGTAATCGGTTTACTTTTAGGAAGGGTTCTGTCGAAGGTGCGATCGAACGTAATGATCGCGATCGGATATACATCGGCGTCTGGGACGATAATTTGCATTAACACACGGGTAGCCAGAAACCGGGTTTTTGCCAGAATATGCGTCATATCAATTCCGGTAGAAATTAGGAGACGGCAGTGCCGTGTCCCTACAGTATTATTTTGGGTAGGGACACGGCATTGCCGTCTCCGACCTATCTCCCAGAAACCCATAAAAACCCGGTTTCTAAAATCCCCAATCGAAAATCTAAAATCTAAAATCCAAAATCCACTTGACTTGACAAAAAAACTTGTCTATAATAGAAAAGCTAACACGAGGGGCTGTAATGGTTTCGACAGGGTGGCGAAAGCTGCTCCGTGATGCAGGTCGAGAGGGAGTCTACTCTCGTAAATATCGGCTCAAAAAAATAGTAAATGCGAACAACATCGTTCCTTTCGCTCGCAAAGCCGTAGCTGTAGCCTAAAAACTTCTTGAGCTTGGTTTAGAGTGTATGCCGCCTAACTCCGTTAACGGTAGCATAACAACCCCCAACGGATGCCCTAGTTAGACGCTTCTAGTCGGTTAACTGGGAAAGCAATCACTAGAAAATCCTCCCATTTAGGATAAAGATGGTTCCCGCCCCGAGGGTAAGAGGGGATAAACCTGTGAACGATCGGAAAGTTAATACCCATTTTGGACGGCAGTTCGATTCTGCCCAGTTCCATAAAGCTAATAGTTAGCTAATACTTAACAAAGGGTCGAGAGTAACATCTCGACTTTTTTGTTTGAGTCGATCAAGTCGATCCTCATAAGAGCCATGCCGATGATGCTAAAGCAACGCGAGTAGAAATTACGCTGGATTCGCGCCATCATGGCAAACTACGCTCAATACTTCTTGATACTCAGATCATCCACGAAGATGTTTTTTGATCAAGTTGCTGCGATCGAGAAAAACAGCTTCATCATTGAATCGCTTACCATTTTCACCCGCTTCTTGAATCAACTGCGACAAGCGTTGTCGATCTTTAGATAAAGTTATCAGCAGATCCCCAAGTTTTTTCCAATCCCCCATTGGCGCGAACTTACCACCACCAAACTCCCCAACGAGTTCCACAGAATAGTCATTTTGATAGCCAATAATGGGGGTTCCGCACATCAGCGCTTCGATCAGACAACGCGGTGACTCTGGGGTAACGTGGGTAAACAGCATCATATGAGATTCCCGAATTTTATGGAGCAATTTATCTCGATTTTGCTCGAATCCAGTTAGCTCAATATAACTATTCAAACCCAACTTTGCAATCAGCGATTTCATTTCATCCATCAAGATGCCGTCACCCAGCCAAGTTGCCTGAATGTTAACACCATTATCCCGCGCATGAGCGATCGATTTCACCCAGTCTAATGGTGCTTTCATTGGATCGATGCGTCCCGCATAACAGATGCGAATGGTATTATCAACAGCCTCGCAGTGAGTACGCGCAACTTTCCGATCTAGCTCTTGTTTGTCGATCGAATCGGAAGATTTTAGGTGGATATTGTGAATCAGATAGCTATTTTTGCACCACGAACTGTAGGCAGAATAGCAATCTTGCCCGTGCCACAAACCCAGTTCGCAATTCTGAATAATCCGCTTGTGGTACATTTTGATGAGCGATGCATCTACTATTGCTTTGAAGCGTTTTTTTAGATTTGCTCTATTTGCTGATTTTAAAACCACCTCGTGATTGACCCAATCCGTATGAATGGCATACTCCCTGCCCTGTTTGCGCGCTTCTAGGGCTGCGATCGCCGCCCAATCGCCAATCAACCCCCCTAAGGCAAATTGCAGGTACTCGCTGCGAGAAACTAATTCTCCTAAATATGCCCGTACCTGAGAATAAGAAGATAAAAAATCTGACAGTTTATAAGCCCAAGGTAGCGGCACTAATTCAAAGCGCTCTGCTTTTTCTAAAGTTGCTGTGTTTTGCCAACTTATCATTTTATTTTCCGCTGCCAGTGCTTCTGGCATCGTCGGTGCCACCACAATAACTGACCCAAAATTATCTGCCCATCGCGCCAAACCGTTGCAAGCTTGTGTCTCAAAAAATATTTCGTTTCCTTTGACTAGAAATGGTACTGGCAGCACCAATAACATTCCTTTCCTTTGAATTTTATTGGTTTGACCATTTAACAAATAGCTAGAATTTTCTATTACATTGCCCGGTTTTGCTGCATCGAATACTTGAAGTGATTTAGGCATGATTTTTTCTATTTATTAGACGTTTTCGTATCAAATTTGAAGCACTAACCCCACACTCAATTCAGACCGACATAGCTATTGTTGACCTTTGCAAGTGCCACACAATTGTTGGTAGACCGGATGCACTTCTGACTGAGATCTAGCTTGTTCACAGCTTTTTGAACATCCGCTAACCTCAGCGACTTGTCTGTAGATATACGTATATTACTTATGAAAATAGATTTTGTCAACCTTAGCTTATTAAAGTTTTTGTCAAGACCAGAAAACAGTTACCAACAGGGATTTCCAGCGAATCCTCGGGCGATCGCGTACCAAAAACGCCTTTACCCTTGATACAGTCAACAGTCAACCCATAAGTTACCCACCCATTAGCCAAGCTTAGGGATCAGATAACTATAATTTCACCTCATCCATCCGTTCTTGGGGCCAGTCCGGCGATATACTGATATGCGGTAAAGCATTAAAAATCTTTACAAACACCCAAATCTCCAAGCCTACTCCTACTAAGGATGGGTGTAAAAATATATGCGATCGCTCAAAAGCTGGAAATAATGAACCCAGGAATTGACTTACAAGGAAGTTTTGTAGAAGCCCTGATGAATTGGGGCTTACCGGCGGACATCGCCCAAGTGCTGTGGCTACCACTGCCAATGGTACTGATGGTTGTCGGTGCCGTATTCGGCGTACTCACTAGCGTCTGGCTAGAACGGAAAATCTCCGCCGCCGCCCAACAGCGGATTGGCCCAGAATTCCTCGGCCCCCTGGGAGTGCTAGCACCCGTTGCTGACGGTCTGAAGTTGGTCTTCAAAGAAGACATCGTACCCGCAAAAGCTGACGCCCTGCTATTCACGCTGGGCCCAGTGATTGTGGTAATCCCAGTTTTTCTCTCCTACCTAATCGTGCCCTTCGGAGAGCATATGCTGATCGCCGATATGGGGACAGCAATATTTCTGTGGATTGCCCTATCTAGCATTCAGCCGATCGGCTTGCTGATGTCCGGCTATGCTTCCAACAACAAATACGCCCTCCTCGGAGGACTCAGAGCCGCCGCTCAATCCCTCAGCTACGAAATTCCCCTAGCTTTGGCAGTATTGGCAGTTGTGATGATGTCCAATAGCCTTAGTACGATCGACATCGTACATCAACAAGCAGGCTACGGGATTATCGGCTGGAACGTTTGGCGACAACCTGCGGGTTTCCTGATTTTCTGGATCGCAGCACTCGCCGAATGCGAACGCTTACCCTTTGACCTTCCCGAAGCAGAAGAAGAATTGGTAGCAGGATATCAGACTGAGTATACAGGCATGAAATTTGCCTTATACTACATCGCTTCCTACGTTAACCTCGTCCTTTCTTGCCTGCTAGTGGCCGTTTTGTACCTCGGTGGTTGGGAATGTCCGATTCCGGTCGGAGTCCTCACAAATGCCCTGGGATTGAGCGAAACAACTCCTTGGTTACAGGTAATTACAGGCACGCTGGGCATTACAATGACCTTGCTAAAAGCCTACTTTTTCCTGTTTCTGGCAGTTTTGCTGCGTTGGACTCTGCCACGAGTTCGGATTGACCAATTGCTAGATTTGGGATGGAAGTTTTTGCTTCCGGTTGCTCTAGTTAATTTGCTATTGACCGCAGCTTTGAAACTTGCCTTTCCCTTTGCTTTTGGCGGTTAATTGATAATAGGTAAAGGGAGCTGTAGGGAAACGGCACTGCCGTGTCCTGACTACTGTTAACCAATTACCTATTATCAATTAGTAATTACCAAAAACTCAAGTACAGAGAGAGAACACGATGCTAAAATTCCTCAATCAAGTAGGCGCATACGCCAAAGAGACTGTTCAAGCTGCTAAGTATATCGGCCAAGGGCTAGCTGTGACCTTCGATCACATGAGACGCCGCCCGGTTACAGTGCAGTATCCTTACGAAAAACTAATTCCTTCCGAACGTTTTCGGGGCAGAATTCACTTTGAATTTGACAAGTGCATCTCCTGCGAAGTCTGCGTTCGGGTTTGTCCGATCAACTTACCTGTTGTGGATTGGGAATTTAACAAAGAAACTAAGAAGAAACAACTCAAGCACTACAGTATCGATTTCGGTGTGTGCATCTTCTGCGGTAACTGTGTAGAATATTGTCCGACTAATTGTTTGTCGATGACAGAAGAATACGAGTTGGCCGCCTACGAACGTCATGAATTGAATTATGACAACGTGGCCCTAGGACGTTTGCCCTACAAGGTTACAGACGATCCGATGGTGACACCATTGCGCGAATTCGCTTATTTGCCGAAGGGTGTAATGGACCCTCATGATGTCTCTAGTAGCGATCGGCGCGCTGGTCTTCGTCCAGAGGAAATTATCGAAAAATAGGTAATAAGTCATTAGTCAGCAGTCATCAGTCATTAGTAAAATAATTAATTATGAATGACTGCTAATTAATGAATAAAAACGAACGATCGAAAACCAATGATTGAGGATTAAAAATCGTGAATTTAGCCGAAGGAGTTCAAATTGTTTCGTTTGGCATACTGTCCTTAATGATGATTGGAGGAGCATTAGGAGTAGTGCTGTTCTCAAACATCGTTTACTCAGCATTTTTGCTGTGTGGCGTATTTACCAGCATTGCCGGCTTGTACCTGTTGTTGAATGCTGATTTTGTCGCAGCAGCCCAAATATTGATTTATGTTGGCGCTGTTAACGTCTTGATTTTGTTTGCCATTATGTTGGTCAACAAACGAGAAGATTTCCGCAAAATTCCCAACGCTTGGGTGCGTCAACTAGCAACAGCAGTAGTTTGTGCTGGCTTGTTTGCACTTTTGGGTACGATGGTAGTGTCTACTCCTTGGGCGATTGTTGCCACGACAGGCGCACCACCAGCCGAAAGCTCAATTGTAACTATAGCAAAACACTTCTTTACTGACTATTTGCTACCATTCGAGTTAGCATCAGTATTTTTGTTAATGGCAATGGTAGGAGCAATTGTGCTAGCCCGCCGCGACTTCTTCCCCGATGAATTGTCAAACAAACTATCTGAAACACCAGCTTTTAGTTTACCAGAAAGACCTCGCGAATTAGTTGCGGCTGGAGATGCTTCTTCACCCGAATCTAAGTAGTATTCTACTGGTTCCCAGGCTCTGCCTCGGAACCAGTTAATTGCCGTTCTCCTTTCTTCCGACTGACCTCCGTTACATCCGTTACATAATCCGTTGCCGAACTTCCTTCTTCCTTAAATTTATGCAACTGCAACTCCAGTATTTCCTGTTATTAGCCGCTGCACTTTTCTGTATTGGTATTTACGGTTTGATTACGAGCCGAAATGCAGTGCGCGTGTTAATGTCGATCGAATTAATGCTGAATGCGGTCAATCTTAATTTGATGGGTTTCTCAAATTATCTTGACCCTGTACAGATTAAAGGGCAAGTATTTACCGTGTTTGTAGTTACGGTAGCCGCTGCTGAAGCCGCCGTTGGTTTAGCAATTGTGTTGGCGATTTATCGTAACCGCGATACCGTAGACATGGAAGAATTTAACTTGCTGAAGTGGTAATTAGTCAATAGTCATCAGTCATCAGTCATCAGTCATTAGTGACAAATCTAATGCAGATTAAAGACTGATGACTAAGAACTAAGGACTAATGATATCAAATCCGGTAGCATCGGAATTATTAGCTGAAATCAGGAGACGGCAGTGCCGTGTCCCTACATTATTATTTTTGGTAGGGAGACGGCACTGCCTTGGACTCTATATCATTCCGGTGCAGCCGGAATCGATATGACTTCTAGTAATTTCCAGAGTAATTCTGCCACCAAAATCAGGAATCGGCGCAGCAGGTTTTGAGAGTTGTAGTTTAACTTTATCAACTAACGGTAGTTGTAAAAGTGCTTGAGCGATAGTATCTGCTAGCCTTTCTATCAACAAAAACTTAGACTCTTTGACTAGCGTTTGAATCATACTAATTGCACTACGATAATCGAGAGTATGTTCAATATCATCACTTCCTCCAGCTTGCGATAAATCCAGCCAGAGAGTGACATCCACTTCAAACCACTGCCCCAAAACCTGCTCTTCCGGCAGATAGCCAGTGTATCCGTAACAGCGAATTCCTGTAAGTTGAATAGAATCCATTTTGCAATAAACTAAAAGTGCGTTGCCTATACCAATTTTTATTAAACCAGATTAAAGTTCTCTTTCTCTTCCATCTCGTTCCTTTTCCTCCTCCCTCTGCGCTCTCTACGCCCTCTGTGGTTAAATCACTCTTATTCTATCTTAAATTTCACAACTGTCCTCCCTTCTCCAACTTGTCCAGAAAATCCTCAGCAACTTCACACCATTTCCGCCTAATTTCTGCATCTTCTGGCTTTTCTGTCAATGTACGACCTTGTAATTCAGGATATTTATTATAAAATAATTCATCTACTTGATGATAAAAAATATCCTGCTCGATATTAAGATTTTTGCGTCGCTTGCCAATTTTTTCTTGCCGAGCAATTTCTGTATCTAAAGACGTATCTGGCAATTGTGGCAGTTCGGGAAACTTGGGTAATTCAGGTAACTTTGGCAATGTAAAACCTGATTTGACTACACTAAAAGCTAGCATTCCTGGTAATAAAACCATACTCAAACTCGCGACTGTTTTCCAAGGAATTAACTTGAAAATGTTGATATTTTTAATGATTTGAGGGTTTTGGTTGACAGGAGTATGATTGCTGGTAAGAGTTTGAGTGGTGTTTTTGAAGGGGCGGCCGACAAAGTTCATTGTCACCATTTGGGAGATGATACTACTAATTTGGGATAATTTTGGGTCTTTGAGGGCTTCGCGGACTTCTTTTGCGGATTGGTAGCGATCGCCCGCCCGATCTGCTAACATCCGATCCAATACAGTACCGAGATTTTGACTGACACTGACGTGCGATCGCCAATCCCAAGTTTTCTGATTAACAT
>JAYTZD010000094.1:0-18319 GCA_043742065.1 Oscillatoriales bacterium
ATTTCCTGTCGCAAAATAAGCGGAAACCAGGGAGACTGAATTGACTACTTCTGAAGGTGCTTTGAGGGTATTTGTGGCAGTAAATGCGATCGCACTTGCAGGCTTGCGGGGCGAATTATTAACGGGATTTGAGGGAGTTTTGGCAGTAGGAGATTCAGGTACTATCGGCAGCGAAACAGTTGAGCGCCATTTCAGGAAAGTGTTGATTTCTATCCCCGCCGCCACGATTTTATCAGAATTATTTTCCAGTTTGACAATCCCGTTAATTGCGATCAATCGTCCTGCATCGTCGAGCACTGGGCCGCCACTCATGCCCGCTCTCACTAAGTTATTGTATACCAATGTATAACCGTTCCAGGTAGTCTGGCGGCCGGTCAGCAAGCCTTCTGTAGCCAGGAAAATCGGCTGCCGGAGGGAACCACCAGATATCGGCCAGCCCGCGACGATCGCCTTTTTTCCCGCAGTTGCTGGGGAATTGGCTAATTGAGCGAGGGGATAGCTTTGAGGGCTGCTGAAGGGGACGATCGCTAAATCTGCACCTGGCATTCGCCGGATCAAACTATAGTATACAGAGTGAGCTTTTCCGTCGGGAGTGATCACGCGATAATCACCGGCTTGATCTACAACGTGCCAGTTGGTGAGGATATAGTAGGTGTTACCTTTTTTTTCTGAAATTACTCCTGAACCGCCCTTTGGCCCTTCTATGCGGACGGTGACGGCTTTAGCAACGGTTTTAACTTGGTCGGCGGTTAAGGCTAGGGCGATTTGAGGTGAGGTGAAGGGGAGAAGTGCGATCGTGCTTAGTGCGATCGTAGCACTCAAAATAGCCGGAATTGTTCTGTTGTAATTCATTTTTTTTTAACTTAACATATCAATATCTCAACTGACGGAAAACTTTTCCGGCTTGTGGCATATTTTGACACAAATTGCAGGTATGCCAATCCTAGTTATTTACTAAACGCTGTTAAGCAAATGGGAAGAAATACATGGCATTTAAAAACTGGGACAAAGAATTAACCGAGGGAAATCTTCATACACAAAACAAAAATTATGTAGGGTGCGTCAGTTAGAGTTTTTTGTGAATAATTGAGAGTTTAAATGCTGACGCACCGCACTGCTAAAGAAGGTGCGTCAGGATTGATGATTTTCTACAAGCTTGTTAGCTTCGCCCTGACGCACCCTACAGTGAAGGGTTTTTAGGGCAATTTCATGCCAAATCAAACAACAAGATTTCAGCATCTGCTGTAGCTTCAATTACCAACTCAGACTCATCGCTAACCGCCGCCCCATCGCCCTTTTCCAAAGGTAAACCGTTCAGTAAAATAGCACCGCGAGCAACTTGTACCCAAGCATGGCGATTTAAATCTAAAGCATGAGCAACCCGCGAGCTTTTATCCAAAATAGCCGCATACAAATCGACATCTTGATGAATTTTTACAGCACCATCTCTAGCATCTCGCGCCGCAACTAACAGCAATTTTCCGCGTCTTTCTGCTACTAGAAAATCTCGCTGTTCGTAACTAGGTGACAATCCATTTGTATCAGGTAACAGCCAAATTTGTAGCAAATGAACCGGGTCAGTTGGCGAGTGATTGAACTCGCTGTGCTGGATACCCGTACCTGCACTCATCCGCTGCACTTCACCGGGTTTAATTACCGCACCAGTACCCAGACTGTCCTGATGTTCTAATGCTCCTTCTAGTATATAAGTAATGATTTCCATGTCCTCGTGGCCATGAGTGCCGAAACCTTTGCCAGGGTTAATGATATCCTCATTAATTACCCGCAAAGAGCGAAAGTTCATATAATTTGGGTCGTAATAGTTGGCAAAAGAAAATGTGTGATAACTGTCCAGCCAACCGTGATTTGCGTGTCCTCTGGCTGCACTTTTGCGAATGGCAATCATTTTCTGAATCCTCAGCGAAATCCATCTGGGTGTTTCTGGTATATTTCAAGTTTAGACCGAGTAAAGCTATTATGGGAAGTACGCACTTAAAAGTGCGGTAGTTACCAAAAATATACTATGCAAGTTACTGTAACAGGCGATCGG
This sequence comes from Oscillatoriales bacterium, assembly GCA_043742065.1. Lineage (GTDB taxonomy): Bacteria > Cyanobacteriota > Cyanobacteriia > Cyanobacteriales > Microcoleaceae > Microcoleus. The sequence continues at coordinate 2,051 of JAYTZD010000094.1, forward strand.
GCAAATTGCCCTGTAGAACGAACTCTAGAGGTAATTGGCGGGCGTTGGAAAGTCTTGATTCTGCGCGAGCTATTTCCAGGAGTGAAGCGTTTTAACGAGCTGCAACGAGCTGTTAACGGCATTACTCAGAAAATGCTGACTCAGCAACTGCGGGAGATGGAATCGGATGGGATTGTACATCGAGAAGTTTACTTGCAAGTTCCACCGAAAGTTGAATATTCCCTAACAGCTTTGGGCGAAAGTCTCAAACCGATTATTGATACTATGCACGAATGGGGAATTCAGCATTTGGTCATAACTAATAAATACTAACATGAACAACATAGAGCGTCTTGCCACCCTCAACCGCATCCGCAAATTCAGCCGCCTCATGGATAGTGCCTTCAGTATCCCCGGCACCAAATTTCGCATCGGTTTAGATCCGATTATCGGTTTAGTACCAGGTGCGGGTGACATCGTAGATACCGCGTTTTCTGCCTACTTGATTTATTTAGCAACTCGATTCAATATTCCCCGAAAAACTCTAGGTAAAATGATTTATCATATTAGTCTAGAAGCAGTGATTGGCTCAGTACCTTTAGTCGGAGATATCTTCGATGCGTTTTATAAATCCAACATGAGAAATCTTGCCCTTTTAGAAGAACACCTCGCAGCAGTTGAACCAGAACTAACCGAAGTTGCAAAACCTGTTTCTGAATCTATTAAACCGTAGGGGCGGATTTAAGCAAATTATTAGTAGCCGAAATTAGGAGACGGCAGTGCCGTGTCCCTACCTAAAATAACATTGTATGGAGACGGCACTGCCGTCTCCTCATCATTCCAGTTATACCGGAATTGATATTAGATATTATTTGTAGAACCTGCCCTTATAAAATAATGAATAATGGCGTTTCACAGATTCCACCAAAGCCATAACATCAGATTCCTGAGTATTAAAAGCAGTCACAAGTCTGACAGTACATCGAGTTTCACCATCCCACCGATAAAACTGAAATTCTTCAGCTAAAACCGCAGCAATTACAGACTCAGGAAGTTGCAGAAAAATTTCATTAGCTTCAACAGGATGACAAAACTTCACTCCTTCAACATCAGCCAAACCTTGCGCTAACTTAGCCGCCATCTGATTTGCATGAGCCGCATTTCTCAGCCACAAATTATCAGTAATGTATGCTTCTAACTGCGCCGACAAAAACCGCATTTTTGAGAACAGATGCCCGCTGCGTTTGCGGTAAAAAGGAAAAGTATTCGCTAATTTTTGATTAAAAAAAACAACAGCTTCCGCAGCCATTGCACCATTTTTAGTGGCTCCAAATGATAGAATATCGACACCAGCCCGCCAAGTCAAATCCGCAGGAGAACAGCCAAGACTAGCGACTGCATTAGCAAAGCGAGCTCCATCCATATGCAGGTGTAAATTGTGGCGGCGAACAACTTCCGAAATCTGCGAAATTTCCCCAGGATTGTAGATAGTTCCAGCTTCTGTTGCTTGAGTGATACTAACAGCGGCCGGCTGTACATGATGAACAACACCTACACCAGCTTTTTCGATAGTTTTATCTAAAATTTTTCCCTCAATCTTAGCATGATTTCCTGTTAGCGTCACCAACTTTGCACCGCCTGTAAAAAACTCTGGTGCGCCACATTCATCAAGATTAATATGAGATTCGCCATGACAATAAATCGCACCATAGGGAGGAGTCATCACCGCCAGCGCCAGAGCATTAGCAGCGGAACCAGTTGCTACAGGAAAAACAGTCACCGATGTCTCGAACAATTCCGAAAACTTAACTTGCAAACGTTGCGTATATTCATCGTCTCCATAAGACATAACCGCACCGGAATTAGCAGATGCAATTGCAGCCATAATTTCCGGCGAAACTCCAGTTGCATTGTCGCTACAAAAATTCATTTTAATAATTGGTAAACATAATCTATAATATAACTCATATAATAAAAATTATGCTACCATGAAAAAGCAGCACAATAAATTTAGTCACTTGACAGCAATTGAAAGAACTCACCTATCATTTCCAGCAAAACAATTATTAGATAAAAACTTGCTAAAAGGTAAAGTTTTAGACTTTGGGTGTGGCTTTGGCAACGATGTGAAATTATTGCAGCAAAAAGGATTTGATGTTAAAGCTTATGATCCTTATTATTTCCCGGAATATCCCGATCGCAAATTCGATACAATTATTTGTTTTTATGTTTTGAATGTTTTGTTTCCCGAAGAACAAGCGAATGTGCTGATGCAAGTGTCACATTTGTTGAATCCGGGAGGCAAAGCATATTTTGCAGTGAGAAGAGATCTCAAAAAAGAAGGCTTTAGAGAACATTATATCCACAAAAAACCTACTTATCAGTGTATCGTCAAACTTCCCTTTAAGTCAGCACATTTAGATGAGTCTTGCGAAATATATGAATATGTCCATTATAATCATCAAAGAAATTCATCTAACAATTGTATATTTTGCAACCCACATAAACATCTAATTTTAATAACTGAATCAGCAACAGCTTATGCTATATTAGATGCTTATCCCGCCAGCAAAGGTCATGTTTTGATAATTCCTAAACGTCATGTTGCCAATTATTTTGAACTGCCGTTTCGAGAACAATCAGCTTGTTGGTTTATGGCGAATCAAGTTCAAAAGATTTTAAGTAAAGAGTTTCAACCTGATGGTTTTAATGTGGGGATAAATATTAATAAAGATGCGGGTCAAAGTCGAAGTCATGCTGCTATTCATATTATCCCACGCTACCGAGGCGATGTGACTGGAAATAAAGGTGGTATTAGATATGTGATTCCAAAGAGTGAAAAATAAGTAGAAGGAAGAAGGAAGAAGGAAGAAGGAAGAAGGAAGAAGGAAATTCTTCGACCCTTCGACGGAGTTTATCCTGAGCCCTTCGACATCGCTCAGGATAAACTCCGTCGAAGGGCTCAGGGCACCGCTCCGCTCAGGAACCGCTCGTAAAAAGAATTTTTTTTTACCGCAGAAGCGCAGAGAACATAGAGGAATTGAGAAGGACAGATTCATAATTTTTGTAAGGATTGTTATATTTGAGCAAAGGGTGAGCAAAATAGGGTTAAAATGTGTTTACCAAGTCTAAAACTACACATTAGCAGTAATTTAGTGGTCTGTTTATGTCTAAGCGCAAGAAGCAAGAATGGCTCAAGGAAACCCTAGAGCTCAAAGAGAATCATAACTGGAAATCAAAACCGGGAACTCGCATCTTTGTCGCAGGAAGAGGAGCCGTCCGTTTTGATGTTCCCGATGATTGGCATTTTGAACCGGATACAAAGTCGTTCCGGTTTACAGATAAAAAGCCGCCGGATGATGATTGTGGTTTAGAAGTTTCATTTAATTTACTTCCCCCAGGAAATTGGGCGGATTTTCCCTTGGCTCCACTATTGAAGCAAGTGGCGGAAGAAGACAGTCGGAATCCGTTCGACATGGGAGAAATTATCCAATTGAAGCGACAAACTGCCCGGATTGTTTGGACGGAATTCAAATTTATCGACCCTCCAGAACAGCGGGCAGCTTATTCACGCATCTGTGTGGGATTGGGTTCTAATGTTCAGTGTTTGATTACTTTTGATTACTGGGTTGATGATGCAGAGCGTTTGACTCCTGTCTGGGATACGGTGATGGAAACGTTAGTTTTAGGGTTGTTTATTAGCGACCCTAGAACTGGATTTGCACGGCCGGATTAGATGTATGTACAGTTTGAAGTGGTGGGTTTTGTGTGTCTAAATCCCCGATTTCTTGAAGAAGTCGGGGATATAAATCTCTCAGCTATTCATCGTGCAGTAAATAGCAAGCAAGCTTGGATATCTTCAGATTCTAAATCGGGAAAATCTGCCATAATTTCACTAGCAGGCACATGATCTGCTAGAGTTTCTAGAATGTCGCTAACTCGAATTCTCATGCCTCAGATACAGGGACGGCCTCCACATTTACCAGGAGTTTGAGTAATGCGATTGAGTAAAGCAGTTTTGTCTAGCATAGATCTTACCTAGAGAAAGTCATTATTTTAGGAATTTAAACTTTCTCCCCACTACTTGCTTGGGGCATGGCTTCAATCAGCGCCCGAAGCACCTTGTTTACTGCCTCCGGTGTTGAGAAAATCCGGGCAATATCCTCATCCAAAACAACGACTGTCATTTGTTGCTTTCCACTGCGATTTGCAAAACGGTTGGGTTTGGCTTTTTTGTAGTCGAAGTGATACTCCGGCAAAAGCTCATCTTCCGAGTTTGAAGATTCATTAAAAGGCGTTTTCTTCATAGTCTTCACGCTCCTTTCTCGTGGCTAGACGGGCACTGATGATACGGATTGCATTTCCACGTTTAGTATAGCTGACTAGCAGCAACTGATTGTTTTGAGAGTGACCGATGATAATTTCACGTCGCTCATCTTGTGAATGTTTTTCATCATCAAAAATTACGGCAAGTGGATTGTAGAAAACTGTTTTTGCTTCTTCAAAATTTACACCATGCTTGTTGAGATTGATAGCTGCTTTGATTTCGTCCCATTCAAATTCCATGATAACTTCCGATCGCCCTTTAGGAAAGCTGGCAGAAGACGATCGCCCATTCCCCGCAAAATATTAACACAAATACCGTACAATAATCGAACCATCCCGCATCTATTAACCCCCAGCCCATGCTTTGCGACTACCTAGTTCAAATCCTCACCGCCCGCGTCTACGATGTTGCCGAAGAAACACCCCTAGAAGTCGCCCCCAATCTATCAGCGCGACTCAACAATCAACTCCTGTTAAAGCGCGAGGATATGCAGTCTGTCTTCTCGTTCAAACTGCGGGGTGCGTATAACAAAATGGCGCAACTTTCGCCGGAATTACTGGCCAAAGGGGCGATCGCAGCTTCTGCCGGAAATCATGCCCAAGGAGTCGCCCTCGCCGCCCGTCACCTGGGAACTCGCGCAGTCATAGTCATGCCCGTAACTACGCCACAGGTGAAGATAAATGCGGTCATAGCCCGTGGTGGAGAGGTGGTTTTGCATGGTGATACTTATGATGATGCTCACGCTTTTGCGCGCCAATTAGAGGCGGAAACAGGCATGACTTTTGTTCACCCTTTTGATGATCCTCATGTGATTGCGGGACAGGGGACGATCGGCATGGAAATTCTGCGACAACATCAAAAACCAATTCATGCGATTTTTGTGGCAATTGGTGGCGGTGGATTGATTTCGGGAATAGGGGCTTATGTGAAACGGTTGCGGCCGGAAATTAAAATTATTGGTGTTGAACCTGTGGATTCGGATGCGATGAATCAGTCTTTGAAAGCAGGGAAACGGGTGCGTTTGTCGCAGGTTGGTTTATTTGCAGATGGTGTGGCGGTGCGGGAAGTGGGGGAGGAAACTTTTCGGCTTTGTCAGCAATATGTGGATGAGATTATTTTGGTGGATACGGATGATATTTGTGCGGCGATTAAGGATGTTTTTGAGGATACGCGATCGATCTTAGAACCCGCTGGCGCTTTGGCAATAGCAGGTGCAAAAGCTTACGTGGAACGGGAACAAATCGCAGGAGAAACGTTAATTGCCGTTGCTTGCGGTGCAAACATGAATTTCGATCGCCTGCGTTTTGTCGCAGAAAGAGCGGAGTTTGGTGAACGTCGCGAAGCTATTTTTGCTGTGACAATTCCTGAACAACCGGGAAGTCTCCGCAGGTTTTGTGAATGTTTGGGTAAACGCAATTTAACTGAATTTAGTTATCGAATTGCGGATGAAAAAGCAGCGCATATTTTCATCGGTGTCCAAATTCAAAACCGTGCCGATGCGGTAAAGATAGCCGCCAGCTTTGAAGATTGTGGCTTCAAAACTTTGGATTTAACTGATGATGAATTAACGAAGTTACACTTGCGGCATATGGTGGGCGGGCGTTCGATGCTGGCAGATCATGAGTTGTTTTATCGCTTTGAATTCCCTGAACGTCCGGGTGCGTTAATGAAGTTTGTGGGTTCAATGAGTCCTAACTGGAATATTAGCGTTTTTCACTATCGGAATAATGGGGCGGATTACGGGCGAATTGTGGTGGGAATTCAGGTACCACCAGATGAGATGAAGGAGTGGCAGGCTTTTTTGGATACGCTGGGCTATCAGTATGGGGATGAGAGTCAAAATCCGGCTTATAAGCTATTTTTAAGGTAGTTTGGTTTGTTGTCTTGAAACTAATTAATATTTATGAACGTTCTCAAAAAAATATTGCCGTTTTTTTTGATAGTTTTTGGTGTTGGTATTTTGGTAGTAGTTGCATATTTTGCGATCGAACAACTTTCCAGCCCAATCAGTTATTTTCAACCTGTCGATAGCAGAGATGGTGCAGAGTTGTACAGAAAAGAACTACCCAATGGAAATCGGGCTTATCTGCAAGTTATTGACGTGCAGAAAATGCAAATAGACCAGTTAATTGGCGAGGTTGATCGAATGGCTGTGAGTAAAGGATTGTATTATCAGGGAGAAAATAAATATTACAGTCCTTTTTTTAAGAGTAAGTTATTCTCTGAAGTTACAGGAGAATACAAAAAACTTTATGGTAATGGTGTTTTTTCTGTTATTAACTGTTCTTTTTTTGAACAATATAAACCCAGCACGCAGTTATCTTTTCCTGTGAAGTTTAACGGTCAAGTTATGACTGGTGGTAACAGCACCTATGGCCCCATCAAAAAACCAAAAGATGGACGGTATAAAAATGTGCGATTGAAAGCTTTAGTGTGGAACGATCGAGAAGCTTATATCACCAATTACGAACCGCAAACCGGAAAGCCTTTGAATCAAAAAGAAGTGCAAAATGCAGTTGTTACTTATGAATACAAACACCATCCAGCTAAACTATTATCTAAAAATCCAGCTAATAGGTATCACGTCATCGGTACGCTGGACAAAGATGGTCGTAAGGGTAATGAATTGCTGGCAATAATCACAGTTAATGAAGCGACATTAGACTTAGCAGCTAAGTTACTGCGAGAATTCGGAGTTAAAGGAGATATAGTGACGATAGACGGTGGAGCTTCAACTTATTTATTCAATCCTAAAATCGGCGAAATTATGTTGCCTAAATCGAATAATTTTGCGACGCGCGAGTTGCCACATTATTTGGGATTTAGGAGTAGAAAATCTAAGCCGGCTTCACCCAAAATATTGGTTTCTAAACCAGCAGAAAAGGTGCAGGTGGAAGTGAATAAACCTTATTTGATTTTGTGGAGAGACAATATTCAGGAACAGGTCAAGATTGAGCTATATCAAGAGAATAAGTCTGTGCAAAGTATAGCTAATAGTGCTAGTAGTGATGGGGTTTATGAATGGAAACCTAAAATTGCTGTCAAAGCTGGCTCTTTGATTCGGATTTCCAGTGTTAAAAATGCTAAGGTGTCTGGGGCATTGCAGTTATGATCGTGCTTGGGGAATAGATCTCATTCCGATCGCAAATTCTGCACATTTTGAACGCTAAAAACTTTGATATTTTTATGCAAACACCACAAGTCGAACAAACACCGGGAACCTTAATACAAAGTCTCTATGAAACTGATTTTTATGCTTGGACTCAGGAACAAGCACAACTGCTCAAACATCGAGAATGGAATAAACTAGATTTACCTAATTTAATCGAGGAGATTGAGTCATGGGGAAAACAACAACGTGCCGAACTAAGAAATCGCTTAAAGGTGTTACTTGGGCATTTATTAAAATGGGAATATCAAGTAGAACGACGCAGCCGTAGCTGGTTAATGACGATTCGCATTCAGCGTCGTGATACTCAAGAATTGCTGTCAGAAAATCCTAGTCTTAAACCCTATCTTCAGGAAGCATTGCAAAAGATATATGAAAGTGGTAGAGATTTGGCAACAGGAGAAACCAACTTGCCACTAAAAACTTTCCCAGAGAATTGCCCGTATACCTCAGAAGACATTTTTAGCGATCGCTTTTATCCTGGTGAACCTGCAACGGATGATGTGATGGAATGAGAGTAAGCTTAGTTTTTTGATTAGGGCGATCGGATTTAAGGTGCGCCAAAGCTTAATTAGACAATTAGAAAGTTATCATAAAGGGAGATACTGAATTTGTCCTGCCAATTCTCCTTCAAGACTGCACTCCAGAAGGATCAGAATATCCTCAATTACTCTACCAATTGATGTATCAAAGGTAACTTCAATAACTCCTGACATTGGCTTACCTGCGGCCATACGTTCATAGGCATAGCGGGTAATCGTAGCAACATCATGAGTCAACAAAACCCGATCTTCTTGGGCTGCCCATTCCAGCACTATTGGGTCATCTTCACCGGATAAGCCCACATCTTGGACGCGAACAATGTCAATGTCTGGCTTGCGACGCATCAAACCTCTAACAATTGTATTGTCAAAGTTTTCATCAGCTAGGAATTTCATGCCGATCGCTCTTGTTGACGGGCCATTAATCTGTCGCGCAATCCCTGGGGGTCAAACCTTGCTTCATTAATCTTACGAATCTCTTGTGCCTGTTGCTGTCGAAGCTGCAAATATGTTTCTACTTCCTGCTGGTGATTGAGGTAAAAGGCGATGGTGGCATACACGTCAGCCAATCTCAGCGACGGATAACGATAAACTATTTCCTCTGCGGTTGTTCCCTGCTTAAACACTGCAATCACGGTATCTAAAGTCACGCGAGTGTTACCGACTCGCACTACGCCGTCAGCATTGGTCTTTAGGGGGGTCGGTTCAGCTACAACTGCTAATATCATGGCAACCTTAACGTTCGCTGTCTTGATTGTATCGGAAGGTCGATCGCATTTGACGATGGTAGGGAGTAATTCTGTTAGTGTCATCGGTTGTTTTCCTACGATGCGTCTGCGTTAACGGTAGCAGGTCAACGTAGTAATTGCAACTTCTAGGGGAGTTTCACAAAAAATTCCCAAAAATTGCTATAATAAAGAGTCTTAAAAACTTAACACTAAAGGCTGAGGTTAACGTCGTGACAATAACTTCACAAGAAACGGATGTAGAGATTCAACAATTCCCTATTGTTTTGGGACAGGGAGGGGAAATTACCATTCCCCAGTTATTGCAAGATGCTCTCAATGTCGATCGGGGAGATATGCTGATGCTACTCCAAATAGGTAATTTGATTTTGCTTGCTCCCAAACAACCTCAAGCTCCCCAACTAATCGATCGAATTGTCACGATTATGGAAAATGAAAATGTAGATTTGACCGACTTATTGAATGATTTATAAGCCGAGAGAGAGGCGATTTGGCAGGAGAAACAGTCTTGATGCGTAGGATATTTGCAGACTCCAGCGTATTAATTGCGGGATGCGGATCGCGAACTGGAGCTAGTTGTGCTGTGCTGACAATGGCAGAAATAGGTCTTTTTAAGTTGGTTATATCTGACCAAGTTTTGGAGGAATGCGATCGGAATATACGCAAAAAAATACCTGCGGCTATGCCAATTTTTACCGAGTTGCTAGCTGCTATCAACCCCGAAATTCAACCCGATCCATCTCTCGAAGAATCATCGCGGTGGGCGGCTATTATTGAAGCTAAAGATACCCCGATTTTAGCTGCCGCTGTTCTGGCAAATGTCGATCGCCTTTTGAGCTTAAATACCAAAGATTTTACTGCCGAAGTTGCTGCACAAAGCGGGTTGGTTATTCAAACTCCAGCAGAATTTGTTACAGAAATTCGAGAGATTGTAGGAAAAGGTTTGTTGTCAACGTGATGCGATCGTGATGAGCGACGCATCAGAAAGGCGATCGCGCTTGTTTTCTGGTAAGGGCGATCGCACTTCGCACACCACAATCTATTCTGGTTTTATCCAACCTTTAACGATCGCCTTCCCAACATTAACATAGGGATTATCTAAAAACTCTTCGATCGCAGCTTCACCGCCAGCCTGCAACGCACCAACCGCACGACGCTTGAAACTGGGGGTAGTTTCATCATTAACGTGAGTAATCTTTTCAGCCTCAGTAGCGGTAGGATTAGTTACCTCTAACTGTTTGAGAACTTTTTGAATTTCTGCGGCTGCTTCTGCAAGGGTTTGCTTTTGCTCAGCTAAATGAATGTGTTGGTTGGCTTGCTGTCGTGCGTTATCTAAAACTTTATTGGCTGAGTTGGCGATGTTCGCTCCACGGTAGTCATTATTGAAAGTGTCTGACATGGATTTACTCTCCGATACGGGTTTATACTCTACATTTCCACCGACGCTTCCTTGAACCAAGTTGCCCTTAAAACTACTGTTATTCATATCTACAGATTTCGGTTCCATCGCTAATAGCATCCTCAATTGCTAATGTTTACTTTTAATGCCATGTTCGCTCAATCACCAGAAAGATACGAAGTGCTTCCCCCAACATTTCCCTGTATAAAATTACCACTCACCTCACTATTACTAATGGATATTTGGTAAGTTGCTTCCTTTTCACTTTCAATGAATTCATAAATTACTCCAATAACTTGCTTGAGACTTTCCTTTTGAATTGTAGTAAATAGCTTCTTATCCCCCGAATTAAGAGTTAGTAACAAACCGTAGTGTTTGGGCTTAGAAAAATTCCAAATTGCACCTCCAATTGCGACTGAACCTAACAATCCACCTACTCCGCTGTTACCCATACCGACTATCGATGAAACCAAAAGAACAACTATAATAATTCCCCAAGGAATCGTTCCAATATCGACCTCTCCTTCACTAAAACCTGTAATATTGTGAGTCTGGTAAACATTGTATGAGAAACGAACTGTTCTTTTAGTTATGGTAATAACTTTATTTCTCTCTAAAGTGATGCTCTGATTACTTCCCAAGGGGTTTGGTGTTGCCATTTATTATACCTATAAAATTGATGTTTGATGCTATGTGACGACACCCTTTTCAGTTCTGAGGCGCAACTACGCACCTGTCAATAAACACTCTAGTAAGATGCTTATCTCAGATTTATTGATACTAAACCGATCGCCCAAAAATTAAAAGCGGAAAAAGACGGATTTTTATTAAGTTATTGTAAACAACGGAAAAAGACGGATCGTGACGGATAAAGTCGTCTATAATAACAAATGTCCTCCCACATCCCGGATGATGCGCCTCCAAGAAATACTTCAATTTATAGATGATGCTGTCTACGCCAAGACACGTAAGCGTTTAAATGACTTGCAGCGCGGAATTATTGAAGGCACGCTGAAGCGTCAAAAGTATGATGACATTGCAGAAAATTGTGGTTGTTCAGCGGGTCATGCTAAGGATGTCGGCTACGAGCTTTTGCAAATGTTATCTGATATCTTTGATGAAGAAGTTGATAAAAAAAATCTTAAATCAGTCGTAGAACGGCAAGGTGATCTAAATATTTATTTGGGTGCTCGAAGTTTTAATAGTAATAATAGTAATCATATAATCGGCTGTGTAAATATGGGTTCCGAACAAACCACTCCTACCCCAGATGAAAGTCAGCCGGAAACTCCCGACTTGCAGGAGGAAAGCAAAAATCAAACTAAGATTGAAACAATAGATAAATTACGGCAGTTTGGCTTGAGCGACGAACAAATTGCAGAAGCGCTAGATATACCTTTAGATGCGGTTAAGCAGGTAGACTTGGAGGAGTAAGTCTGCGCCCCGTGCGAATTTTACTCGCTCGCTCGCCTGCACTTGGTTTTTTTGTTATAATCGTCGCAGGTTGCCTTGTTGAAGTAACATAAAATATCACCAGATATTTTCAGCTACGAACACAAAAATGATTGAATTCTCAGTATAAATCATCCAGACACTCTCAAAAGAAAAGCAATATGGAAACTTTGCTGCTAGCAATCGTAATTATTTTGCAGCTCGTGCTAATCTTTTTAATTCTACAGCGCGAGTATCAGTGGTTGCCAGAAAGTTTAAGTGTTCGGGAATACTCTCAACTTTCAAAACCAACAGCCCAGAAACCAAGCACAAGTTCAAAAAATTTATGGGATAACCCGCCACCAGCATCAGAAGAACTAAAGTTGACTGTTACCGAATTTAAAGATAAGTATGACAGGAGTGAACCGTGGGATGGAGATTTTGCAGCCTAAAAAATTTTCCCAATCTACAAAGAGAGGAGTTTAATTGTAGAGATGAGGAAATTAATAACTATCTGAAAACTCTAGTGGAAACGGCTGATGAAGCTGGTTTTTCTAGAACTTTCTTGATGATTTTGGAATCGGGAGAGGCAAAGGTTTGCGGATTTTATACTCTCAGCGCATCGACAATTCCTGTTAAAGAATTGCCCGATGAATACAAACAACCCCTCCCTTTCCCGATTCCTGCTATTTTGATAGGACAGTTTGCAATTGATAAAGTGTGGCAAGGACAAGGAATAAGTCGCCTACTGTTGGCAGATGCTTATCGTCGAATTTGCTTGCTATTTGAACAAGAAATTATTGGATTTCAGGCGATTAGGGTTGATACTAGAAATGAGGAGGCAAAAGCATTTTGGTTAAAACAGGGTTTTGTGCCTTTTAGAAAGACTCAGCGTTCTCTATTTCTGCCAGTTCGGACTATTCTGAGAGAATTAGAAATGTAGTTAAAAAATTCAAATTCCAAGATATACCTTTAGAGGTGGTTAAGCAGGTAAGCTTTGGGGAGTAAGCCTGCGCCAGGTGCGAATTTTACTGGAGCGATCGCCCGCACTTGGTTTTTTTGTTATAATCGTCGCAAGTTGCCTTAAAATTAGGAGAATCAATTGAAAATCAAAATTATCATTCACGAAGCAGAAGAAGGCGGATTCTGGGCAGAAGTTCCTGCTATTCCTGGCTGTGCAACTGAGGGAGAAACCTTTGAGGAACTGCTGCAAAACCTCTAGGTCGCAATCGAAGGTTGCCAAGCGTGTAGATGTTGAGTCTTTCAAGACAAATGAGCGAGACTAATTTCCCTACACTTTCCTTGACTAAATGCTTGTTCTGCTTGTCGAATCAAGGGGTCAAATTTGCCTGCTTTGAAATCCTCTTCAATTTGCCGATCCCAAAGAGATTCTTGGAACTCTTCAAGCCATTCAAAAAACTCTGCGAGTTCATTCTGTGGAAGTTCCCTTACTGCTATCTTGAGTTCTGTAATGTTCATGGGTAAGTAATTTTTTTTCCGAATATTCGTTTACCTGTGTACTCTAATTATATCGTATCAGTTCTCGAAACCCGTGGCAAAATCTGGATTTTGCAATTCTAACGCAGATATAGAGGATATACCATTATTCAAAACACCGTACCATCACTTTTTATCTGAATTGGCGGCACTCCACCAGCCCTCAATTCCCCTGCAATTTTCCTTCCCGCCGCCCAAGTTCCTCCTTGCAAAATCTTCACCAATGGCAAATCTGTCACACTCAAATTCAGCTTTTCTCGCATAGCTGTGGCAATTTTATCTAAAAGATTCACCGTGAGCGATCGCCATTCTACTATAACTTCCGAACCGGGTAAATAACTCTCTTCAAAAACAACTAAATCTTTTACCTGCAACAGCCCGATATCCAAACAAAAACCACCGTTGCGATATTCAGCTAATCCCGTTAACTCATCCAATTCCACGACTTCCAAACCAAGTTCTTGCAGCGGTTCCAACAGCGAATAAGTTAACCACTGGGATAGTTTGTGAAACGGTACTAATTCAGAGTCTAGGTGTTCTCCTTGCAACGCTGGATGCCGCCAAACATCTCCTAAATTAACACCGCCAATGGTATATCTCCCCGGCCAAATTTCCCCGAATCCTGTCAAAACAGCGCTCAATACTGTCGCAGCCTTGATAGTTTTAAGTCCAGAAGAATGACTATCTAGCAAGTATTTTGCCAAATTGCCGGGGCGCGGGTTTTCGCGACCAAACAATAATGGATGTTGGCAAATCACACTTCCTAAATGCTGCAATAATTCTAATCTTCCTACTAAACCAACTAGCGGATTTCCTGGACTCACTTGAAATCCGAGCGCTAATGTTTCTAATTTTAATTGAGAAAGTCCCAGAGAATCAGCTTGCCAAGGGAAATCTGGATTGCTGGAAAAAACACCTTGACAAAACATCCGAAAACTTGCTATTGCCAAGCCTTCGGAACGGCGATAAATCTGTCCGGTTTCTGGTTCGCAATACTGCCAATCTGCACCGGCACCGGCATCAAGCAAAACACTGATAATTGCTAAATCAAATTTAATTTGAGCTTGTTCGAGGAGTGTAAATTGTGCTAAAGTTAGGTCTAATTCAGCGAGTCGCGGCTGGTTTCCTACTTCAAAATGCCGCCAGCGACTGTGAAAGGGTATGTTGAAATCGGGATAATTTTCTCGTGTTGTATCAATTACATAATTGGCGGCTTTATCGAGTTGGGTTAAATTGATGCGGAAGTATTGGAGTTTATCTTCGTAGGCTAAATTAAAAATGCGATCGCACTTTTGGCGAATAGCAGCGGGACTCCTCAGATATTCCACAGTCTCAAGCTCAATATTATTCAACTTCATATAACTAAGCACCGATAAACATCGTTTTCTTTGAAAAAGTCAAACTGAGTGTAATCTAAAATATTATCTAAGATTGCATTTCTATCTATTTTAATCAACTGATACTCCCACTTCGAGCCGCTGACTTCGCGTTTGATTTGCTCGGAAACTATCACCGAATTTTTTTCGGTAGCCGGAGATACTATTTTACTTAAATCTTCCAATCTGTCAGCTATGTTAATATCTTTGCCGTAAGTACAAGAGCGAAATATATACAAATTTCCTTTAGTAACTCCTACAGATAAGCCACAAGGTATGTTATGGCTGTCGATGAAAATCTTCCAATTTTTGCACAAACTTTCCATCGCTGCTAAGGCTGAGTGAGCTTCGGGGAAAGTTAACAGGTGCGAATCGCCAACTATACTCCGAATTGTGCCTCCGTATTCTTCACAGATTGTTTTTTCAAAAGCATCAAAATTGGTTAGTAAATATTCAACATCTTTGATGGAATTAGATTCTTGATAGGCAATAAAACCTCTCAAATCTGCTTTGATTATTGCTTGATTTTCCACAATTCGCGTCTTATGACTTTGGTCAACTTTGTAGACTTTTTCTGGTTCACTCATCCCTTTCAAAGAAAACTCATTGACAAAAGATGTTTGCACTTCTGCTTTGTTGAGCGCTAGCCAAGCTGCTTGGGATAAATATATTTCATCCTGGGGAGTAACAGATTCTATGCGGGCTGTTAAATTAACTGTATCACCAAAGATATCTTTATCTTGGTGCAAAACATCTCCTAATGTAATCGATACGCGAATAGCTAATCGTTCATCGTTGGATTTGCTAGATTGTTGTGCTCTCAATTCCTGCTGCATTTCTAGGGCGGCCATAGCTGCGGCTGTGACGCTGGGAAAAATCAGCCAAAATGAATCTCCTTCTCCTTTAATCAAACTGCCTTCATTCCTGATGCTAATATCTATAATAAAAGTTTTATGCTCGTTCAACAAGCTACTTAAGCCCGACTGAGATAATTTTTTAACTCTGGCGGTATATCCGCAAATATCTGTTTTTACTATCACAGTAGAACGCAAATTAGCCATAACCTGCCTTGATTGATAAAAAAATAGCAATGAATTTTATGTCACAAAGACGCGATGAATCGCGCCTTTACCTTTCAATCTCCTAAGTCCCGTCCTTGAGTTTCTGCAAGTATTGTAGCATCTGGCACTCCGTTTTGTGTGTAGTAGCCAGCGGCTTTTTTGGCGATGATTTCGACTTGTGCGTCTGCGGGAATCTGATTTTCGGGAATGGGGATGCGATCGCACACTTGAATGCCAGAATTGATAATAGCATTGTATTTCAGATCGCTCATTGAAACTAAACGGTCAATGCGAGAAATTCCTAACCAGTGCAACACATCTGGCATTAGTTCTTGAAACCGCATATCTTGAACTCCCGCAACACATTCAGTGCGAGTAAAATAACCATCGGCGCGATCGCCTCCTGCTTGCCGTTTTCTAGCATTATACACCAAAAACTTAGTGACTTCACCCAAAGCTCTCCCTTCCTTGCGAAAATAAACAATTACCCCGGATCCCCCTGATTGTGCGGTTTGGATACAAACTTCAATTCCGTGTACCAAATAAGGACGACAGGTGCAGATATCAGAACCGAAAACATCCGAACCATTGCACTCGTCATGTACCCGCACCGCTAGTTGTTTTTGTGGGTCAGAAATATGCGCGACATCCCCAATAATATAGACTGTAGTTCCGCCAATTGGTGGCAAGAAAACCTGCAAATCCGGCCGCCTCACTAAGTCGGAAAACATTCCCCCTGTTT
>JAYTZD010000095.1:0-18315 GCA_043742065.1 Oscillatoriales bacterium
CAATCTTTGGTAATTACCAAACCCAAGGTGATAATTTTGCCCGCATCTCCCGGATAGGGGCGAATCATCGGGATTTTGTTCAAATCCAGCCCTTCTCCCTCAAATACCACTTGCTGACAAGCTGGGAAAAAGTCGCGGCCCGGTTTGGCTTTCACTACGTCGAACAGCACTTTGCCGAATTCTATGGCTTGGGAAATCTTTTTCGGCGGTTTGGGCTGTTGTAGCATACCTAATTTTTTGCCGAGCTCTTCTAGTTCGATCGGCTTTTCCATGTTCAGCGCCCAGCAAACGCGCTGTTCCGTTCCCAACAAATTAATCGCCACCGGGAATTCAGCCCCTTTGACGTTTTCAAACAGTAAGCCTGGGCCGCCTTTTTGCAGCATCTGGTTGGAAATTTCGGCGATTTCGAGGTCGGAATCGACTAAAGCGCTAATCCGGCGCAGTTGTCCTCTGTCTTCGAGTAGTTTGAGGAATCCCCGCAAGTCTCTAGCCATTTTTTTTAAAGAAATGTTAAGTGTCCCTACTATTATGGGGCGATTCGGGCGATCGAGTGGGGGTGAGGGGCGATCGCCCGATCGCTAAATAAATTTCTATTGTTATGGTTAATCTATGATTTGGTATTCCTCTGACCAAAAATTTTTTCATGGTACCCGCCACGTGATTTATCCGTGGAATCAATCCAAAATTGCGAAGCATTGTTCGCTGTGCGCGGCAACCTCTAAAATCCTCAAGCCCCCGAATTTATCCGTGGGGTAAATCCAAAATCTAAAATCTAAAATCTAAAGACTCATCAAAAACTAAATTTAGCTATTTTTTTATTTAATCTAATTTTAATCAAAATTTAAACAAAGTTTATTCTTTAAATATTTAACCTAACGTTAACCAAAATTTAAAATAAGCTTATTCTTTTATATCCCTTTCTTTCGGGATTTCAGTCTATCCTATGGAGGAGATTTGTAAAGTCTGCTATTTAAAGATGAGGAGGAGTATGAATTTTTTCACAGGACGTTGGCGACGTAGCTTCATAGTGACACTAGCAGCAGCAGCATTTTCGCTGACTTTGATTAGTTCCGCTGTAGCTGCCATTACACTCAATGGTTCGGGAGCAACTTTTCCCAAACCCCTTTACGATCGCTACTTCTCTCAGATGAGAAGTGCAAATCAAATTACTGTAAACTACGAAGCAACTGGCAGTGGTGCTGGGATTAAAGCATTAATTGCAGGCACTGTTGACTTTGCAGGCAGCGACGCGCCGCTGACTTCTGAGCAAATAGGTCAGGTAAAGCGGGGTGTAATAGCTGTTCCGACTGCTGGCGGCGCTGTTGCAGTTATTTACAACTTGCCTGGGATAAATAATGTACGGTTGAATTCCGATGCGCTGAAAGGCATATTTGAAGGTAAAATTACTCGCTGGAACGATGCGAAAATAGCCGGAATATCTGGACAAGCTAAAAATTTGCCAAATACTGCGATTCGAGTAGCTGTACGGGCAGATGGCAGCGGTACTACCTTTATTTTTGCTAATCACTTGCAGGCGATCGGCAGCAGCATCAAAGGTGTCACTCAACCGAGTTGGCCCGGAAGCCCTGTCAGCGGTCAAGGAAACGCCGGTGTAGCAGGTTTGGTCAAACAAACAGCGGGTGCGATCGGATACGTTCAAGATACTTACGCCAGACAAAACAAGCTCCAAACAGCGTTTATTCAAAATAAAGCTGGTCGGTTTGTAGATGCTAACTTGGCCGAAGCAGACAAAGCTTTTGCAGGAGAAACATTCCCAGCAAACTTCTTCTTAGTGGAAGGAAATCCCACCGACGGTTATCCGATTGTTGGCTTGACTTGGCTGTTAGTCTACAAAGAGTATCCTGCTGCGAAAGCAGATGCTATTAAAAAGATGGTTAATTGGGTGATGACAACAGGTCAAGGTATCAACAAACAGCTAGAGTATACCTCGATTCCTTCAGCTACAGCTCAAAAGGTAATTCAAACAGTAAATCAGAGTGTGGTTGCCAAAGGTTAATTTGAACTGCAAAGAGTTAAAAGTTAAATACATGACTCAAGAGTCATAAATAGTCAGGGGTAAGGTGCGCTTGGACGCACCTTACAAGCTATCTACTTATAATTACTCGTCTATCAAGCAAATATTTCACTGTGTACACAGCAACCAGGATATGAGCAATTTTGTCAAGCAATCGAAAAAATTGACTACAGAAGTAGACTTGACTGATACCAAGGGTGAAGGTTTATGGCTGGAATCAGGTTTTACAATATTTGTATGGGCTTTTGCCTTAGCGACAGCGGGCACGCTGTTTTGGATGAGCGCGATCATTTTTAAGGATGCTTGGCCAGCTATTAGCAAATTTGGAATCTCATTTTTGTGGAATGCCAAGTGGGATATTGGCGAGTTGCAGTTTGGGGCTTTGCCGTTTATTTACGGTACTGTGATTAGTTCTGCGATCGGCATAATCATCGCCCTTCCTTTAGGGCTGTCAGTAGCGATCGTTACTAGCGAGAATTTTTTGCCTGCTTGGGTGCGATCGCCTTTGGGATTCATGGTTGAATTAATCTCAGCCATTCCCAGCGTGATAGTTGGACTTTGGGGAATCTTCGTTTTGATTCCCTTTTTACTACCGTTACAGCAGTCTTTATTCAATAATTTCAGTTGGTTTCCCCTGTTCAGTAGCGAACCTTTGGGCCCGGGAATGCTGCCGGCTGGGATACTGTTATCGATTATGATTTTGCCCACAGTAGCTGCCATCAGCCGCGATGTACTGATGTCAGTTCCAGTAGATTTGCGAAGTGCTTCAATGTCCCTCGGAGCAACCCGTTGGGAAACGATATTTAAGCTGTTATTGCCAGCAGCTAGTTCCGGTATTATCGGGGCTACTATCTTGGCCTTGGGACGCGCTTTAGGCGAAACAATGGCAGTCACAATGGTAATTGGTAACTCGATTCAAATCAACAAATCTCTCCTAGCCCCAGGCTACTCAATCCCCGCTGTTTTGGCAAGTCAATTTCGGGAAGCTCAAGAAGGTTTACACATCGGCGCTTTAATGTATTTAGCGCTAATTTTATTCGTCATCACCCTATTGGTGAATGCAGTCGCAGTATTGTTGGTTCAGCTAATCGGTGTCAAGGGAGCGAAGAATTAAACATGACTCAAGCAAAAAACACACAAACTATTCTTGATGCAGAAATCTACAACCCTCTGTCGCTGAGCCGAAATTTATTAAGCCGGGGAATGACAGTTATTGCCTTCGCTCTCACAGCTCTTGCCCTGCTGCCTTTGTTCGCTATTTTGTACAAAATTCTGGGAGAAGGATTAACACATTTGAGCTGGGAAGTTTTAGTTTCTCTGCCAGCACCCGTGGGAGTTGAAAACCAGCCCAACGGTTTTGCGAATGCGATTCTTGGCACAGCATTAATGGTAGGAATTGGTACGTTATTTAGTCTCCCAATAGGCATGATGACCGGAATATTTTTGTCAGAGTTTGGTAGAGAAAATAAAGGGATCGCAAATACCATCCGCTTTATCACCGTCATTCTCAGCAGCGTTCCATCAATCGTTGTGGGCGTCTTTACCTACGCTTTAATTGTCGTTACTACCAAAGTATTTTCAGGATTAGCTGGGGGTATCGCTTTAGGTATCATTATGCTTCCCGTTGTCGCGCTGACAACAGAACAAGCATTAAAGTTAGTCCCTACTTCTTACCGCCTTGCTTCGGGAGGTTTGGGAGCCGGACGCTTTCAAACTATTTTTCGGATTATAGTTCCCTCAGCACTCCCAACTATTACCACAGGCGTTTTGCTCGCCGCTTCCAGGGCAGCCGGCGAAACCGCACCGCTGATTGTAACTGCCTTATCTAGTCAATTTTGGCCTCCTTTGGTTGATAAATTGGGCGAGATCATGCAGTCTCCCGTTGGTTCGGAAACCATCTCAAGACTCAAAGAAATTCCAGAGACACTGCTGACTCCGACTCCTTCTATGTCAGTATTAATATACAATTATGCCAGTTCTCCTTACAAAGAGCAGAACGAATTGGCGTGGACTGCTGCCTCTGTCCTTTTGGGAATAGTTTTGATTGCTAGCTTGGCATCTCGTGCCGTAACTCGGAAACGCTTGCAAAATCGATAAATCAATAACTCAAGTGCATCTATTAGTCAAATAATCAAGTGTTAACACTATAACCAGGCAAATAATGAAACCTCAAACTAACTTGAAATCCGAAAAATATACAGATCAGTTTGTAGAAGATTCCACTCCTGAAATTGACCCAAATGCAATGCCTGCATTGCGAGTTCAGGACTTGAGTTTTTACTACGGAACTCACAAAGTTCTAGAAAATTTATCGATGAATATTCCTCACCCGCAAGTCACGGCGATTATTGGGCCTTCAGGTTGTGGAAAATCCACCTTTCTGAAAGCTCTCAACCGGATTGGTGAATTGGAAGGAAAAGTTAAAATAGAAGGAAGAGTAGAGTTTTTTGGACAGGATATTTACAGTCCAAAAGTCAATATTAATAGTCTGCGTCGCCAAATTGGGATGGTGTTTCAAAGACCGAATCCTTTTCCGCTGAGCATCTACGATAATATTGCTTATGGAGTCAAGATTTTTGGTCGTAAAAGCAAGGCAGAATTAGATGAAATTGTAGAATCTGCCCTGAAAAGTGCGGCGCTTTGGGATGAGGTTAAAGACAGCTTGAATAAATCAGCCCAGGGAATTTCGGGTGGACAGCAGCAGCGACTTTGCATTGCTCGCGCTTTAGCTGTGAAGCCAAAAATTTTGCTGATGGATGAACCTTGTTCGGCTCTTGATCCGATTTCTACGATGAAGATTGAGGAGTTGTTTCAGACTCTGCGCCAACAGTTAACTGTGGTGATTGTAACGCATAATATGCAGCAAGCGGCTCGTGTTTCTGATTACACGGCATTTTTCAATACTGATGAAAGTCGCATCGGCCGTATGGTTGAATTTGGACCGACAAGCCGAATTTTCACTTCTGCTAGTAATCCAAGTACAAGAGATTATATTCAAGGCCGTTTTGGTTAATAAGTAGAAGGAAGAAGGAAGAAGGAAGAATGCGGTTCATCTCAATCAGTGTAAGGGCGAAGCATTCCGGCAGTAAATCTCTGGTTATTACTAATAAATTGTCTGCCGGAATGCTTCGCCCCTACGAATATATTTTGAACCTCTTTCAGAACAGGATTTCAGGCTTGTTCCACAACAGACAAATATTTTTGTGGAGCAGGCATCTTGCCTGCTATAACTATGTCTTCATCATTGCTAAAGCGAGAATTAGGTGTTTTCGGTGCTACTATGATGGGGCTGGGCTCAATTGTGGGCACCGGAGTATTTGTAAGTATCGGGATTGCGGCGGAGATTGCTGGGCCAGGAGTGATTTTGGCTGTGGGGATTGCGGCTTTAGTTGCTGTTTGTAATGGCTTTAACAGTGCTCAATTAGCAGCAAATCATCCGGTTAGCGGCACTTACGAATATGGTTATAAATATCTGAATCCTTGGCTGGGTTTTACGGCGGGCTGGATGTTTCTGTTGGCTAAAACGGCTTCGGCTGCTACTGCTGCTTTGGGTTTTGCGGGGTATTTTTTGAATGTAATTGGTGTTGCCGATCGCACCTACCTCATCCTAACAGCCTTAGTCGCCCTCGCCACACTCACTCTGATTGTATTGACCGGCATTAGGCGATCGAACATCGCGAATACTGTCATAGTCTCAGTTACACTGCTATCTCTGACTGTGTTTATTCTTGCTGGTTTACCAGAAGTAAACTGGGAAATTGCCACTGTAGAGAATAATAGTTCGATCGCGTCCATCCTCCACGCCACCGCCCTGATGTTTGTCGCCTATGGCGGTTACGCCCGCATCGCCACCATGAGCGAAGAAGTGCGAGAACCAAAGCAAACTATTCCCAAAGCCATAATTTTAACTTTGGCGCTGACAATGCTGCTTTACATGGCGGTAGCAATAGTATTTGTTGGCGTGGGTGGTGTTGATAAATTGTCCCTGCAAATTGCGAGTAATACAGCACCTCTGGAAATCATCGCCCGCAGTTTCCGAATTCCTGGAGTTTCGCAACTGCTAGCCGTCGGGGCAATTACCGCCATGCTAGGAGTGCTGCTGAACTTAATTTTAGGGCTGTCGCGCGTCTGGCTAGCGATGGGGCGACGTCTGGATATGCCGAGAGTCTTGGCGCGGCTAAACCCTTCGGGGACAACGCCTTATGTAGCTGTGGTGGTTGTCGAAGTTGCGATCGGGCTTTTAATCCTGATCGGCGATGTCAAAACCACTTGGTCATTCAGTGCTTTTAGCATTTTAGTATACTACGCCATTACCAACCTCGCCGCACTGCAACTTTCCCCCACCGAAAGGCTTTACCCGCAATGGTTAGCCGTAGTAGGTTTAGCTTCCTGTTTGTTTCTGGCTTTCTGGGTCGAGAAGCAAATTTGGCTGATTGGGTTAACCTTAATTATGGCTGGTTTGATATGGCGCGCGATCGTCCGACTACCAGCGAACAACTAAAATTATGGTACATTGAGAAACCATCCACGGTGGAGAGTTATGCCCGCTCAGAACCCCTTGCCGGCGACTCAAGAATCTGCCGCATTCAGCGCCATCAGTCGCTATCTCGCTCAAACCCTAGTTTCCATTCAGTCCAAGCATCCCGAATGGATAGCTGAAAAATACAGGAAAACCCAGTGGGCAAAACCTGATTTTCAGTCAATTTTGATTGTCAAATTGACCACAAGTTTCAGATTAGCAACAGATGTAGATTCCATACTGCTAACTGCCAAAAAATACCTCCAAATTCTGCTAATTCCCGAATTCGTTAATTCCCCTCAATTCAGCAAATTAATCGCCAAGATTCAGCAATTTGCCGAATCCAAAATAGCACCAGCTAAATCAAATAACTTAGTCGCCTCAAAGTCTCCAGGTTTAACTCCAACACTCAGCGCAACTCCAACACCCTCCATCGATGTTGGCATTGCCATCCTGCTGCTAGATGTCGAAAACCTACAACTTAATATCGAAACCGAAAAGTTCCTAGAGGGAATTTGCAAATATCCCATCCAAATTAAAGTTGCCTTTGCCAATTGGCGCAGCATGGGTAAAAAAGATGCTGAATTTCACCAGCGGGGGTATCAACTCATTCATGTTCCCCCCGGAAAAGACAGCGCCGACTTAAAAATGGCTACCGTTGGAGCATCAATTTTTGTACATTATCCCACAGCCAAGGAGATTTTTGTCTGTTCGTCCGATCGCGCCCTAACCCACCTCAGCAATACACTACAAGCCCACGGACTAACCGTATTTCAAGTCCGCAAACAACTAGATAAAATCATAGTTTTAAACAGCAAAACCGGACAAGTTGAAACGCACTCCCTTGTATCATTACCAGAAATTGATCCCATAGAAAAAATAGTCTTACAGCTAAAAGAACTAATCAAAATAGAACAACAACGCACATCTGCTCAGTGGGTCAAACTTTCGAGAATTTCAGCTTTGTTTAAAGAAAATCACGGTTCAGCCCTCAATCAAGTTGTGGCAACTCATCTGCTGGGTAGTAAAACCAGAGATATTTTTCTCAAATATCCGACTGACTTTGTGATTCACTACCCCTCAGATACTTCTCAAGCTTATTTAACTCTTTTTGAAGTCAAACTGCCACCAAAAGCACCAATACTTAACAAAGAGAATTCACATAACAGCATTACCGAACCTTCCAGTTTGGAAAATATTAATTCTCTCGAAGACTTGGAAACAGCTATTGTCAAAATAGTTAGTGAATTAACGGGCAACTCTCCCGCTAATTCTGTATTTCTTTCAAATGTGGGCAGTGAATTTCACAGACAATACGGCAAACAAATCACCCAAATCATTAAAGAGTTCAATCTGAGTAGAAAATTTCCTAAATTTTTGCAATCCTGTACTTCTCTCCAGATTACAAAAGCCGAAAAAGGCTGGCAAGTTTCTATAAAATAGTAATTGGGCATAGGGAATTGGTAATTGGTAATTGGTAATTGGTAATTGGTAATTGGTAATTGGTAATTGGGAATTGGGAATTGGTAATTGGTAATTAGTTATTTGTTAACAGTCAACAGTCAACAGTCAACAGTCAACAGTTAACAGTCAACAGTCAACAGTCAACAGTTAACAGTCAACAGTCAACAGTCAACAATGCCAATGCCCCATGCCCCATGCCCCATGCCCCATGCCCCATGCCCAATTCCCATAACTTGAGTTATCATACAAACACTATGTAAAGAAATGTAAAGGGATATGCAGAACAAAGTTGTGGTTATTGTGGGTGCGACTGGTGGAATCGGTTCAGCGGTGGCCCACAAACTAGCAGATGCCGGTGCAACCCTAGTGCTTGCAGCCAGAGACAGCAGTCGTTTAGACGCTTTAGCCGCCCAATTGCCGACAACAGAGGTACTCGCAGTACCTACAGATATCACCCAGTTGTCGCAAGTCGAAACGCTGATGCAGAAAACTGTGGAGCATTTTGGACAAATTGATGTGTTGATAAATGCTGCCGGTGCGGGTATTCTCAAACAGTGGAACAAGCTAGAACCCGCTGATTTAGATGCTATGCTTGACTTGAATTTGAAAGGCAGTTTTTATACATCTCAAGCAGCAGCTAATGTGATGAAAGACCGCAAATCTGGTCATATTTGCAATGTCATCGGCATCTTAGGCAAGCATTCGATGGCGATGGGGACAGCTTATTGTGCTTCAAAGTTTGGTGTGGTTGGTTTCAGTAAATGTATGGCAGATGAATTGCGTCGCTACGGTGTTAAGTTTACGCTATTCTATTTTGGTGGGGTGGATTCTCCGTTTTGGGATAATGTGAGTTTAAAGGTAGATAGGTCGAAAATGTTGAGTACAGAAACTGCTGCGAATGCAATTATGTTTGCTCTTTCTGCGGATCCGCAAGCAGTGCCAATGGAGATCAATATTCAGCCGGAAAGTCATTTGTTTTTCTAGCAATTAGGACACGGCAGAGTAAACATTAGGACACGGCAGAGTAAAAATTAGGACACGGCAGAGTAGAAATTAGGACACGACAGAGTAGAAATTAGGACACGGCAGTGCCGTGTCCCTACCCGAAATAATCTTGTAGGGAAACGGCTATCCACAATCCAAAACTTGAATGAGTCAGTCTTCAGGAAGAGATTATATCTGGTGTTTTTAGGCTATTATTAACTAAATTCAGATAATTAAAGATAAAATACGACAAATGACTAAACAGCTTTTCGATTTTACACTTGCCATTTTCAATTATTGATTATGGAGTTCGATCGCATTCAATTCTATACTGAAGATGCAGTAGCATCGCGGGACTGGTTTGTCAGCAAATTAGGCTTTCAAGCAACAGCAGGTTATTCAAGCAGCCACACTCACACTGAAGTTGTGAATAGTGGCAATATCTGTTTTGTTTTGTCTTCCCCCCTGACACCCGCTAGTCCCGTTGCTAGTTGGTTGAAATTACATCCTTCTGGTATTGCCGATGTCGGTTTCCGGGTAAAAAATATTGAATTAACACTAGCTAGAGCGGTCGCTGAAGGCGCTAAAGTTCTCGAACCGATTGAAGAAGGTCCGAACAAAAGAGATTGTTTTAAGCGGGCAAAAATTGCTGGCTGGGGAGATTTGAGCCACACGCTAATCGAGGAAATAGGTGATAATCCACTGCTACCAAATTCTGCTGAACTTCCGTTATTCACTAAGATTGATCATGTAGTGTTAAATGTGGAAACGGGGGATTTGTCTACTGCGGTTGATTGGTATCAAAGAGTTTTAGGTTTTCAGACTGAACAAAATTTTGATATTCAGACTGAAAAATCGGCTTTGCGGAGTCGAGTGATGGTTCATGCTGAAGGTGGAGTGCAATTGCCTATCAATGAATCGGCTTCGGTTAATTCTCAAATTCAAGAGTTTTTGGATGCAAATCGGGGGCCGGGAATTCAACATATGGCTTTACAAACCGATCGCATTGTGGGAGTTGTTACTGATTTGCGATCGCGCGGTTTGCCTTTTTTGCCGGTTCCCTGGACTTATTATACCGAATTGCAACAAAAGCAAAACTATGTACCGACAGATTGGCAAGAAATTGTAGATTGTCAAGTTTTGGCAGATTGGCAAGAAGATGCTCCCGCAGCGATGCTGTTGCAAATTTTTACGCAGCCAATTTTTGCTGAACCGACTTTCTTTTTTGAAATCATCGAACGCCGAATAGCCTTAGTTAACCATCGAAAAGTGCAAGCTGGAGGTTTTGGGGCTGGGAATTTTCGGGCTTTGTTTGAGGCGATTGAGCGGGAACAAATGAAGAGGGGAAGTTTGAGCGATAATTGACAAAAGTGCAACATCTAAATCCCCGAATTCTTCAAATTGAAGGATTTAGATAAATTATCCGATCGCGCCCTTCTAGTTTAGCTTGATAGAGCGATCGATCTGCTTCCCCAATCAACCACTCAACAGAGAGTTCCGGATTAGGTACTGCACTAGCTATCCCGATACTCGCAGTCACATACTTATTTACCTTGGAGAGTGCGTGAGGAATTTCCTGATCTTTCAAATCGCTGCGAATTAATTCTGCAACCCGCATTGCTCCTATAGCGTCAGTCTGGGACAAAATTACTGCAAATTCTTCGCCCCCGTAACGAGCAGATAAATCGCCTCCCCGCTGAGCATTTCTATCTAAAATTTCCGCCACTTTTTTTAAACATTCATCTCCTCCTTGATGCCCATAATGGTCATTGTAGAATTTGAAAAAATCCAGATCCAACAAAATCAAAGATATTGGCTCTTGATTTCTGCCCATCCGCTGCCATTCCGACTGCAATGTTTTGTCAAAACAGCGACGGTTAGCAATCTGAGTCAAGCCGTCTACAGATGCGAGTCGGTGTAGGGCGCGGTTAGCAGCTTCTAACTCTAATTTAGTCTGTTCTAAAGCTACATTTTGCTGAACTAATATTTGACTTTGCCGTTTTTCCTGTTCGTATAAAGTTCTAATCGAAGCTTCAGCTTCTTGCAATTCTTTTTCTGCATATTTGCGCTTGACAAACTGCCCCAATTGTGAGCCAACAGCAGCCATCATCTGAAGCAAATCTTCATCCGACGGCTGTTTTTTCCGACAGAAAAAAGTCATTACTCCGACAATTTGACCGCTAGCGCGAATCGGGAAACCAAAGGCCGAACTTAGCCCTGCTTTGGCTGCTAAGTGCGATCGCACAAAATTGCCATCTTTAACAATATCAGTAATCCACTGCGGATAGCCAGTGTTCCAAACCACTCCAGGTAAGCCAGCACCAGGATCAAGGATAATCTGCTGGCAATTTTCCACAAATTCACCAACTTCACCCCCTCGCCACCATACTCCGACTCGCAGCATAAAAGGAACTTCTTCAACAGGAGTGTCTGGTGTCGCGAACAAAAATCGGACTTTTTCGTGCTGATTTCTTGCATCAAATTTAGTTTCTTTTTCATCCACAGGTGTCCAAAGTTCACCGAGATCCCACCCTAAACTTTCACAGATAGCTTGCAAAATTTTCGGAGTTGCACTTTCTAAAGAACCAGACTCTGACATGATGTGAGCTACAGCATACTGTGCTGCTTGACGCTTTTTTGTCCGCTGGTAATCGGTGATATCCCTACCAATATAGACAAAATCTTGTATGGTTTCACTTTCTGAGTGCTTGCTTTCTACTTTTGTCTGGATAGTAGAACAGGAAAAAGCGACAGTCAAACTTAAAGCTTTTTTTGTGCGGCAAATTACTTTTACCTGATGCCATGATTCGTTTTTAAGTTCAGCGGGTAACTGGCTAACTTGACGCAATAATTCCTCATTCTCGGTAATCATCGAAATTGGTTTGCCGATTAATTCTGATTCGGTGTATCCAAATAATAATTGGGTAGATTTATTGACTTTTTTGATTTTGCCAGATGCTGTCGTCACGAATAAAATATCATTGATTGAATTCAGAATTTCTTCAATATAATTGTGAGATGTAGCTAGAGTATTGACTTTAATGCTATTTTCGTTTACTGATTGAACCATGCTTTG
This sequence comes from Oscillatoriales bacterium, assembly GCA_043742065.1. Taxonomy (GTDB): domain Bacteria; phylum Cyanobacteriota; class Cyanobacteriia; order Cyanobacteriales; family Microcoleaceae; genus Microcoleus. The sequence goes on from JAYTZD010000095.1 coordinate 12,079, forward strand.
TTGAAGATTTGTACTATCTGTTACGTCTTCGCAAAAAATAATTAATCTCTCAGGTTTTAACTGATCTTTATAACCAAAAACATATAAATCTAGATACAAACAAGAGCCATCATTTAAAACTCTCGTGATTGATTTCAATTGAAAATCTGGTTGTTTTTCCTGAAGGATATCGTCTAGGATTTCTTCGATTCCGATTAGTTCTGGAAAACTATCGCGTACATCTTTTCCTTTTTCGATCCCATTAGGAATATCAGAGAAATCTTGAACGTTCAAGGATGTTTCTTGAATCTTAAGTTCTCGATCTACTGCCAGATATTCTATTCGACGCAATGATAATAGTTTGTCAAGGATATTTTCCACACTTTTGGAGTGGATTTGTAAACTTAATTTTGGTAAAATTTCGTTATTGTAGAACATCAATTTAAAATGTTAGTAAGTGAAGTTAAGCTGTCGCGCATTACTTAATGATACAATATTCAACAATTTGTATAAAATCTTAAACTTATTCTGCTAAATGCTGAGACTGATTACAGACTTTGATGGGCCAATAATGGATGTGTCCGATCGCTATTATCGAGTTTATCAGCAATGTCTTGCGGAGACTCAAGGTGCTGATCAACAGGTGCGGGAACTCCCGAAACCAGAATTTTGGGACATGAAGCGGGCGCGGGTTCCGGAAACCGAAATTGGGATTCTTTCAGGATTGGATGCCACCCAAGCTGCCGAATTTGCCCAAAAACGGCGTCAAACTGTTCATACCTTCCCTTACCTGATGTACGATCAGCTAGCGCCTGGGGCGGTGGAAACCCTAGAAAAGGTACAACAGGCCGGAGTAGACTTGGTAGTGATGACTATGCGCCGCGTTAGGGAACTCGACGAAGCTTTTAATCGCTGCAATTTAGGGGAATTTTTCCCAGAAGACCGTCGTTATTGTCTCCCCAACGATTATGTTAAAACCGGGGATGTTAAAGATAAGCCGTTGTTGATGGCAAAAGCTCTCGCCGAACTGCCACAGGCTTCTGATGTTTGGATGGTTGGTGATACAGAGGCGGACATCGTAGCAGCTAAGACGCACGGTGTCAAGGTAATTGGTGTTTTGTGCGGGATTCGCGATCGATCGCAACTAGAACGCCAGCAACCAGACTTAATTGCCAACAATTTGGGCGAAGCAGTTGAGATGATTTTTGATCGATCGCCCTGTTGAAATATTAAATAGTGAACAGTCAACTGTCAACTGTTAACTGTTCACTAAAAAGGTTAACCTGATTAACTGAACTATCTACCGCAAAAAACTGCTGACTAGCCACAGAGTTAAAAACGTAAACAAAGCAATAAACTTCTCTGTTGTGATGAACGCCGGATTAACCAAAGAGGCCAAAAGACTTCCCAACAACAAGCCTATAACCAGGCAAAGCACTGTTAGCAGCACAGCCCGACCAAATTTTTGTTCCTTGCGGTTCAGAAAATAAAGACAAGAGCCGACTCCTAAAGCTAGAGTCCACTGTAGGGAATCATTAGCTGCCGGATAAACACTCAGCCCAGCCAATCCTGTATAAATTCCGGCCGGCCACAAAATGTCCGATCGACTAGGAGTATCGATTAGCCGTTGTAGCCAAGCAGGACTACCAGAGGGAGGAGACGGAGTAAAACTCGCGGGTGCAGGACTCAAGCGCTCAGGAAAGCGGATGCGTTCGGGCACTTTAATTTTACCCTCCTGTCGTTGTCGCAAACGATCCATGAGGATCGCGTCGTAAGCAGCTTCGATCGATTCCAGGCGTTTCGGATCGGTGCTGTAATCTGCTGCTAGACGAGTGCGGGCTTCTTGCACTTCATCAAAAGAAGCATTTTCATCGACCTCAAGCAGTTGATAGGGAGTTGGATGACTCATTTATTTTTTTAATAACCCGCTGGAGACTCTCATTATATGTTGCAATCTTAACAAGAGAGGAAAGCGGGGCGGGGGCTTAGCCGCTTTCCTAAAAAGTTTGGTTGCTAGTTTTTATTGATTTCACTAAGGAACCAACAAATTTGTGGGATTACTTCTGAAAATGCAGTTTTGAAGTTAGAAGGAAATTACCTAAATTTTAAGTTTTGAGTTTTAAGTTAAAGAGTTAAAATTCAAAATTTAAAACTAAATTTTACCTTCTACTTTCTATCTTCAGAAGGGAGTTGTTGCGCCGCCACTAACAATTCCAGACCACTGAACTTTTTTAAGTGGATCGCGGCGGTAGGAAAAAAAGTGAGCTGAGTCAGAATAAGTACAGTGAGGCGCGATCGCCACTTGAGAAGAATTAATTCCCAAATGTTGCAATTGCAGAGCATTGCAGCGCCGAACATCCAAACGTACTTTTCCCGGTGCTGGATCGGCGAACACAGGAGTTTCGGGCAGTTGGTGCAAAAACTCTAGAATGCTGTCGGCTGTTGCACTAACCGCACCCTTGGGAGTAATAGTTGCTCCCAGTTCCGCTGCTACTTCCACCGATACCTGGTAAACCTTTCCAGCGATCGCCGGCCCCATCGCAATCCTCAGATTTTCCAGTTGACTGCCGCAGGCCACAAGTTGATCGATCGCCTCTGGTAATATCTTAGCAGCAGTCCCGCGCCAACCTGCGTGAACTGCGGCGACGAGTCCCGTGCGATCGTCAGCAATCAACACCGGCACACAATCCGCCGTACAAACCCAAATCGCCTCAAACTCTCGCTCTGCCATCAAACCATCAGCCTCAGCATAGATTTCAGCAACAGTTCCTGACCCTTGAGAAACCGCAGAAACCTCACCTGTGTTGAGTACCACATTGCCATGTACCTGCTTAACCCGGTAAACCCGCGCTCCAGGCGAGAGAACTTCCACTAAGTCGATCGGACTGCGAGGCGAAAACGGAGCAGTAAAAAAGCCATGAGACCAGCGATCGAGCAAGCTACAAGTCAGATAGGGCAGACCTTCCCAACTTTGCCATTGCCAAGTAACATCATCAGAGTCCCCAAGAAATTCAGAGTCCTGAACATTTGTCAAGCGATCGTCAGCTAAATTCATAAAAATAATACGGGATGCGGGAAACTCAGAGTCTTTAGACCTGAGAGTGTCAATGAAGTTGTATTTCCATAATTAACAATTTTGCCAAAAAAACCACGAACTTGAATCAACCAAATAGGTTTAACGGAATAATCCCGTTAACCCGGTACAATGGTTTGGGTTCTACTTGAATTATCGAATTAAAATAAATTAAAGTTAAGCTGAGTTCGATATCCTTGCGCCCCTGTTGAGTTCAGAAAAAAAATAGTGAAACCAGTTTCAGACAAGCATTGGACAGCACCTGTGAACACCAAAGAGCCAAACAAGAAAGCTAAAATAGCCCCGAATATTCACCGTAAGCGTCTTTTGTCCGATCGCTCCTTGCTGGTGGGACTAGGATGCCTTGCCACTTTGGGACTAATCAGCAAAGGCGTAGTTTGGGCACAAACTGAAATTCCAACCGCAGGACAAAGCGCCGGCGCAGCAGACCTCCAGCCCTTATTTGAAGCTCCTCTCCGGGTAGAATCTGCTCCGCCAGCAGAAGTGGCACGGGAGCCTCGCTACCAGGAACCAGCTTACGAACGAGAATACGCCCAACCACCAGCAGCCGCACCTTCGACCCCAGACTATTATCTGCCAGAACCCGCACTGATTCCCCTGCCGGAATCCACAGCCCAAGAGCCTGCACCTCCTTTTGAAGCGCCAGTTAACCCAGCCAGCGCTTACACTGATCGCACAGAATACAGCGCTGAGGCTACCAACGGCTACGAACCGCCAACAACCATAGAATTTTCAGCTCGATCGACAGAATGTCAAGGAGGAGCCAGTGTTTGCGCGCCCGGTGCTGTGATTGCTGAGCCACTAACAGCAGATGCTCGGCCAGACAATTCTAGTCCTCAAAGCCCGATCGCTCCTAACTCCTTTGTTGCTACCCCTCCATCTCGGAATGTTGCAGGAAATGTTCCAAGGAATACCCCAGGGAATGTTGCCAACAATAGTGGTGACAAAGCTACTGGTACACTCGGTCAAGCCGTTCAAAAAATCGGCAGTCAGTTATGGGGTGTCGAACCAAAATCTGTTGATGGACAAATGGCTGATTCCGCGAATCCAGCCTACTCCGCTAACTCAAGCAACTCGACTGAAGCAGGATATTATGCTAACGCTGCATATTCTGGATATTCTGGCGGAGGTAGCTCAGCTCCAGGATCGAGCATGGGACTCGCCCCCATTGAAGTCGGCCCGATTAGTGTCAGCAGCGGTAGCAGTACAGGTTTTGCTTACTACAATCTCACGCCACGTCCAGCAGGTAAGCTTGGAAATGGCAACACCACTCTGCTGTTTCCCCTATCTATTGCTGCGGCAATTACTTCGCCCTTTGGGTGGCGGACTCATCCAGTTACGGGCAGCGGCAGATTTCACACTGGGACTGACATAGGAGCAGATCTGGGAACACCAGTGCTGGCTGCTTATGCGGGTCAAGTGGCGATCGCAGATTGGTTAGGCGGCTACGGCTTGACAGTAGTGCTCAATCACAACAAAAACTCTCAGGAAACGCTCTACGGACACCTTTCGGAACTGTTTGTCAAACCAGGAGAGTTCGTCAAACAGGGAGACACCATCGGCCGCGTCGGTAGTACAGGAATGTCCACAGGGCCTCACCTGCACTTCGAGATCCGGCAAATGACTGCTCAGGGTTGGGTAGCGGTGGATCCGGGTTCTCAACTAGAATTCGCCCTAGCCAAAATGATCGGCACTTTGGAAACTGCTAAAGTACCACCAAAAATGCCAGAAATCCTGCCAGCAAAAGACCTGAAGGGATTCAAAGATTTGGAAAACGATCTGCCCCAACTTCCACCTCTACCAGTGGGAATGGACATTGAAGTTCACAATATCCAGCCACCATTTCCTGAATTTCTCAAGGCTGATGTTGTTGCAGCTCAAACGAAAGAGTCGCCGGTATCGGTACCAAAAACTCAGAAAACTCAGAAAACTCAGAAGCAAGCTAGCAGATAAACATTCGGAATTTGTAGGATTCTAGAAATTAGGAGATGGTAGAAATTAGGAGACGGCAGTGCCGTGTCCCTACCATTAATTGCGGTAGAAATTAGGAGACGGCAGTGCCGTGTCCCTACTATTAATTGCGGTAGGGACACGGCATTGCCGTCTCCTCTATATCATTCCGGTGTTACCGGAATTGATATTAATTCTTCAATCCAAAATCTAAAATCCAAAATCTAAAATTGAATGACATCGACAAAGCTTAACGTTTCTGTCAAAGGAACAGGATTTCCGATCCTGTGTTTGCACGGCCATCCAGGTTCCGGCGATTGTATGTCCGTCTTCACAGAACACTTATCTCAGCGATTTCAAACCATCTCCCCAGACTTGCGGGGATATGGTAAAAGTCGCACTTCTGTTCCCTTTGAAATGACCGACCATCTCCTCGATTTAGAAGCACTTTTAGACGGATTGGCGATCGATCGCACTTTAGTGATCGGATGGTCTTTGGGAGGAATTTTAGCCCTCGAATTAGCGATGAAATATCCGCAGCGAATCACTGGTTTGATCGTACTCGCATCCGCCGCTAAACCGAGAGGAAGTCACCCTCCCATATCTTGGCAAGATAACTTTTATACCGGTTTAGCCGGAATCATCAATTTGGTGATACCTGGTTGGCAGTGGAATATCGATACTTTTGGCAAGCGATCGCTCTTTCGCTACTTGATACAGCAGCATACAAGCACCCCTTACCGCTATTTGGCCGCCGCAGGTACTCCCGCATATCTTCAGACCTCTAATATGGCTACAAAGGCATTAAACACCGCTCTCAGGGCTGGATACAACCAACTACCTAACCTCGGTGAAATTCAATGTCCTTGCTTAGTCATGGCCGGAGAGGGCGATCGGCACATCACCTCAGCATCCAGTCTAGAAACAGCCCAACACCTGAAGGAAAGTCAGTGGCTGTGCTATCCAAATACAGCCCACTTATTTCCTTGGGAAATACCCGATCGGGTACTTGCAGACATAGATCATTGGATTGATAGCCAAAACCGCTTGTAAAAACCTAGGCAAATCTAGGTAAGCTCTACGGTATAAGCTTTAAACATTCTTTCTTAGCGCTTGCGCTTCCTCGGTATCGAGGTTGACCAAGAAACTCCAGTTAGAAACGCTATAATAATCACAACGACGTGATATTACAGCGGAATGTTTGATTTTTTTAT
>JAYTZD010000096.1:0-4220 GCA_043742065.1 Oscillatoriales bacterium
GGAGATACGATGACAATATTTTTGGGTTGAGATTTGAGGAGTTTTGCCAAATTCCGCAGTTTCCGGGAAATTGCGACATCTTCTAAAAACCTTTGAAAGTCTCGCAGAATAAAGATTGCCGGTGCGGATGTGGGCAGTTTTTCGAGAAATTCTAAGGCTTGTAGGGGATTGCGTTTACCAAAACCTGTATCGTTGGGATTACCTTGGTAGCCATCGACAAAATCCCAGGTGTAGACAGCGCGAGCACCTTGTTTTTTGGCACTTTGGGCGATCGCCACTTCTACCCGTTCTTCCTCCCGTGTGGGAATGTAGATTAGGGGATAGCGCGATCGTAACAGCAGTTCAAACTCATCGCTAAAATTAGTCATCTGTTATTAGTTATTTATTATTTGTGTTATTGGTTATTTGTTATTTGTTATTGGTTATTTGTTAAAATGATGAAATATCGCTCTTATTTCTTAGTCCGCGCAGGCGGACTTTGTTCGTGTAGTAGCGGTTTCAACCGCCGAGTTATCCGATTTTTATCCAAATCAACTAAGGCAATTGTTGTTTCAGTGCTGCCAGAGATGCCCAACGACTGTCAGATATAGTTTCTGAACTTTCTGTATTGGCATCATCATCATCATCATTTACGATGATTCCCGCGCATTTAGAATCACATATTTGTTTGTGGGGTTCTGCCAGACACAGTTGCTCGTACAGCCAATCACTGGGAGAGAATGAGCCCGTTGGGGACAAAGTTTCCGCCAAATCTTCAAAATCAACCTTCATTTCTATCGGATGTGTCTCTAGGCGATCGGCTGTTTTATCGAGCCAAATCAATTCCGATGAGTTTAGCGCCAAGCGGTGATTGTATTGTTTCAGACATCTATGACAAGTGAGAGTAACAATTGTTTCTGCTTTCGCTTTCACCTCCAGATAAGTCCCTTGGTGAGTCACTTGCAATCGTCCTCGCACTGGAGTCAGAGATGCTAAATCGGGAATAAATTCGTCAAAATCAATTACCTGTGTCTGCTCTGATTTTGAGAGTAGACGAGGTATATAAATTGTCTCCATAATCATTCTCCACCTTCTGAACCTCAGCCTATTTTAGATTTAAGATTTTAAGATTGAAGATTGAAGATTGAAGATTGAAGAATGATAGAAAAGTACCCGACTGATGAATCCGGGGGACTGTAGAAAGTGAAAAGGAATAGTTAATTTTCCTTCTTCCTTCCTTCTTCCTTCTTCCTTCTTCCTTCTTCCTTCTTCCTTCTTCCTTCTTCCTTCTATCCGCGATGTCCGTTACAGAATCCGTTGCCGAACTTCCTTCTATCCGCGATATCCGTTAAATCCGTTACAGAATCCGTTGCCGAACTTCCTTCTTCTTATCCTCAGCGTAACCGAACTACCAAACGTCGATCGGGTTCTTGTCCTTGACTGTAAGTTTCTATATCCTCGGATTCGCTCAAAAAGCTGTGTACTTGACGACGTTCTGACGAAGAGAGCGATTTCAGTTCAACTTCAACTCCAGTCATCCGGGCTTGCTGTGCTGAGTATTCTGCCATTGAGCGCAGTTCCTCTTGGCGACGAATTCGATAGCCATTGAGTTCAACTGTATAAGCAGTTGGCTCTTCTACTTCGTTACCTATATTCAGCACCGTGTTGCAAATATACTGAATAGCATCTAGTGAATCGCCATTTGGACCAACCAAAATCGCAATTTGTTCGGGAGTCAGATTGCTGTCATCTATGGTCATCCAATAGCAATCTGCCTGTTGTTCACATACCACTTTTGAAGGAATGGCAGACAGGGTAAGAAATTCTTCTAACCATTGCTGTCCGCGCTGCATTTGAGAGTCTTTCATTGTTAACATCAAGCTTTTTTCTTGGGACGCTTGGGTTCAAAGGGAAGCGCATCTAATCCCTGCTCTTTTTTGGTTTTTGCCTCTGCCTCATCCACTATTTTTTGTAGGTTTTCCGGCAGTGGTTCTCGTGACAAAATGAACGATTGAACTGTTTGGAAGATGTTGGCAATTAGCATATACATCAATACGCCTGCGGGCAAGGGGAAGAACAAAAACATTCCCGAAAATATGACAGGTGTCAGTTTGTTGACTGTAGCCTGCTGAGGATTGTCATTTGGCCCTTGGGCTTGTCCAGAAAGGGTTTGGTTGATATACAAGCTGATGCCGAAGCCGAGGATCATGACCAAAATATCCCAGTGGATTGTACCATCTGGGTCGATCGCACCAACGCGGCCTAGAGCTTCGATAAACAGGAATCCTTTGTTAGTGGCTAATCCGGGGATTGTGCCTTGAACTGTGACTTCACCGGGCGCTATGGCTACGATGTTGCCCTGTTCGTCTATCTTTGCCAGTTCTTCGCCTTTGGTGATTGTCCACCGGGGTACAAAGTCTGTTTCGCTCTTGTTTTCTGTCGCTACAGCGCTGAGAGGTTTACCCTCTGGAGTTTGAAATTCAATCTTGGTTTTGTCACCGACTACGAGTTTGTCGCCGCCTGGAATTACGCCAATAATTGGAGCGTGAAAAGTACCTGTGACATAAATATTTTGCGGTGGCGTAGCAAAGGCTTGCGGTTGAACAACTTCGGTTTGTTCTTTTGGCAAAACTTGGACGTTAACGGTGTAATTTATGTCAGAAAATGGCGAACCTCTCAGTGTCGCAAACAGCGCAAACAGCACTGGCATTTGCAGAACTAATGGGAAACATCCTGCTAGAGGATTACCAAATTCTTTGTAGACTTGGCTCATTTCCTCCTGCTGTTTAGTAGGATTGTCTTTATAGAGTTTTTGAATTTGATCTACTCGCTCTTTCATCAACGGCTGCGCTACTTTCATGCGCCGCATATTGCGAAGAGAGCCTGCATTCAGAGGATAAAGAGCAAAGCGAATTACTAGCGTCAGAGCTACAATCGCTAAACCATAGCTTGGCACAATCCCGTAGAAAAAATCTAGGATCGGCAGCATGAGGTTGCTGGAGAGAAATGAGATACCAAAATCCATTCGCTTTGAGTTAATTTAGGTGATCTATGTTTACTGTTGAGAAATATTGGCCACCGCTGGATACGGGCTATCTCAACTTTTAGACTTTTGTCTATCTTAGGACATTGGCCATCGATCGATCGCCCATTAGCGGTTTTTTGATAATGGATTTTCCAATACTCGCAGTGACGCTCCTACACCAACCGCAAGCGGTATGCTGTAGGCATCTGAGTCCGGTTAAGGATATCAAGATCTTCCTTCAAGGTACTCCATCTTTCCCTCTACGGCGTTTTATAGTGAGGAACACGTCCCGCCCCACTTGCGGTGCCCTGAGCGTAGTCGAAGGGTCACATCAAAGCTGTCTTCACTCTTTTTTGAGAGAGGGTAAAGCTGTTATTTAGTTTGAGCTGCGTTGGTTTTTTGAGCTGCGGCGGGCAGTTTTTCGTTAATGTAATCATAGACCGATCGGAATTTCGGCATAGATCTCAGTTCCAAGCGACTCCCACTTTTCAGCGTGATCACCATGTCTCCATAGCTACCAAAGCCGCGTGGCACCGTTACAATTTTGACTATATCTGAGTAAATCACGTCAGTGCGATCGCCACCCATCCAACCGCTAGTGATGGACACACGACGGCTGGTGATCCGATAGCGCAGCCACAGAGCCCTGACAATGGCTCCAACTGCGAGGGGAATACCCACTACAGTCAGGGCCAGGAGTAAGTTAATGATCAAGTCACCGGGCGCGGGGCCGCCTTCATAATATACTTCCTCTCGAATTCCCATCTAGTACCTCGGCTTCTACCAACAACTGCTCTAATTCTTGCAGAATTTCTGCATAATTGCACTCTTGTGCGATCGGACGCACGACAATTACTAAATCCCAGCCAAATTTTAATCGGGGCAATAGGTGTCGCAAAGCAGCACGAATCTGGCGCTTAATCCGGTTACGGACTACAGCACGTTTGCTCACCTTCAGGCTGATAGAAATGCCTGTGCGAGTGGGCTGCAAGGATTTTTCGGCTGTCGGTTGGGCTAAGGTGACGCTTTTTGGTTTCCGCAGAGCTCTTAAGCTGAGATGAGCGGAATTACGGCGCATTCCTTTGCGGTAGACGGCGCTGAAGTCTTTTCGGTGCTTGAGTCGGTTTGTTTCGGGCAACATGGCTGCGATCGCGATCGGGTCTCTGAACGCAGTGCTAGACTGCGAGACGGTGGCGACCTTTGCTGCGGCGGGCCT
>JAYTZD010000097.1:0-4219 GCA_043742065.1 Oscillatoriales bacterium
TACTCCAGTCCCAGTTCCTCTAGCAACCACAATATGCGCTGGGAACGAGAATTATTCAAGTGGTGGACGGTAATCATGAGTTTCAATAGTTGCAGGACGGTTACGGTTGGCGATCGCACGTAAATCACTGATTGGCCCCAAGTGCGATCGCTTTGACTCGACTCGTCAACTGAATTTTAACAATAATTACCGAATATAACCTCTACCTTTTGATTGAATATTTATAGAAATTGCCCCATATAATCTCTACCTTTTGAATGTTTTAATAAAATGCTATGTCAAGCGAAAATAGCCGAATAATCGGCATTATTCCGCTCAAAAAAACCTCTCCTGAATTAGGTAAAATCTGGCGCATTTGAAAAGCAAAAGTCAGGAAACGGCAGTGCCGTCTCCTCCTCGCTACTTCTGGATAGTTCCCGCAGCAGTTGTTGCATCTAATCTGGTGCAAATTGCTTTCAAGGTAGCTGCTTCGGCTTCTTCCATCGTCGCCATTGCGAATAAGATCGCTGTATTCGCATAGTCCTCAGCTTTATCCGCCCGATGTTCGAGTTTCTTGACTTCGCGACTCGCTTTCCATTCCTCGACGTTCGACTTCACCTCAGATTCTTTTTCCTCAAATTGAGTTTGGAGCTTTGCCCGATACTGATCAAATTCTTGTTTCTTAGCTTCTAAATTTGTCTTCATTTCGTCGAGTTTCGATTGCAGCTCAGCTTCAGTATTTTTCGTTGCAGATTGAACGCTTTCCTTCAGCAATTTTGCCCGGTCTTCAATCGCTTCTAAATTGTCATGGAGTTGTTTGGTGAAGTTGTCAATTGTCGTACTCATGTTGTTTCCTTTAGTATGCTAATTTTCTCAAAATTGTCGATGGCATTATCAAAAAAAACTATTGTCCGAAAAAATTCTTGACTGCTGTAGTAGCTTTGTCGGCAGTGTTCTTGACTCTGGAATTATTGGCGTCAACTGCAATTTTTGATTCAGTCAAGTCGTCTTTAATCTTCATTTTGACAGATCTTGTTTGATCTTCCATTGCTGACTGTGCCTTCCCAATCTCTTGTTTAGCAGAGCCTTTTACTTCTTCTGCTTTACCAGTTACCTGCTTAGAAATACTAGCAGCACTGGTGGCGAATAGAGGCGATGCGAGCGCTGGTTCTGGGGCAAAAACGACACTTTGCCAAACTAAAGCAAGTATCAATAATCCACCGATAAATTTTGTTAAGTGGTGCTGGAGGTTAGAAACGAAAGTCTTGGTGTTGATTTTCATCATGATTCCTCTAGTATGTTGAGTTTATGGGACTGGTCAATAGTATTATTGAATAGCCAGCCAGTCATAAAAATCTTTGTTATTAATGACCTTATCTACTCTGCTGGTGAATAAATAAAATAACTCTCTCATGACTTAATGCTTTCACGATCTGGAGTTATTGCTATCTATCTTAGGTTTAAGATGTGAATATCTCTTAAGAGGTAGATATATCACTATTTTTACCGTAAGCAACCTTTGCTGCTAGAACTAATATCATTCAGTCTCTGACTACGACCTGATTTTTGTAGTTTGCTTCAACAGTTCAAACCAAAGCAAGCTAATCAATCCACCGCCCAAACAAATTGCTAGATCGATCGCACTTAGCAGAGAAAAGCTAAACAAATGACGCAAAAACGGGACATACAGCACCAACCCAAGGAACAACAGTCCCCCACCAATCACCCACCACAGGGCCGGATTTGGGGATTTCAGTATTTTAAAGCTGAGGTGCGAGGTTGAACCTTCGCTCAAAATTAGTCCCAAATTTGCCAAAATCAACGTCGTAAACGTTAACGCCCGGGCTTCAAATTCGCCTTGTTTACGATATAGGGCGATCGCAAAAATCGCCAGCACGATCGCCAAAATTCCGCCCCCTTGCAGCACTGCCAAGCCCAGCGTTTTCTTGCCAAATAAAGGTTCTTTAGGGTTGCGGGGAGGGCGCTGCATCACCGTTGCTTCTGCGGGTTCGGCTTCTAGCACGATCGAGCAAGCTGGATCGATGATTAAATGTAAAAATGCCACATGAACCGGAAGCAATACTAACGGTAACTTAAACAATACTGGAATCAAAGACATTCCGGCGATCGGGATATGAATCGCAATCAGATATGACATGGCTTTGCGGAGATTGTCAAAAATTCTGCGCCCCAGTTTGACTGCTTGGACGATCGACGAAAAATCATCATCTAATAACACCAACGCTGCCGATTCACGAGCTACATCCGTGCCTCGCTCACCCATCGCAATCCCAATTTGAGCAGCTTTGAGAGCAGGAGCATCATTAACACCATCTCCCGTCATTGCAACGACTTCGCCCTTGGCTTTCAAGGCATTAACTAACCGCAACTTGTGTTCGGGAACGGCTCGTGCAAAAATATTTGTACTTTGAATCCGCTGCTCTAGTTCAGCGTCGCTCATGCCATCTAATTCTGCTCCGGTGATAATTGCTCCCATTTGCATCAATCCAACTTGACGAGCAATGGTTTGAGCGGTTTCTGGATAATCACCGGTAATCATCACCACTCGAATTCCAGCGGTATGACATTCTTGAATCGCCGCCGCCACGGTTGGACGTACTGGATCGGAAAGTCCCACTAATCCGATAAATTCAAAGGGAAAATCATGTTGTTTTTCGGGTAAATGATTAGGATTTAGCGACGGATGAGGCGGCAAAAATGGCGGCGGTGCACCAACAATAGACGCTTTGGCAACACCTAAAACCCGCAATCCTTGACTTGCCATTGCACTGACTTGGGCGGCCATAATTTTCTGCTGTTGGGGCGTGAAATGGCAGAGATCCGCGATCGCCTCTGGTGCTCCTTTTGCCGCAACTTCATACAATTTGTCATCTGCTGACTCCCAAACATGAGACATTGCCAATAGATGCGGTGACAGCGGATATTCTCGCAACAGTTTCCAATCGCTGTGCAAATGTTCGGTATGCGCCAGATAGCGATCGCCCAATTGCTTAAAAGCTTTTTCCATTGGATCGAACGGATCTCTTTGGCTTGCCAAAATACAGAACTCAACTAATGGATGAACTGCTTCTGGGAGCGCCTCGGATGAGTGCAATCCCAAATCATAAGGCTGAGGGTTTTCTGCCTGGTTGTAGGCTAGCAACTGCTGCACAGCCATCTGATTCAGAGTCAATGTCCCGGTTTTATCCACGCACAAAACGGTTGCGGAACCTACGGTTTCAACGGCTGACGCGCGACGAGCTAAGACATGATTCTGAGAAATCCGCCAAGCTCCCAAGGCTAAGAAGACAGTCACGACAACCGGAAATTCGTTCGGCAAAATTGCCATTGCTAAGGTAATGCCGGCGAGAACTCCTTTCAGCCAATCTCCTGTTGTGAATCCATAAATTACCACAATTGCCACACAAAGCGATAAAGCAATGCCAAACAAACGACTCACCAACCGATTCATTTCCTGTTGCAAAGGCGTCGTTTCTGGCTTGATTTTTTGCAAAGCTTTGCCAATTTTGCCCATTTCTGTTTGAGCGCCGATCGCCTTAACTTGAGCAATTCCCTGTCCCTGAACCACCAATGTGCCAGAATACACAAACGGCAATTCATCGCCTCCGGGACGCGCCATCTTTACGCTGTCTACAGAAAGGTTGTTTCGACTACGCTCAACCACCTTGCGAACCGGTAGAGATTCTCCGGTTAATAAAGACTCATCGGTTGAGAGATTTGAGCAAAAAAGGACGATCGCATCCGCAGACACGCGATCGCCTTCTGCGAGCACTATGAAATCGCCCCGAACCACTTCTCGCCCCGCAATCCGTTTTCGTTCCCCATCCCGAATCACCAAGGCGCGAGGGCTGGAAAGATCGCGCAGGGCTTCTAGGGCGTGTTCGGTTTTGCCTTCTTGGTAGAGACTAATTCCAGTGATAAAAAAGACGAAACCTATCAGAATTAAGGCTTCTTGTAAGTCGCCTAAAATCCAGTAAATGATACCACCGCCGACTAGCAACAGAAAGATCGGATCTTGAATGCTGTTCCAGGCGATCGATAACAGATTGCGAGACTGAGCTGAGGGGAGTTCATTGTAGCCGTCATCTTTGAGTCGGGCGATCGCATTTTGCTCAGATAAGCCGATCGCAGTATTGGGATCGAAAGTCGCAACCATATTTCTTTTTCCTCTGAAATATCAAAAACAGGTCGATCGGACGGGAGCATCCATTTTTGCAAA
>JAYTZD010000098.1:0-4219 GCA_043742065.1 Oscillatoriales bacterium
GACAATCGATCGCCTCCTCGACTCCTCCCAGAAATCGGCGGCTTTCGAGTTAAAGTTTTCCAAGCAGCCTTAATCCCAGTCACCACGCTACGAGTTGTAACTTGCACGTTTTGTGCTTGCTTTTTCGCGGTGCCAAGACTGCGATCGACTTGTTTGACAACATCTCCCGCACTTTGCACCCCTTCGCTAACATCATCGGTTAATTCGCTAATTTCCAGCCCCGTCAACCGAATCGCATCCAAAGTGGGCGGAAGTTCGCGAGAAAGGGTGTCAGCTAGCTTTTCGACGCTACGGGCGGCCCGCGTCAATGCTTGCACCGCAGGTATCAAAGTCACTAAAACAGCAGTTAAGCTAACTGCTACTAGCAAAATCGACATTCCTAGCCAAAATAGGGGATCGCTCACTTAAATCTCGGATTTGGGGTTGGGGATTTCAAAAGCTGTTGTGCATCTAATTTTACAGGGAATGTGCGATGAATTGATTGATAACTTAGTGAGCTAGCGAACTGGAGGACGCGACGGAGAAGTCACTTCGGCTTCAGTTTCTGAAAGGGTTTGGCGTTCCTGCTGAGTTGCTTCCAAGCCGGCGGCGATCGCATCTTTAAGTCTAATCAAAGTTTCGTCCCAATTTCGCATTGCCAATTCAGATAGGCGATCGGCTTGCAATTGTACGCTAGTTGATAAATCTTCGGCTAATTCCGGCAAAGCATCAGCCGATTTTTTTAATATCTGCCGCGTCTCCTTACCTGGTCGTGGTGCCATCAGCAAGCCAGTCACAGCCCCGATCGCAGAACCCACCAGCAAGCCACCAATAAATAATCCTGAACGTTTAGTTGACATTTTTATAACTTATCTCCATATAGCAATTTTAGGCGCGTTTTGGTAATTTTAGCTACTTCCAGTTATCTTAAAGGTCGATCGCGCGATCGCCAAAGCCTCCGTCCCAAACCCAACAATCCCAAAAGTTGCTGAACTTGTTGTAGTTGCAATTCCACTTCTAGATAATTCCGTCGCAGTTGGCGTGCGGCTTGCTGTCTTTTGGCAAGGAAATTTGGAGATTTGATCAAGACATTGCTAGTACAGCGATTAATTGCGATGATTCTGCTTTCAAAACGTTCGATTATCCGCTGCACTTGCCACACTTTCGCAGCTATGTAAAAGCAAAACAGAGATATTAGTAGATTGATAATTACAACAGCCGTCAGCATCTTTCACCTGTTTTTCACTAGCCTATTTGCCTTGCTGTGGCGGGCAAGATGCCTATTCCACAATAAATTTTATAGATTGTGGAATAGGCATCTTGCCTGTTCCCTATTTGCCTTGCTGTGGCGGGCAAGATGCCCACCCCACAATAAACTTTAGACATTGTGGAATAGGCATCTTGCCTGTTCCTAAAAATGAATGCAAAATCTCAGTTTTAAAAGCTTTAAGCTTGAGACATTGCGGGCAAGCAAACTTTTGTACCACCTAAACCACAATAACCACCAGGGTTTTTAGCAAGATACTGCTGGTGATAGGTTTCTGCGTAATAAAACTCAGGAGCCTCAATAATTTCAGTAGTGATTTTGCCGTAACCGGCTGGTGTCAGAGCTTGCTGGTAGGCATCTCGCGATGCTTCTGCTAGCTGCATTTGGCTGGGTGAATAGGTGTAAATCCCCGATCGATACTGAGTACCAGAATCATTTCCCTGACGCATTCCTTGAGTCGGATTGTGACTTTCCCAGAAAACTTTGAGGAGTGTTTCGTAACTGACTACCTTCGGATCGAACACAACTAAAACTACTTCATTATGTCCAGTCATTCCACTGCAAACTTCTTTGTAATTAGGGTTGGGAGTGCTTCCGGCCGCGTAGCCAACTGCGGTCGAGAAAACTCCATTTTCCTGCCAAAATTTGCGTTCTGCTCCCCAAAAACAGCCCAGGCCAAACACCGCAGTCTCCATACCAGTTGGAAAGGGAGGTTTGATCGGATTGCCATTCACAAAGTGATTTGCCGATACCGACATAGACTCTGCTCGTCCCGGCAATGCGTCTTGGGCAGAGGGGAGGCTCGACTTTTTGCCAAATCCAAATAGCACCATAGGTTTGTAAAGGCGATCTTTGATAAACATCTTCACCTTACTTAATCATATCAGATGTACAGACATACGGAAAGAGGAGACGGCAGTGCCGTCTCCCTACCGTCATTAATTGTAGGGAAACGGCACGTGCCGTCTCCTGATTTCGGTAATATTAATAATACGGAAAGAGGAGACGGCAGTGCCGTGTCCCTACCGTCATTAATTGTAGGGCAACGGCACTGCCGTCTCCTGATTTCGGTAATATTAATAATTTCGATGCTACCGGATTTGATATGACGACAAATGAGCCTATAAAACTTCCCGTCCCAAATATGGTTGTAGGACTTCCGGCACTTTCACTGTCCCATCTGGCTGCTGATAATTCTCCAAAATTGCGGCCATTGTGCGGCCCACAGCTAAACCGGAACCGTTGAGGGCGTGCACGAATTGAGTGCCTTTTTTCCCCGCTTCTTTGAAGCGAATATTTGCCCGTCGTGCTTGAAAATCTGCGACATTGGAACAACTCGAAATCTCGCGGTATTTGCCCGCAGATGGCAGCCACACCTCTAAATCGTAGGTTTTTGCTGCGGCGAAACCTAAGTCTCCGGTACATAGCTCGATCGCGCGATAAGGCAATTTCAGCGCCTGCAAAACTCCTTCGGCATCTTGCACGAGCTTTTCGTGCTCTACCTCGGAGGTACTCGGATGCACAAGTTTCACCAATTCAACTTTATTAAATTGGTGCAATCGAATTAATCCCCTGGTATCTTTGCCGTAACTACCAGCTTCGCGCCGAAAACAAGGTGTGAAAGAACAGTGATAAATTGGCAACTGTTCCGCTGTCAAGATTTCACCTCGATACAAATTGACTACCGGAACTTCGGAAGTAGGAATTAGCCACAAGTCGTCTTGGTCACATTTAAAACTTTCTTCGGCAAATTTTGGCAATTGACCTGTGGCTGTGAGAGATTCAGTGTTGACTAAAAGTGGGGGAATTACTTCTACATAACCTGCTTTTGTATGGCGGTCAAGCATGAATTGAATAATTGCTCTTTCCAGCGCCGCACCTGCTCCAATTAATGTGACAAAGCGAGGTTGAGAGATTTTGACAGCGCGTTCAAAGTTGAGAATCCCTAGTTTTTCGCCGATTTCCCAGTGGGGTAAAATACCGGAGTTTTGGGGAATGTATTCGTCTCCCCATTGGCGGATTTGGATGTTTTCATTTTCGTTTTTGCCGATGGGAGTTGACTTGTCTGGCAAGTTCGGTAGCGGCAATAATAGGGCTTCTATTTGAGCTTTTAACTCTTTTTCTTGTGCTTGTAATTCGTTGGATTCGGTGCCGACTGCGTTGCCTTCTGCTTGCAATTCCTGAACTTCGGGAGATTCAAGGGTTAAACCTGCTTTCCTTTTTTGGCCGATGAGTTTGGCAATTTCGTTGCTGCGGGCTTGTAGTTGCGATCGCTTTCCTTCCAATTCCCGCTGCTGTTTGTCTAGTTGCAGAATTGGCTCAATTTCATAGTTACCTCCGCGCAGGTTGAGGCTTTCCTGTACGGCTTGCGGGTTTTCTCGGATTAATTTGAGGTCTAGCACAGATTTATTCTAAATTTCAGATCTTAAACGATCGGGGGCAAAAAGATTGAATATAGAAGCTTTATTAATCTTTTACTTGTTCACTCATAATTTATTCTGATTGAAAATAGGCGCTGGGTATCCCCCATGATGGGTGACACCCCATAAAGTTGTGCTATACTGCAAGCATTAGTAGATGCACCCTGATAATTTTTCTACCCCAGCCAGCGATGGCCGGGTTTTTTGTGTCTGTGGACAGTTGACAGTTGACAGTTGACAGTTGACAGTTGACAGTTGACAGTTGTCCACTGAATAATAGAAGATGCGATCGCCAAATTATCTATTCTGCTTCCTAGAAATATTCTCCAGCGAAGGTGGGATTCAATCCTACGCTAAAGACATCCTGAAAGCTTACCTGTCTGTTACCGCAGGGACAAACTCTCCGCCAACAGCAGAAGTTTTGCTATTGCGAGATTCTCCAGACTGCCAAAATCCTTTCGAGTCAAAAAATCTCAAGTTTTCTTACCTCAAAACTGATCCCGTTTGGTTTGGCCGTCTGAATTTTGCAGCTAAAATACTCATTAGCTTAGTC
>JAYTZD010000099.1:0-4213 GCA_043742065.1 Oscillatoriales bacterium
CCACCTGCTACCATGTAAGCATCCCCGATCGTCTTAATTTTTTCTAAACCATGCTTTTCTGTCAGTTGGTCAAAAGTCGAGAAAATCTCATTTAGCAAATACACCAACTTAGTCGCCGACATCGTAGTAGAAATTTGAGTAAAATTCACCAAATCAGCAAACAGAACCGTGGCTTTTTCAAACTTGTCAGCAATCACCCCCGGTTGGGACTTCAACCGATCGGCGATCGCCTCTGGTAGAATATTTAGCAGTAAACCATCAGTTTTTTTCTGTTCTTTTCTGAGGGCAGATTCAATCCGTTTACGTTTAGTAATGTCGTGAAAGAACACAGAAATGCCATCATGGGAAGGAAAAGCCCTGACTTCCAACCAGAGTTTTAAACGACGATAATATTTTTCAAAAGTCACCCCAACTTGTTTTGCGACAGCTTCATGACACTCTTGGTGAAATACCGAAGTCAATAAATCGGGAAACTCTTCCCAGATATTTTTGCCAAAAATCTCTTCAGGTTTTCGCTGCAAAAAATTAGCAGCTTTGTAATTGACATAAGTAAATCGCCACTGTGGATCTAAAGCAAAAAAAGCATCGCTCATTCCTTCCAAGAAATTCACAATTTGCTCATCAGAAGCGTGCAACTTTTCTTCTACTTGTTTTTGCCTTTTGATGGCTCGATTTAGCTTAACTAAATTAATCCGCAACTCCATTTGACTAATTACTTGTCTTCCTAAAACCCGTAGTGCTTCTAACTGTTCTGGACTCAGTTGGCGAGGAACTGTATCGATTGCACACAAAGTGCCAATCGGAAAACCATCAGGAGTCACTAAAGGAGTTCCAGCATAAAATCGAATATTTGGATCAGAAGTTACTAAAGGATTCCCAGCAAAGCGAGGATCTTCTGTAACGTTTGGTATAACCAGCAATTCATTTGGGTTTAAAATAGCATGAGCACAAAATGCTATTTCTCTGGGAGTTTCTGTGGCTTCTAAACCAACTCTTGATTTAAACCATTGCCTATTAGTATCAACCAAACTAACTAAAGCAATGGGAGTACCACAAATGTGGGATGCCAAAGCGGTTAAATCATCAAAAGCTCCTTCGGCATCTGTGTCGAGAATATCATAGCTATGAAGTGCTTTTAGTCTTTCTTCTTCATTGCTAGGGAAGGGCGCAGATTGCATCGGCGGCCGCTCGGATACAGCTTTCCGAAAAGTGCACGCAACTCTAGCTGCTGCGAATTTTTGGACTTGCGCCGCTAGCCTTTCAAGTAGCAGAAAAAAATCTGTCTTCCAAGCTTTATTCATATTTATTTATAGCGGTTCTCTAGCTCTTGTAGGGACACGGCAGTGCCGTGTCCCTACGGGATTGAATATGCCTCATAAACCTCCAATCTGCTCTATCTTGTTTCACACCAGATAGAACTGCGTAAGCACAGATCAAATTTAAGCCATACTTACGCATTTACCGTACCAAATCCTCAATTTGCGAAGCTTTAGCTGGCAATTCCGCCGTCAAAACTTCTCTCCCCCTGTCTGTGACAAGTATATCATCTTCAATCCTGATCCCCCGAACATCTGCAAATTTTTTTAACTCGTCCCACTTTACAAAATCTTTATATTTTGTCCGAATTTCTGGATCATGCAAAATTGCCGGAACTTGATAAAATCCAGGTTCTATTGATACCAGCATTCCCTCCTGTAAAACTCGATTCAACCGCAGGAATCCCAAACCAAAACGACTGCTTCTAACTCTCCCTGTTTCATAACCAGCCAAATCGCCTAAATCTTCCATATCATGAACATCCAAACCGATTAAATGTCCGATACCGTGAACAAAAAATAGTGCATGAGCATCCATTTCTACCAAATCTTCGACATTCCCTCGCAAAACACCCAAATCTACCAATCCAGCAGCCATGATTCTAGCAGCTAAAAGATGAATGTCTTGATACTCGACACCAGGACTAATTTTGTCAATACAAGCATCATGGGCTGCCAAAACCAGATCATAAATCGCGCGTTGAGTGGCAGAAAACTTGCCAGAAACAGGCCAAGTCCGAGTCACATCAGCCGCCCATCCCATTGATGTCTCTGCACCAACATCTGCTAACAACAAATCTCCTGCTTGTACGACATTGTGATAATGTTCGCTGTGCAGAATTTCTCCCTGTACGGTGACAATACTTGGATAAGCAGTGGTCATATTTTGTGATATAATTACGCTTTCCATTGCAGCCCGAACACCAGCTTCAATTTGAGCAGTTCGAGTTGCAGCCATTCCCGCCTTGTGAGCTTCCACGGTGACAGCCGCCGCTGCTCGTAGTTCTGCCAAACTGGCGGCATCTTGGCTGAGACGAAGTGATATAATGGCCTTGGTTAGTTCTAGGTCAATACCTGCGGGTGATTTAGATGCTGTCAAAGGGCGATCGAGCATTTGTGACTGTTGGGACTGAATCAAGCTATCCTGAACAGTGATAGTTGCTGCACCCATTCCCCGCAATTTCAACTCCGACATTGGAAAATCAGCATCAGCCCCAATTAGTTCAGCAATTTCCGCTCTTTTCGGCATTTCCCCGTGCCAAAGTGTGCTACTAGGAAGTGCGTCATCTAAAAACAGTTCTAATCTGCCAGATTCTAAGCGAATAGCCGCATTTTCTAAGGGCAAACCCGCAAAATAGAGAAAGTGACTGCTAGCGCGAAAGGGGAACTTTAGAGCAGCATAATTTCGAGAAATACTGCTTCCAGACCAGAGAATTGTGGGAAAATCAATTAAATTCGCCAGTTTTTGTCTGCGGTGACGCAAAGCAGTTGTTAACAAATCGTAATTATTGAAGTTTTGCATTAATGTGCGATCGGGTATATTGACTGTTTTATATTCTATACTTTAAAGTCTAAGTAAAATCGCTGAAAAACCATGCAAACTTATCATAAAACCCATCATAGTTCAGTACAAGTACGGGATTGGCCGATCGCACATTTGCCCGGATTGAGCAACGAAAACCAATCTCAACTAGAAGAATGTGGAATTAGCACCACCGCGCAACTAATTCGCATGACAAAAACACCGGCGGCGAAAGTATTGCTAGCACATCAGTTGCAGATTGACATTCGATATATTAACAAATGGGTAGCGATGGCAAACTTGGCTCGAATTCCGAGTGTAGGATGTGAGTATTGCGGGTTGCTACTTCACGCAGGCGTTGCTTCTCCGACTCAACTAGCCGAAATGCCCGTAGAAAGACTACACCAGCAAATTTTGAGACTCCACGTAGCAACAATGCAGCGGAATGATTTGACTCCTTCAGTCGATCGTGTGCAAAAATGGATTCAAGATGCTAAATTAGTCATTAGTCATTAGTCATTAGTCATTAGTCATTAGTCATTAGTTATTAGTTAGTAGTTATTGGTGGCGACCAACAGTCAACAGCAGTTCCCTGAGCGTAGTCGAAGGGTCAACAGTCAACAG
The DNA here is from genome assembly GCA_043742065.1 of Oscillatoriales bacterium. GTDB lineage: Bacteria > Cyanobacteriota > Cyanobacteriia > Cyanobacteriales > Microcoleaceae > Microcoleus. The sequence continues at coordinate 3,463 of JAYTZD010000099.1, forward strand.
TCAACAGTCAACAGTCAACAATTATTTATTATGTCAATTCAAGTTTACGGAATTCCGAACTGTGGAACCTGCAAAAAGGCTTTCAAGTGGTTGGAAGATAGCGAAATTACCTATGAATTTATCAACACCAAAGAAAATCCACCGACTCGCGAGATGATTGAAAACTGGGTAAATTCTCTAGGTTTTCAACCAATGCGAAATACTTCCGGTCAATCTTACCGTGCTTTGGGTGAAGTTCGGAATAATTGGACAAACAAAGAGTGGATTGAGGCTTTTGCTAAGGATGCGATGCTGCTGAAGCGTCCTCTATTTGTTAAAGATGGAACTGCTGTTGTAGTCGGTTTTAGAGATACAGGAGATGTGATGCGAGAAAAGTTGGGAATTTAGAATTTATAGATTTTCAACCGCAGATGAACGCTAATAAACGCTGATGTAATGCAAATGAAAGAAAATCACTAATCTCTGGAGTTTTTTCGTTTCATAAATTTTATATCTCCCACATCATCAGTGAAGCCCCACCGTTCATAAAATGGTATCATCTTCGGCAAACAGTGAAGTCCTAATGTTTCAACAGTTTGCAATTTAGGATGATTTACAACTGCATCCATCAACTTCGCACCCAGTCCCATCTTGCGGTACGTCGGGTTGACGATGACATCAAAAACCGTTGCTCTGTATACAAAATCGGTGATAACGCGAGTAAAAGCAATTAGCCGTTAGCGCAGCCCTCGGAGAGGATCGCCCTCATCGA
>JAYTZD010000100.1:0-2053 GCA_043742065.1 Oscillatoriales bacterium
AAACGTTCTCAAGAGTTCGAGATAACTGTTGTCAGTCAACTCCCATCCCAAAATAGAACGGTACTCGGTAGCCACGGATTCAGCCACAATTTTACCGTACACTGGCGACTCCGGCATGACTTCCTGGGGCGACAGAATGCCGATAAAAGTCCGTTCTGCTTTGAAAAATTGTCGGACTTCGGCGACGGTAGTGTTGAGGATTTCTTGGAGGTCGAGGGAATGGCGAATCCGCAGTGCCATTTCTGATAGTAAACGATCGCGATCGGATGATGCTCGCAAAGCTATGGTCGCACGGTGGCGATCGGTAACGTCCTGAACTGTGGCCGCAATGACGTTGGAGTTGATTTCTGACTGTTCGCACACAGTCCGTTCGGAACCGTCAGTGAGGACAATCCGGTATTCTATGCAATAGGGTTGGCGCTCAAATATGGCTTGACGTTGCGATCGCGCTACCAATTCTCTGTCTTCTGGGTGTACCGCTTGCAAAAACACTTCTGGCGTGGGCTTGACAGTTCCAGGAGCAAAACCTAATAGCCTATACAGTTCATCTGACCATCGCAGTTCCAGCGGAGGTCGATCTTGTTCTCGAAATTGCTCGCAGTTACCAGTCGGATGACAAACCGGACAGTGTAAATCCCAATTGCCTAATTGAGCGATGCGCTGGGCGTTGGCTAAACTGGCTTCGCGATCGCGTAACATGGCCGCAGTACGACGTACTTCCACTAGAGCTTGTTGGCGTTCGGCGACGGCGGCAGCTAACATGAGTGCAACAATGGCGATCGTGGCGATGAAAGCTTGTAAGAATAAAACCGCCTGTTTGAGATCATCACTTTTGACTAAAAACGGCCCTCCTCCCTGAACTGCTCCCCAAACAGCGATGTAAGCAACGATCGAATAAGCGAAAATCGCTCCCCTAGGACTCCATCGCAAAGCCGCCCAAACTACCAGAGGAAAGGGCAAATACTCCAGAGGATACATCGTGCTAGCATTTGTTTTGCACCCAAAGACTAGCCAGCTAACACTCACTAGCAGAGTTAGCAAAATTAGTGGTTCTAAATAGTTAACAATTAAATTTGGTAATCGGTAATTGGTATAGAACTTGTGCACTCCGACCCAAGAAATCGGCCGCTTCCTGAGCGAAGTCGAAGGTGGGTGTTCCCTGAGCGAAGTCGAAGGGTCTAATGCCTCAACCAACGGGTTTCGACTTCGCTCAACCACCGGGTTTGTTTGCTCAACCACCGATTTTCGACAATGACTTAAAGTTAGTAAAAGTGGGGTGACAATCAAGATTCCCATGCTATCTCCGAGCCACATTGTCCACCAGTTTCTAAATAAATTGCTCCATTCAACCCAACCAAAAATGTAGGCGCTAAGATTGCTAATGGTAGAACCAAGGAAAGTAGCAATCACAGCACCGGCGATTAATCCCAGCACATCTCGTAGGCGATCGAGTTTAATCGAAAAACCAAATCGACTCAACAGAGTTTCACCAGCCAGAGCTTGTAGTGTGACGCTAAAGGCTGATGTGACTATGACCGTTGAGGGGATGCCGACGGCGACTGTAGAACTCAGCAGCAGAGAACCGAGGGTGATTCCAGGCCACATCCGCCGCCCTTGGAGTAGGAGTGCGGCTAGGGCGATACCGGCGGGTGGCCACAGGGGAGAAGCCTCGGATTTCACCAATCCCAGCATGGATGCTGCGAGTTTTCCCGTCAGAAAGTAGGTTAGAGCGAGGATGCCACTCAGTGTTAAGAATAATAGGGGTTGGGTGCGACGGTTAAGGATTTTCATATTGTGCGATCGAGTCCGACCTTGTTGAATATTCAATTTAGGTGGCCAAGGTGCGATCGGGCTTCCTCCAAGGGAATTACCTGAATGGGGGAATTGGGCAGTTGACTGTTGACTGTTGACTGTTGACTGTTGACTGTTGGCAACTAACAAACAACTGACTAATGACCAAGAATTTCTTGATGGTACAAGCCCCCGGATTTATCCGTGGAATCAATCTAAAATCTCAAATCTAAAATCCTCAAGCCCCCGCATTTATCCGTGG
>JAYTZD010000101.1:0-4210 GCA_043742065.1 Oscillatoriales bacterium
CCGCGAAATGACTCTCGGTGCATCCAAAGTACCGACATGAATGATTTGAAAAATTTCCAACTCAAAGGTAAATCCGTCAAAAGAAAGTAATTTCAAAGCGCTTAATTTGGAGTCGTAGCCGTGTTCTCCACTGAACCGCGTTGTGAAGTTTAAAACAACATCGGTAGTGGGAACAAGTTCGACTTTCATCACCTTTGTATTGATCGGATGTTTGCCTGGGTAAAGTGGTTCTACCCACACACCTTTATCACCTTTTTTGACGAGATTGCCGTGGGTGAAAGCTACACCACTGACATCTTTGTGCGATTCTCCCACATAGGAAATGACTACGCCGACATAGCCGATCGGCACTTCCGTCATTTCTACCTGCTCAACTTGCACAAACCAGGGGTTCAGGTTCCAAGAACCAGAGAGAATCACCTGTTCTTGCAAGCCCCTGCGCCCGCCACCCTTGATGAAAGATTGCGCTTTTTGGAAGTTGTCGTGACCGGGAATTATCGGCCCAGCGATTTCACCTTCATCAATCGGAATCCCGTCTAGCACGTTCGCAATTCCGACGCGATCTGGAGCAAGTTTGTATAGTTGAAAATCCGCTGGCTTCATACCTTTTGCAGCAGCATTAGCTGAAGTAATCACCTCAAATACAGCAGTATTGATCCGATAAGTACCAGTGGTGATGATTGCGAGTTGCCGTCCTTTTTCGCCACCGTCGGTGAGGAATTTGCGGGCATTTTGATAGTTGTCGCAATCGACGACTTTGCCTAAAATGCGATCGGAAGGAATGGTAGCTCCATCATTGGCAATAATTAACCCAATTTCATCTTGAGGAACTACAACAACTGGTTCTTTGCGAACGCTATATTGCCAGGGAAAATAACCAAAATGCCAGCCTGGAGGCAGGGTATCTGCTTGCAAACCTCCTTCGCCATCGAGGGCTATCAATCTACTGGATGGCAAGTTTTTGCTGGAGAATTTCTTGACAACAATTCCAACTTCTCGTTCGCCGATCGCGATTAAGCCCAAAGTCCACCCAATTTTGGGAATAAAGATGAAAATTAGGAACATTGCGCCTACGGGATAAATCCAAATCGGGATGCTAAACCCTTCTGCTGGCGCTGGTTGGACTTCCTGGGGTTGCGGAGGTGGCGATTTGACTTGGGCTGAAGTTGGTGGGGCAAAAGTGCCTGCTACTGTAATAGTTGTTGCTACAGATACTGCTAAAGGTAAAAGCTTGCGAAGCCAACGTGATTTAGTCATAGTTTTTAACCTGCTTTAAGCGAAAATCTACGGGAAATTTGTTTACTACAATCAGTATTCAATAGATTTCTGTTGAGGTCAATTCATTAAAGTCATTAATTATGTTCATAAAAGTCATATTTTGAATATGATTTTGCAGGAAGTGCGATGTTTTTATCTGAAAATCAAGCAAATTCGGACACGGCAATGCCGTTTCCCTACCCTGATTATTTGTAGGGAAACGGCACTGCCGTCTCCTGAATTTGGGTGATATCAATATATCAACTGTTGCTCAGAAACCGTGTTTTTTCCGACAATACTTCCTTACAGCCCACAGATTTAGTAAAAACCCGGTTTCTTTGGTTGTGATGCGTAAGCCCCGTTGATATTAACCACCGCCGCCGCCGCCACCACCGCCGCCGCCACCGCCGCCACCACCGCCGCCACCGCCACCACCGCCGCCGCCACCACCACCACCACCGCCGCCACCACCACTGTCAGTGCTAATGACTGGAATTACTTCTTCGTACTCGTTATGGTAAGAGCAGTTTCCACAGTGGTGGATAACTTGCTGCTTTCCTGAAGTCCTAGTAGTTGCAGGAATCAAAACTTCATAAGTCCGTTTGATCTTGAACTTGTTGCACTCAGGGCAGCGTCGAGATGCAATGGTTACGATAATTCCTAAAGCTGGAAAAAATCCGACAAAAATCATCAAAAAAATGCTTACGGGATCTATGGAAAAGCCTTGTTCTCCCAAAGAAAATTGAGGTAGTTTGAAAGTTTGTTGCCAACCAGGTTGAGGTATATTCAAAATCGCCTGCGGAAATGCAATTTGCACCTCTAACTCTTGTTCCGGTGGAATAGGCTGACTTGCCACAAATTCAAAAGTTTTAGGATCTACTTGACGACGAACCGCTGCTGCACCAAAATTGGTAAACGAGAGAATTTTTCCTGACAAAGTTTCGGGTAATTGCACCGTAACTTTTCCGCTATTAACCGGTGCTTTGCGACCTGCTGCAATGGCTTTCCAATAAACTTGAGTATTCCCACCATCTAACTGCAATCCACCTACAACTCGATATTTGATGATAAAAGTATGTGTGTCTGGCGGTTTCAATTCATGTTGCCAACTAATCCAAAGTTGATTATTTTCAGTTCCTGTGCTACTCGGAATTATTTGATTATTTTCGGCAACGGTCACATCTTTAATTGCATCGACCTTATCTAACGGAATATAGCGATACCGTTCATTGTTGTATGCTGCTGTGAATACATATTTTTGCGTTTCAGTAACTAACATATCTCCGTTCGTCTGAACATCGATGATGACGTTGATGTTTTCCCAGTAAAACGGTAGTTGTTGGGCTGCTGCATGAGTCACTGTGACCAGAAATAGGCTTAATGAAGCCATTAAGCAAAAAACTATTTTCTTGATGAGTCGTTTATTTATCATAGGATTTCCACAAGATAACTGTTGACTACAATTATTCAACAGGTTTCTTTTCAGGTCAATTCATTAAAGTCATTAATTATGTTCATAAAAGTCATATTTATAGCACCGTCAGGATAGAGGAGACGGCAATGCCGTGTCCCTACCCAAAATAATATTGTAGGGAAACGGCACTGCCGTCTCCTAATTTCTTTTCTACCCAAAATAATATTGTAGGGAAACGGCACTGCCGTCTCCTAATTTCTTTTCAACTTTGAAATACCGCGCTTAACAGGATTAAAACTGTGCAACCAAACACGGCTTCAAATGTGTATCTTGGCGAAAGTTTATAAGGAGAGGAATGCCAGACGCGCAATTCTCCATTGAAGCCGCGCGATGCTAAACTCAACGAAACTTGACGGTAGTTTACCAAAGTTCGCTGAAGCAATTGCCCGATTAAAATGCCTAAACTACGCATTCCTAGTTTCCAAGTGCGATAGCCGCAGCGCGAGTTTTGGGCGATCCAAAGTTCATCTGCGATCGCCAATAAGCTAAAAATAAACCGATACATCAACAACAAAAGTTCTGTCAGCAAAGCCGGAAAGCGCAATTTTCTGAGGATTTGCAAGGTTTCTGTAAATGGCACCGTCAACAGGATGAAATACATACAACTTGTCGATGCCAAGGTGCGCGGGAATAACAGACTCACTTGGTATAATCCTGTGCGACTCACATATAGATATAAATTGCCGATGCTAATCGCCCAACCTTGCCAAATATCCCACTGCATTGCCGGGATTTGACTTAACTCAATTGTGCCGATCGCCAAAGCAGGCAAACTCGTCAGCAAAAACACTAACGGGAGTGACAGCAACCGCAGATAAAGTTTCCCTGGAATGCCTGCATAGACGACGATCCAGATTGCTAACCAAAGGGCGATCGACAATTGGACGATCGCCCCAGAAAGCAGAGACAGAATCAACAGGGCGATCGCAAACGAGAACTTATGAGTTGGCGGCAACCCACGTAAACGATTGGTGTAAGCCAGACTATCAATCTGATGATTCATTCCAACGGCGATTTATCATCAGATTGCTGAGATTGCGATCGCCCTTTATAAAGCCCGATCGCATATCCGATCACACCAGCCCCCAGCGCCGCTTGAGTCGCAAATAATAGACTAGAAATTTCTCCGCTAGCAGGCTCAAACAAGTGATTGAACCAAGGTTTATAATCGGGTTGAATTTCCGCGATCGCTTTCTGCGCTTCCCCATCCGATCCGCCGTATTCACCCCGCACAAAAACTAGGGGAATCACGGCAAGGGCGATAACTGCAATTACCAACATCCAATTTTGTTGCGAAGTTGCTTGCTGACTTTTCGTCGGTTTTTGACTCATGGCTTAAGACTCCTGTTTCAATAATTTCAGAATTTCCAACTCTGGTTGGCCGTAAGAATGCAGCCAATTCCAAACCAATACAGTCAGCAATCCTTCACTAATTGCTAGCGGTACTTGAGTAATCGCAAAGATGCCGAGAAACTTGAG
>JAYTZD010000102.1:0-4208 GCA_043742065.1 Oscillatoriales bacterium
CAAATATTAAGCGACAAAGACTGCTTTCATCTCAAAAATGCGATCGATCGCATCCTCAACAACCTTATCTGGTGTCGAAGCACCAGAAGTCACACCCACTACTATTTCACCGTCTGGTAGCCAGTTCTGGGCGATGACTAAATCGCCCCCCAAAGGCTTGTGTTCAATTCGATTTCCTGGTAGAATCCGTTCGGCACAGTCAATGTGATAAGACGGAATTGTGCGATCGACCGCAATCTCCTGCAAGTGAGTAGTATTAGAAGAATTAAAACCTCCAATTACCACCATCAAATCCAACTTTTCTTCCACCAAACCCAACATCGCATCTTGCCGTTCCTGAGTCGCATCACAGATAGTATTGAAACTCAAGAAATGCTCGTTCAACTTATCCGGGCCATACTTCCGCATCATCGTTTTTTCAAACAACTTGCCAATTTGTTCCGTGTCGGTTTTGAGCATAGTAGTTTGATTAGCAATACCTACCCTTTCTAAATCCACATCTGGGTCAAAACCAGCGGAATAAGCATTGCTAAACTTCGCCAGAAAATGATTACGATCGCCACCATTTATGATATAGTCGCTGACATATTCAGCCTGCTCCAAATTTAGCACAATCAAATATTTGTCGGCAAAAGAACTTGTGGCAACAGTTTCTTCATGCTTGTACTGACCGTGAATAATCGAAGTGCAATCCTTTTTTTTGTGCTTCTCAACAGAATTCCAAACCTTAGAAACCCAAGGACAAGTTGTATCAACAATCTTGCAACCTTTATCGTTGAGCAACTGCATTTCTTGCACACTTGCTCCGAAAGCAGGTAGAATTACGACATCGCCACTGTCAACAACCGAAAAATCTTTCTGACCAGAATCAACTGCAATAAAACCAACTTCCATATCCCGTAAATGCTGATTAACTGAGGGATTGTGAATAATCTCATTTGTAATCCAAATCCGTTCCGTTGGGAAATGCTGGCGAGTTTCGTAAGCGATCGCCACAGCCCGTTCTACACCCCAACAAAAACCAAAAGCCTCAGCTAGCCGAATCGTGACACCGTTCCGTTCCAGCCTGTAGTTATTGTCCCGAATTTGCTGAATTAGACTGCTTTGATAAGCTGTATTCATCACATCCGCAACCTCAGCTTGGTGTCCGAAACCTTTGCGGTGGTAATTTTCTGACTGTTGTAGCGATCGCTTAAAAGCTTTAGTATCCATGCGGTGTCTATTTGAAATTTAGGTTAATTACCTTTGATTTTAGAATAGCTGGGGTGCGATCGGGGCTAGGGAAGATCAGATATGCTATTTGTGCGATCGACACATAAAACGAGGCGCAGATACCTGCGCCTCTAGACTAAATTCGATCGAACTTATCGAACAAATCAGCTTCCAACTTTCTTGGGTGCAAAAGGAGAACCAGACTCAAAGGCACTAAAACCCCCAGCGAAATCCTCTCCATAAGCCTCTTCACCGTGTTCGCCAATATCCAAACCTTGGTCTTCAGCCGAGGAGGCTACTCGCAACTCCATAAAATTACTCAGAAGTTTCAGGATCAGAAAAGTGCCGACAGCAGCAAACACGTAAGTAGCTGCAACGCCTATAAATTGGGTCATGACTAGCCCTGGATTACCAGCCAACAGCCCGTTATTTCCGGCCTCGTTAACTGCTTTAGTGGCAAACACGCCAGTCAGCAGCGCGCCTACAGTCCCGCCAACTCCGTGAATCGGGAAGGTATCCAAAGAGTCATCAAATCCCAGCTTAACCCGCAAGCTAACTGAAAAGAAGCAACAAACTGAAGTGATCGAGCCAATCAGTAGCGCCCCGATCGGCAGCACGTAGCCAGCCGCAGGAGTTATGCCCACAAGTCCCGCAAGGAAACCACTAGCAATCCCGACTGCTGTTGGTTTACCTCGGAGCACCCATTCGATAATTGTCCAAGTTAAACCACCGGCTGCGGCAGAAATCATGGTGGTGACAAATGCTACAGTTGCCAAAGCGCCTGATCCTAGAGCACTGCCACCATTGAAGCCAAACCACCCGAACCACAGGATTCCAATCCCCAGCAACACGTAGGGGACGTTGTGGGGGGTGTGGGGCTTGCTCTGAAAGTCTTTGCGAGGCCCAATTACCCAAGCTGCGACTACCGCTGAAACTCCGGAACTAATGTGAACGACGGTGCCACCGGCAAAGTCCAAAGCTCCGATCGCACCTAGCCAGCCTCTACCCCAAACCCAGTGGGCTAAAGGTGAGTAGATGAATGTTGACCACAGCAACACGAACCAGAAATAGGTTTTAAATGTGACTCGTTCAACGATCGCCCCGGAAATCAACGCTGGAGTGATGATGGCGAACATCATCTGATAAACCATGAATACTTGGTGGGGAATTGTCGGTGCGTAGCCGACGGGATCTACTTTGTCGGCTGCGACACCGTTCAAAAACATCCAGTCTAAGCCACCGATGAAGCTTTCGAGTCCTTTGCCAAATTCAGGTGCTTTGGTGGACACGTCAAAAGCTAAGCTGTAACCCCATAATGTCCAGGTGACACCGACGAGTCCCATCATCACCAGACTCATCATCATGGTGTTGAGGACGTTGCGCGATCGCACTAATCCTCCGTAAAAAAACGCTAGCCCCGGTGTCATTAAAAGCACCAGTGCTGAGGAAACTAGCATCCAAGTTGTATCGCCAGAGTCGATCGGGCTTTTGACCACAGCATCAACAGCGGCTGGGGCAGCTTGTTGAGCTAAGGCATTATCCATCAGTGGCCAGCTCAACAGCCAGAGTGCAATTACTGCGATCGTTAGACTTTTTTTGAACACGTTACTCTACCTTTTAATACTCAGTAATTTGCAGAGTTGACCGAGCCGATTTTAGATTTGAGGATCTATTAGATGCAATAGTTATTTGGTTTTAAGCCCCTGTATGAGCGGAACGAATCTTTAAATAGATAATTCCAGATCCTCAAGTTTCCGACTCCTTATAGCCGGACTTATCTAAAATCGTCAATCTTTAATCGCAAACATAGTGACCTTTGGATTGCACCATTTGTGAGTTAGATTTTTCTGTATCCAAATATACTAAAATTTATAGCCATATTTTATTAATGTATCTTCAGATACTTGACATCACCCCTGACTACGGAGTAAAAGATGGCTGTTGACTGTTGACTTTTAACTGTTGACAACTCATAACTCACAACTGACAACTCACAACTGACCGTTGACCACTCACAACTGACCACTGACTAATTTTTTAACTGAATCTGACCAAAAAGTTGTATGGCCGATCGCCAAACCAAATAGCCTTGATCATTAAGGTGCAAACCATCCGTGCTCAATTCCGTTTGCAAATTGCCGTCAGCATCAGTAAACATTGGGTACAAATCAAGATACAAAGCATTTTCCGCGCCAGCAATTTCTCTGAGTCGCCGATTGATTTCCCGAATCCGACTGTTAGAAATAGCCAATAGCCGATCGCGATTTTCCCAAGTAGATTGTTCGCCACTATGCGGCAAAATCGACTGCACCACGACTTGAGCCTTGGGGTGCGCCCACCGCAAATCGCGAATAATTTGCCGCTGATTGTCCAAAATCCCTTCGTCGTTTGCCCCCTTGAGCAAATCGTTAATCCCGATCATCACAAAAACAGCATCCGGCTGAGTGCGATCGAATAGCTGCAACCGCTTCAGCAAACCCATCGAAGTCTCTCCCGAAATCCCCTGATTCAGCCAACTTCGATCGATCGGCAACAGCTTCGCCGGAAACCACATACTCAAAGAATCCCCAGCCAAAACAGTCAACCTTGAGGGTCGATTCGTCACCACCACCTCAGCTTCTCGGCCCAACTGAGTCACCCACTGCTGGTAAGTCCACTTGTGTCGCTGTCCCGAAATAGGCTGATCCGAGACAGATTTTGCCGAATTCCGCTGGGGAATTATTTCCTCAAGCCTAGCAGCACTCACCGCAGCACTGGCAGGGGAGCTTTCTGGCAAGCCTTGTCCGCCCGTCATGAGCTGAACTACTGTTACTATCAATACCCCGTTTGTCAGCAGAGATAGCAAAGCCCAAAACGGAACATTTTTCGATCGTTCCTTCGCGAATATGAGCCTATGAGCCCGACGTCCGCTAAATCCTCCAAACTTCTCCATAAACTCAGGCGATTTGCAGGCACCACAACAAATAATTGGCACGCATTACTGCATCAAATTCCAC
>JAYTZD010000103.1:0-18273 GCA_043742065.1 Oscillatoriales bacterium
GCAAGTTTATGCCAGCCGGAATGTTAATTTTAGCTAGCTTAGCGTCTTTCGGCGCGATCGCCTACGAAATCAGCGGTCAATATCAATAGTCATTAGTCATTAGTCATTAGTCATTGGTCATTAGACTATTGACTATTGACCAATAACTGATTCAATATACTGCTGAACTTCCCTAAGTTGTTTCAACTGAGATTCCATCCAATCTTTCTCTGCCGATCGGTTTTCCAGCGTCTCTTTCTGATATCGTGCCTGCTTCTCTAAAAATTTATTGTAGAACATCATCGTTTTTTCAATTGTCTGAATTGCCAAACCGATTCTTTCTTCAAATATTAAAACAATCAAATTATCCATAACTGACGCAATCACTTTACAAGACTCTTTGAAATCGGCTAAACTAACTCCCATCTTGCTTTTGTGCACCAGAGATTCTACAGGATCTTTCAGTGTTTGTTTCAAGGTCTTCATCGAAGAATTTGGCAAATACTTCATAGGTTCCGTAAACTTCGAGACAATTTCTCCGCCTATTGATTGTACTTTCTCTCTAAATCTCGATTGACTTTTGAGATCGAAGCATTCAATACAAAATTCAATTTTTTCTATATCAATAGACTGTAATTCTTTAAAAATTAAATTAAGTTCATTTTCGACAATCACAACTACCCGGTCTGCGTAGCAATTAACTTCATTTCTCAACTCTTTATGCAAATTATTTTTTTCAAAATAACCGATAGTATCTCTTTGAAAGATTTGCTGATTTTCATCCCACAAGAACCACTGTTTTTGTAACTTAGTAGCCTGATCATTCCACAATTTGCGAACTTTAACAACAGCCTCATATTTGGCTTGTTTTCCTAAATTACGAATTCTCACATCGCATCCGCTTAGTTTGCCAATTTGCTCCCAAACATCAACAGCAGATGCTTGAGCAATTCTCGGCTTACTATTCCAGACATCCTCAGCATGAGACACATCTTTGAAGCATACCTGAAGTAATTCCTTGAGTCTGAGGGCTGATTGTTTAATTTCCTGAATACAAGGCTGCATATCTACGCTAAGGTGAGTAGCTGACTGTTTAATCTCTAGGGATTTATATTCATCTGCCAGCAATTTTTCATTACACTGGGCAATAGCCTGGAATAGGACTAGATACTCATTCATTTCCGAAATTCCTCTCTTTCCCTAAATAACATACAATACAGAACATCTGCCTTTTTGAATACAAACTGAGTCATTCGATTTTCGATTTTTGATTTTTGATTTTCGATTGACCCCACGGATAAATTCGGGGGCTTGTAGCATCAACAAATTATTGGTCCAAACATGAATTATTTATTCACCCCTGCAACTCAGGATCTACTCAATACTGGCAATCTTGTACAGCCTGCTACCAAAACAGGAAAATTGCTCCCAGCAGCTAGAGATCCAGTGACAGGGCAGTTTGTGGAGATCGCAAAAATATTCTATCAATCAACGAGTGAATCTCCAGAAACTCGCGGAGTTTTAGGATTGCTGGCGCAGTTGGTGGGAGGTAGCCCCCTACAGCCGCTGGTAGCCCCTGTGCATCTGACAATGACACCGTTGCAGATTGCTCAAACTCATGTGGGATTTCAAAAAATATACAGAATGCTTAACTCCCTAAAAATTAATTTGGCAGTGATGCAAGCTACTGCTGCTGTGATTGGTGTTGGCGCTGTATCGGCAAAGGTTTTGTCGGCAGTAAATCTCGAACAAATATTAAAATTCAAAGAAGAGGCAAAGCAGCAAAGGCTAAAAATTAAAGATGGCTTTATCGATCTCAGACACATCCTCAAAGACAGGGGAGTAGAGGTGATTCAGCAGATTTATAAGGTTGCTCATGACTCAAACTTTGAGCTGCACCGCCAGCAATTGGTTAACGGTTATGATATTTTTTCTCAAGGTGTTAAACGCTGTCAGTCAGCCCTGACACTCCCAGAGGTAAAACTGCGGAATTCGGAAATTAACATCGCGCGTGAGCAGTTGTTTGAGGCTTTAAAAGTTTATGAAAATTCTAGTTTGTTGGAGGGATTGTGTTCTGCGGCACAAATCAGGAAAATGGAATGCGTTTGGGCGATCGAACAAGCGATCGCCTTGACGTTTCAGTTGCAGCGGGCTTATGATATGGTTAGCGATCGCCTCCAGGGACTCCAGTCAAAAATTCGTCAAAATTGTCTAAGTGTTGTTAAAGAATGCCAATCGGAATCAGAACTAGATTTTTTATTTCCCGAACTTATTAAGATTCTCGGTCATGATTTAAGTGCGATAGAATTTTGGCATCAGGAGGTTGATTGGATCCAAACTTTGTCTGCCAAAGATCAGCACCAGTTAGCTAGTTTAGATCAACTAGGTGCCGATAATTTAAAAAGCAGTATGCAGACTATATTCGCACCAGTAGCTGCGGAACCTTCGCTATATGAAAATTTAAAGCAAAAGTCTCACTTTCACTCCTTGCGCGACCAGCTAGCCTTCGCTTTGGATCCAGAACTCCGTCCCGAATATGAGTGGTATATCAGCCAACAGGCGATCGCCACAGGCTATCAAGCTTTAGCTCCCTCAAATTGGCGAGCAATATCAGATTTAACTGTTGCTAACCTCTACTACTATTTTAAAATCAGAGAGGACTCAAATGACTGTTGACTAATATCAAATCCAACAGCATCAGAATTATTAGTAGCGAAAATTAGGAGACGGCAATGCCGTGTCCCTACTGCAAAATAATCACCTCACATCCGTTACATCCGTTACATAATCCGTTGCCGAACTTCCTTCAAATTACTTGAGCCACAACTTAATAGTATTATCTTTAGATCCACTAGCAATAGTTTTACCATCAGGACTAAAAGTCACCACATAAACCTCATCAGAATGTCCCGTCAAAGTATTCAGCAATTCACCAGTAGCCAAATCCCAAATTTTAATAGTTTTATCCTTACTACCGCTAGCAATAAATTTCCCATCAGGACTCAGTGCCACCGACACAATATCATCAGAATGTCCTTTGAGAGAGCGAATTAACTCCCCTGTTTCGAGATTCCAAATTTTAATAGTTTCGTCATAAGCACCGCTAACTATGGTCTTTCCGTCTGGGCTAATAGCCACTGACCTCACCACGTCAGCATGACCATCAAGAGTCTTGATCAACCTCCCGGTTGCCACGTCAACAATTGTAATTTTGTTATCTTTAGAAGCGCTAACCAAAGTTTTGCCATCAGGACTAAAAGCCACAGAATAAACAAAATCTGTATGGTCAGGCAAATTGTAAATTAAATTACCATTAGTAGCATTCCAAATCTTCGTTGTCTTGTCTCCACTACCACTAGCAATTAGTTGTCCATCGCGACTAATAGCGACAGACCAAACAGAAGCAGCATGGTCTAGGTTGCGAATCAATTGCCCTGTTTGTAAATCCCACAGCGCCACTCTCCAAAAACCCGTACCAGTAACTAGCCGCCTGCCATCTGAGTCAAAAGCAACTGACCAAACAGTGGATGAATCTCCAGGAAAAGTGCGGATTGACTTACCTGTAGCTAAGTCCCAAACTTGGATAGTTTTGTCCTTAGAACCGCTGGCTAATATCAAGCCATCAGGACTGAAAGCAACAGCTCCAACGGCATCTAAATGCTGAGCAAAGTTTTTGACTTTAGCATTTTTCCAGCGCAGCCCTGATTGGCATTCTTCCTGTAATTTCTGAGCGGAGGCATAGCTGGTGGAAGTGTTGGCAATTGTGGGAATTTCGCCGATGCAGCCTTCATAATTGCTTGCTTGATAAAGAGTGTTAATTTGATTGAATTGTTGCAATTCTGCCTCAACTTGCTGCTGCCGTTCTTGCCATTTGAGATATCCATAAATTCCGCCGATCGCAGCTAAAATAGCAGCAATGGCAGCTCCGGCGAGAAAAGGATTGAATTTGCGAGTTTCTTTCGGGGGAATTGCTGCTATATTCTTGACCGGCAAGTCAGTGTGTCCGTTCAAATTAAGCTGTGTGTTTGTCGCTGGAGTGGGCTGCAAGTTTGGCGAAGAAATAGTTTCGGCTGGTGGCGAGCTTGACTTGCGATGTCCGTCTAAAACTGTGGAGATTGCCTTATACAATTTCGAGAATAAAGATTTAGGAACGACTAATTCTTCTATTTTTGTCGCATCTTCATCCGTAAGTCCTAAGACTTGTTGCAACCGTTTTAATTCTTCGCGAGTTGCCACAGAAAACGGATATTCTTGCTGCATTGCTTCTTGCAGTGCTTGTTCGTAACGCTCTCCTTTTTGCCTGTATTTGCGATAAGGGTTTAATACTTCGTCTTCGATTGCTTCTGCTTCTTCTGGTAGCAATTCCAAACTGACGGACAGTTCTTCTAATATTCTCCGACCGACAACTGTAATGTCACCGCGACTGCTAGTGCGCCGATCGACTTCTTCGCGATATATTGTAAGTTTAGGAATTCGTGCTCGCGTGCGATCGCCTATTTTTCTCAAGTCTGCCAAAGCTTCCGCCGCCGACTGATATCGTTCGCGAAAATCGTAGCGCACCATATTGTCTAAAACATCGGCTACCCCTTGGGAACACGCTGTTAAATGTCGCCAAATAATTTCGCCTCTATTGGAATTTTTCAAATCTCGCAATTTCGGCAAATCATAAGCTGGCAAACCTGTGATTGCTTGGATGCCAATCATTCCCAAAGCGTAGATATCGCTATTTAGTTGCGGGTTATATTGAAATTGTTCGATCGGCATATATTCCAGCGTCCCGATTCGCACAGTCACCGGCGCTTGTCTTTGGGCTATATGAATTTCTTTCACCGACCCAAAGTCGATCAAAACTAATTTATTATCTGAATAGCGGCGGATTAAATTTCCCGGTTTTATATCTCGATGAATTACTCCTTGTCCGTGTACAAATACTAAAATTTCTAAGAGTTCCTTCAACAAAGGAATTATTCTTTCTTCCGGTACAGGTTTTCCGGGAACAATCTCTGTTGATAGAGAATGACCAGCAACAAAAGATTCTACTAAGAAAAATTCTTCATTTTCTTCAAAATAAGCGAATAACTGAGGGATTTGGTCATGTAAACCGAGCCTTTCTAGAACTTCTGCTTCTTTTTGGAAAAGACGGCGCGTAGCATTAATTAGTTTCGGTTCACTGCTACCAGGGCGCAGGTGTTTGACAAAACATTGAGGTTCACCGGGACGACGAGTATCTTTGGCTAGATAGGTTAGTCCAAATTCTCCTGTTTCTATGACTTCAATGATTTGATAGCGTCCATCTAAAAGTTGGCTCACCATAATAATAACTTAGTTGCTCCTGGGCATTGGGCATGGGACATGGGACATGGGGCATGGGGCATGGGGCATGGGGCATGGGGAATAGTTTTTTCCTTCCTTCTTCCTTCTTCCTTCTTCCTTCTTCCTCCTTCCTCCTGCCTTCTTCCTTCTGCCATAATTTATTTTTTCAACATTTGCAAAGCTTGATATCCCAAAAAGAAGAAGCCCAAAGCGCCTAATATTGCTATGCTGTTTGCCAATATATCGACTGTAATAAATTCGCCCATTGCACTATCCTCTAACCACTGATATTTATCGTTGGCTTTTCTGTCGTTGACCGGGTGAGGGGTTGTACCCCAATACGGCAGGTGCAACGAAAGATGCTCACAAATTATAGCTCCTTCGACGCTGAAAATAACTTTCTGCCGATCGCCTAGCTTTTTGCTGTAATCTTTTTTAATATTTAAGCAGACAAATGATGCCACCGACATTTTGAGGTCAGTTCACTTTGATATTGTTAACCCTGCTAATTTTTTCCCTAATCGTCAGTACAGCCTACACTAAGAATTTGCGCCGATCGGTCAAAAACGCACCTCGAACGGGCAAAAGTCCGGCTCAGCAGTCACCCATAGTTCAGTTTCCTAAAGTCTCAGTCATCGTGCCAGCATACAACGAGGCGGAGAATATTCGGGATTGCGCGATCGCCATTTTGGAGAGTACAGCGCCCTCAGTGGACAACGTAGAAGTTTTGATTGTAGACGATCGCTCGACAGATGACACCCTGGCGATCGCCCAAACTCTCCAACAACAGCTCAATGACCCCCGCCTCAAAATATTAGCAGGTCAAGTGCGACCAGCCAACCAATATTGGGCGGGCAAAAACTGGGCCTGCGCGGAAGCTGTACAGGTAGCAACCGGAGACTTCCTATTATTTATCGATGCCGATGTGCGGCTCAAACCGGGGGCGATCGAAACCGCCATCGAAACAGTCCAAACAGAGAAAATCGACCTACTCACCTGTATGCCAGCCCTGGTTTGTGAGTGTTTTGCCGAGTGGTTAGTACAGCCCTTAATGTTCAATCACCTAGCAGTTTGCTTCGACTTCACCGCCGTCAACGATCCAACAACTGAAAGTGCTTTTGCTGCGGGGCCGTTCATGCTATTTAGGCGATCGGCTTATGACAAAATCGGCGGTCACGAGGCAGTTGCCAGCGAAATTGTCGAAGATGTGGAATTAGCAAGACGCATCAAACGTGCGGGTTTAAAGCTAGGACTTTATGCCGGGTCAAATTTAGCATTTGTGCGGATGTATCGGTCTTGGAGCGCCTTGTGGGAAGGCTGGACGAAGAATTTGTATCTTGGTGCTAACCGCAGTTGGGGCATGATGATTTATATGGCGGCGATTATGTTATTTCTCTATCCTGTGCCGTGGTTAGCATTAGCTATTTTGCTGGTGAACGGCGAAGTTGCCAACATAATTACCAATTACCAATTATCAATTACCAATTACCAATTGCCAATTACTTTGTTAACTATCTGTTTAGCAATAATAGTAATTTGGCAACAGTATACTTTGCGAGATTTGGGTGCTCAGATTTCCGACTGTCCGACCAAATACTGGTGGTTGGGAGGTTTGGGAGGAACATTAATCGCGGCAATTGCGATCGGTTCTGCGATTAAAACAGAAACTGGTTGGGGATGGACTTGGCGAGGTAGAGCTTTGCAAATTAAGACTTAATAGCAAGCGAGAAATCAGGATACGGCAATGCCGTTTCCCTACTAGGATTATTTTGGGGTAGGGACACGGCACTGCCGTGTCCGACTCACTTGAAATCAGGATACGGCAATGCCGTTTCCCTACAATTAATCTGGGTAGGGAAACGGCACTGCCGTGTCCGACCTATTAATTTAAGATAATTGATAACAACCGAGCATTCGTTCGCAACATTTCTTGATAAATATGACTTTTATGAATTCAAAGTTATGACTTTTATGAATTGACTTTCATATCTGCTTAATTGATAATAGTGATAAACATTCTTTTATCTCGAATTGGAAGGAAGCTCATGTCAGTTTACACTCTGAGCGATTTCACTAATAACAATTCAGATTTGTTGCAAGGTGCTTCAAAACATAGCTGCCCGATCTGCGACAGCTTCCATCAAACCTCTGATTTCAGCGCCGAGCGATCGGCAGCTCAAGCTTCCACCTTCAGCAACTCTAACGATATCGATGCTCTGCTCGGAAAAAGTAGGGCAAACCCCGGACAGCCAGCCAAATGGAAGGTCGCTCCCGGCGACACCATCACCTACAGTTTTGTGACTGCTGACAGCGCGGAAAGTTATGATGAATCTAGAAACGAAACCAATATTCAGGAAGTTAACGATCGCATCAAACAGAATGTCCGTCAAATTTTTGAGGACAACTACGCCAAAGTCTTGCCACTCAACTTTGTAGAAGTTCCAGACTCCGCTCAAAGCAACATCAGAATTATGTTTTCCGACGGGCCGGGTGCTGACAACACTGCTTACACGAATTATCCAGGTTATTTGCGTGGCGGTGCGATTCACCTCCAAAAGCTCTATGAAAAGAATCCGGCAACCGCTTTTTCCGCAGGCCCCGGCAGTTTTGGCTACTATATTTTAATTCACGAAATCTCTCACGCGATGGGTTTGAAGCACCCCGGCAACTACAACAACTCCAGCAGCGGCTTAACAGGAAACCCCGGAGACCCCCCGTATCTTCCGTTTGACAAGGACAACACGAGAAATACGATCATGTCCTACAATGCCACCTATGGCCCCAACGGCGAAAATCCCCGGAGTTTGATGCCTTATGATATTCGGGCCTTGCAGTATCTCTACGGTGTCCGCGACGACTTGAGTGATGGTGATAATGTTTACAAATTCGATCGCACTAATTTCAATACCGTTCAAACTATCTGGGACAGTGGCGGTAGCGATACTTTGGACTTTTCGGCACTGCCTGCCAACAACGTCTATAGTTTGGACATGAATCAGGGTAAGCCACTGACAGCAAAGAGTGCTCTGGGAGGTCTAAGATACTATTTACAACCTTCGCAGTTGTCGCCCGTTGGCGATCGCGATCGCGCTTTTACTGTTGAAACCTTGTTGTCGCCAAACATCCTCGATCGCAATCGCATTTATACAACTGAAACCTTTGGCACGTACATTGCTTTTGGCGCGAATATCGAAAATCTGGTGGGTTCGCCGGGAAATGACGAGGCAATTGGAAACGAATTAGCTAACAGCATTCTAGGCGGTGCGGGGAACGACACGATTACCGGGGGGCGACAAAGCGATACTTTGGACGGCGGCGAAGGTAATGACTATCTTTCTGGCAGCAAAGGCTTGGACGTGTTAACTGGCGGGGGTGGCGACGATTTACTGTGGGGTGGTCAGGGTAACGATACTATTGTCGGTGGTTTTGGTCGCGATCGCATTGTGTTGGAGCTGAATGGGGGTATGGATACGATTCTTGATTTTGCTGATGGTATTGACTTCCTAGCATTGGCTCAAGGTTTAAGATTCGAGCAACTGTCGATCGCACCTTCAGCTAATGGTACTGAAATTCGGTTCGCCAGCACCGGACAAGTTTTAGCCATGTTGCCGGGAATTGCCTTAAGTGCGATCGGGCAATTTGATTTTTCAACTGTTTAAAGTAATAGAAACGGAGGACACGGCAATGCCGTTTCCCTACCATTAATTGGGTAGGGACACGGCACTGCCGTCTCCTCATTTCAGACATGATAGAGGACACGGCAATGCCGTTTCCCTACCATTAATTGGGTAGGGACACGGCACTGCCGTGTCCTCATATCTGCCGTGTCCTCATATCTGCCGTGTCCTCATATCTGCCGTGTCCAGTCTGATTAAGCTTCCGCATAAACAAAAGCAGGTACACGCTTATAAGCAGGCGTGCCCGATCGCATTTCAACGCGCGGATTAAAAATCACATTAACTTCAGGATAAAACATCAAAGCAGCACCCACACGCACCGCCCCATAAATCACCTCAACATTTGCCATTTTTCCCACATTTCCCTGCACCGTCACCCGCTGATGTTCTTGCAAACCAGCCCTTTCAGCATCCGCACGATTCATCAAAATACAATTACGGTGCGGCATTCCCCGATACTTATCATCAATCTTGTAAACCACAGTATTGTGCTGAGAATAACTCCGTCCCGTCATCAATGCCACAACTATACCCCGCACTGATTCTGACACTCCAAACTCTTGCGCTTCCGGTAATTTCAGCACTGGTAAAGGCGCGACAAACATCTTCGCTTTGCCGGAATCAGTAGGAAATTTTGGTTCCACAAAAATCCGACCACTAATGGTAAATTCCTCTTTGGTTTCATCAATATTCCCAATCTTTTCATAACCAGGAATAGTTTCAGCAATCAGTTTCCGAACATATTTTGTGTCTTGAAGGTTACGCCAATTTACCGGATAAGTACCGTGAATTCGGCTCGCTAATTCTGTCAAAAACTGCACTTCTGGAATCAAATCAGCATCTGTGAGATGAGTTTCCCCCTCATCATTTAAACGCACAAAATTGTTTCCAGATTCCACCGTTGTTTTGTAGGGATTTTCAAATCGATTGAGTACCGGAATCACAATTGTATTGTGCTTAGCCAATCCGCTAAAATGCCCTAAATTCGGTTTAGTTGCGAGGTAAATTATTGTTTCAATTTTACCTAAAGCGCGTTTTGCTTGAGTTGAATCTGGATTCGCCCCATACAAATTACCACCTAGACAAATCAGCGTATCGACTTTGCCTGCATCTGCTGCTTCAATGAGCGATCGCGTTTCATAGCCCTTAACAGCACTTAGAGAACGTCCCAATAACTTTTCCAAAGCTTGTTGAATTTCTTTTTTCAGATCCACAGTCACGCCCATAGACCCAAATCCTTGGACATTTGAGTGTCCTCTCACAGGCATTAATCCAGCACCTTCTTTGCCGACATTTCCCGTCATCAAGGCAGTATTGGCAATGCTAAAAACATTATCTACGCCGTTATCATGTTGGGTAATTCCCATCGCCCAACCGAAGACAACTCGCTTTGAACTACCGATAATTTTCGCAGCAGCTTCAATTTCAGCGCGTGAAACTCCGCAAGTTTCAATAATAGTTTCCCAGGCAGTATCGCGGGCGTGTTGTACTACCGCTTCCCAGTTTTCTGTGTGGGCTTGCAAATAGTTTTCATCCAGCAATCCTTGTTCAATTACAGACTTTTGAATGCCGACAAATAAAGCTGTATCACTGCCGGGAATTGGTTGCAAGTAGAGAGAGGAAATATCAGAACCAGGGATCAGCGACTTTACCGGAAAGGCCGGGGAACCAAACTTGACTAACCCGATTTCCATCATGGGGTTAATCACAATTATTTTACCGCCTTTTTCACGAATTTTAATCAATTCGTTCATCAAGCGCGGATGGTTGTACGCAGAATTAGCACCCGCGAGCACAACGCAATCTGCTTGCTTCAAGTTTTCGAGACTGACTACCGAAGTCCGGGTGCCAAACATCTTGTTCAACCCGGTTGTTGAGGGAGCGTGGCAGAGATCCGAACAATCTGCTAAGTTATTAGAACCCATCGCACGCATCATCAATTGCAACAGAAAAGCCGCCTCATTGGAAGAGCGACCCGAACTGTAAGATGCCACTCGTTCCGGGGTTTTGGTGAAAGCATCGGCCGCAATTTCATAGACTTCTTGCCAAGAAATGCGATCGTAATGAGACTTTCCAGCCCGCAAAATCATCGGAAAACTCAGCCTTCCCAGCCTGTCACATTCCATCGAAGTTAACTGCTGAAGTTGGGAAATACTTTGCTGTTTAAATACTTGAGTTGAGATAGCCGGCTTAATTTCCGAAGAGATAGCTTCAACACTTTTCATACACCGCTGAAGTTTTTCACCCTCTTCATTAGTAAAGCCACCTTTCTGCCCGCCAGTACCCCAAGAACACGACAAACAAGCACTTTTGTGCAGCAAAGTTTTCCAAAGTTTCGGCCCTTCCGGGGACAATGTATGTTCTGCCCAAAACTCAATTACCGGCAAACCGCCACCGATGTCTGGTGTTTCCTCATTTTTCTCGTTGAAGGGCGGGATTGGTTGCACATTTTGTGACTTGGTGTCCATGCGGTTTACCTCGCTTTAGAATAGATTACTGGAATTTTACCGTAAATTTACTGCCATAAAGATTAGCCAATAGATAGATTTATTATAAGAGGAATAGAGGACACGGCAGCAATAGAGGACACGGCAGCAATAGAGGACACGGCACTGCCGTGTCCCTACCCTAATTAATTGTAGGGAAACGGCACTGCCGTGTCCTGATTTCGGATAATATTAATTCCCAAATACCGTTTCCCTAATTAATTGTAGGGAAACGGCACTGCCGTCTCCTGATTTCGGGTAATATTAATTTCCAAATACCGTTTCCCTACCCCAATTAACTGTAGGGAAACGGCACTGCCGTGTCCTAATTTCTAATTAACTGTAGGGAAACGGCACTGCCGTGTCCTAATTTCGGGTAATCGTGTCCTAATTTCGGGTAATCGTGTCCTGACTTCGGGTAATATTAATTCTTCTTCCCCTTATTTAACTCCTGCTTCCCAAACCCCAGACAAAGCATTCTGTCACCTTCAGCAACATTTTCATTATTCTGCAAATAATCCCCCAACCAATCGCAAGTCCTAGCAACTATCTTATTCAATTCCAAATTCTCCACAGGCCAGAGAACCACATTTCTATCCATAGCAAAAGCCAGAGTTTTACTATCAGAACTAAAAGTAACACTAAACATCCGATAGCTAGATTCCAAAGTCTTAGATAGCGTCGCCTTCCCACCAGCAAAATTCCACAACTTAACAGTATTTCCCGCACTAGCAGCCATTAACTTGCCGTCTGGACTGAAACTAACAGTTTCAACCGTATCGTTATACTTATATTCTTCAACTAAAGCTGAATTTTTCCCATCAAAGCTCCACAATTTAACAGTTTTGTCAGCAGAAGCAGTAGCAATTGTCTTGCCGTCAGGACTAAAAGTAACATCTTTAACACTCTTTTCGTGGTCGAGAGTTGTCAGTAGCTTTGCCGACGAACCGTTAATTTGCCAAAGGTAGACTTTCTTTTTTTCAACAACAACTTTTGAATCATTTTTATTTGGTTCTGGTTTGTCGTTAGTCAACGCGGCAATGGTTTTACCATCGGGACTGAAACTCACCCTAACTACTTGATTTATATGGTCTAGCTTTGTTATCAAAGTTGCTCGACCATCCTGCCAACGCCAAAGGTACAATTTGTTATCATCGCTTCCTGTCGCAATTATTTTTCCGTCTGGACTAAAACTCACGCTGTTAACAATATCACCGTGTTTGAGAGTATCTAACAGTTTCCCATCTAAACTCCATACTTTCACAGTTTTGTCATCGCTAGCCGAAGCAATTGTGCGATTGTCCGGCGAAATGCTCACCCAATTCACAGAATCTTTGTGTCCTACCAAGCTTCTTAATAAACTGCCGTTAGCCTGCCAAAGTTTCACAGTTTGGTCTCTGCTAGCAGAAGCAATTATTTTGCCATCCGAACTCAAACTAACTTTATTTACCCAGTCGTCGTGACCAGACAAAATTTGATTCAAAGGAGTATTTTCCGGTTGCCAAATTTTAATCATTTTGTCTTTGCTTGCCGAAGCAATAGTGCCGTCGGGACTGAAATTTACGGCTCTCACGTCATCTTGATGTCCTCGAAAAGTGTTCAACAAAGTGCCGGTGCGACTCCAAACTTTCACAGTATTATCAGCACTGCCACTGACAATCTTGTCACCGTCGCGACTAAAACTCGCACTGATAACGTGCTCGTTGTGTCCTTTGAGAGTTCTAATTTCCTTGCCTTCTCGGTTCCAAATTTTGATTGTGGTGTCGGCACTTGCGGAGACAATTTCTTGGCCATTTGGACTAAAATTGACACTGTAAACAATGCCAGAATGTTTATTTAAAGTTCTGGGTATGGTTTTAAATTTATCGCTTTTACCTTCTCGCTTCCAAACTTTGATAGTTTTATCCGCACTTGCTGAAGTAATTATTTCGCCATCGGGACTGAATCTGACTCCGAGTACCCAGTCGGTGTGTCCAGTTAAAGTTTGCAGCAATTTTTTGCTGCTGACGTTCCAGATTTTGATAGTCTTGTCGTAACTAGCGGAAGCGAGGGTTTTGCCGTCTGGACTGAAACTGACGCTGGTAACAATATCGTCGTGTCCTCCTAAAGTTATGAGCGCACTTTTATTATTATCTAGCCGCCAAATTCTAATTTTGCGATCGGCACAAGCAGTAGCAATAGTTTTACCATCGGGACTAAAACCAACACTCGTGACGCTATCACTGTGATTGAAACTATTTAATAACTTACCATCTTTGCTCCACAAATTAACAGTTTTGTCAGCACTTGCCGAAGCAACTGTATTGCCATCGGGACTCACACTCACATCCAGAACAAAGTTGCTGTGCTGCTCAAAACGATTGTATTCTTGCACCCCAGAAACTGCTCGTCTCAATCTTTCTGCAATCTTGTTTTTAGTATCAACAGGCAAAGCTGTACTCTTGAGAGAATCAGTAGCAATTTTGATGCTAGTTGCCAATATTCCCACTTGGTCTTTCTCATTAGAAAGCACAAGAGCTTGCGAACCCGAATCTAGGGCATCAGTACGAGCTTTTTCAGCTTGTTGTCGCGCTTCATCTCCTAATTTTGTTTGATAGAGTGCTACGCCCGAAAGACCAGTTAGCCCAACCACTCCCAAAACAGCTAATCGTAATTGCCATTTGCGATTTTCATAGAGTTTAGTTTCAGCTTCGTGCTGTTTTTCTTTAGATTGGCGCTGTTTGTCTCTAGATTCCGACAGCAGAGCATTTATCTCTTTGTCTTTGTGAAATTGCTCGATTTTATCTCTATTAATTTTGTCCTGCTTTCGCAATTCTTCAAATTCAGCCTTAGTATCTAATTCCTGCTGCTGGCGGATGAAACTAACTAGATAGTCATGAACTAGCTGATAAAGTTCCGCTGGCAACTCTGTCCACCGAAAAATTAAACCGGATTTAACCAACAATTCTAGGACTAAATCTAATTTGTTTGCCTCTTCAAATGTTGCCAAATCCAATGCTAATTCAGCGCGGTTTTTCAGAGGACGGATATCATCTTCATCTGTCAGTAAGTACAAAACTCGGCGCGCCGCTCCTTCATTTTCCGGGCCGCAGTCTTGAATAACTTCTTCAAGAAATCTGGCTACTAACTTTTGTTTAGGATGGTCGCCTAATTCCTGATATTCCGTTAAAGTTGTAATGTCATCTTGTTGCAGTTGAGCACCAACAACTTGCAGTTCAATCGGGCGAACTTCTCCCAATTCTCCCGCTAAATCTTTGACTAATTCTTCGATTAGTTCTGGTTCCAAATAAAACTGAGAGCGTTCAGTCAAAGCGTGAACAATTGAGCTAGCATCTGCTATGGAAAAGTTACCCAAATAAAACAGAATATCCTTGCTGAGAATGTCATCTAAAATGTCATTATTGATGAATTGCTGATTGTTTTTGGGTCGGCAAAATTCCAGCAAATAGTGCAAATAGTCCTCCCGCAAAGACAGGATAACTTTTAAGTATTTGATTTTCAAGCATTCCCGCAGAAACTCAAAAAATATTTCCCTTTCTGCTTGCTCTTTCCACACAAAGAAAAACTCTTCAAATTGGTCAAATATCAGAACAGTCACCAGGTGTTCAGAATTTATTTGCAACTCTTTGATAATTTTGTCATATTCGATCGTCTGTTTTTTGACTACTAACTCTACAGGCTGTTCTGGTACAATTTTTTCATCATTATCGGTAAATTCCTCATGCAATACAGAAATAAAATCATCGTTGATTTCCCTTGCTTCAACTTCCGATTCGACTTCAGTAGAACCTAAAGAATCTGCTGCCATTTGCCGATCGAATATTTCAGCTTTGCTAGCAGATAACTGTCTGGTTAATTCCCGTGGCCAATTGTTATAAACTTGCAAAATTACCGGAACAACGGTGCGGGATTCGATCTTTTTTTGTTTGAGTGCAGGTACTAATCCCCCGGTGACAATTGAACTTTTACCAACTCCTGATTGACCGTAAATTACTGTCAATTTGTTTTGAGCACTGTTCATCCTACCTATCAAGCGATTGAGGTCGTTTTCTCTGCCAGAAGCAGTAATTTCATCGGCAATCGTAGCATGGACATCAACAGTTTCGGTAGCTGGATTAATTGCTTCTCTATGCGGATGCAATTTTCCGGCACCAATAAAAGCTCGGAAGCGATAGGTATGTTCTATTGCTCGATAATCCTGCTTAATTTGAAATGCTTGGAGATATTCTCCTCGCTGAAAATAAACCGATCGCAGTAATTCCAATACTCGCAGATACAACTGCGGGTTGCAGTAAGGTGGGGTTTGGGAGCGGGCAATTTCTAAATGTGCGATCGCCTCCGAGACTTCACCAAGTTCCTTTTCTGCCTCTGCTAAAATTAGTAGATATAAGCCGTGATGCTGCGACTTGACAAGCGTTCCGTGTCCGCTCACCTCTAAATTCGAGTTCAGAACATCGAGGGCAACTAAAGCCCATTCTTTTGCCCCTTGCCAGTTTTGTTGCTCTAAGGCGACTCTAGCCAAAAAGCCGTAATCTTGAGCCAAATGAACAGTTGAATTTTCCATATTTTGATGTAACCTTCGAGCTTTGATTGCTAATTTCCAGAGTGCATCCCAATCTTCTAAATACTGTAATATTTCGCCTAATTGATTGATGAATTTACCAACATTAGCCTGCTGTCCGGCTGTTTCTAAAACATCTATAGACTGTTGAAAGTAATTTTTAGCTTCCGTCCAATAAGGGCGGTTATCTGTACGATGCTGTTCTCCTTGGAAGCGATAGCAAAGCCCGATGTGAAATAGCAGAATTGCCTCTAATACAGGTGCAGGGTGAACCGTAAATAATAATTCACTAAATTCTGTTTGATAACCGAGAAATGCTACTTGATATTTCCAAAAATTGAGACTTTTTTGATATGATTCAATAGCGGTAGAAATGTCTTGGCAAGCATATTCATGGCGACCTTTAATAAATTGCAAACTAGCTTCAATAGCTGGTTCCAAGTGGATATCGCAAGTTTGCAAATCTTTCCTGGCAGATTCTAACTCAGTCAAAGAACCAGCACCAAGAATCGCCGAATTAGTTAAATGCCAATTACCACTTGCTAAAATACTAGAAAAAATGCGATCGGCGCTTTGTCCCAAAAAGTTCACCAACTGATCGGGACTTAGTACAAATTCAATAGTTGTAGTCCAACTTTCAATATCTGTGACTAAGCGAATCAGTTTTTTTAATATTTTGTCTGTCACCCACAGCACCACCGGAAAGGGAAAATTATTGCGAAATTCTTCCCTCACGTAGTTGGTAGAAGTCAGCACTTTATCGATCGCATTTATGGACTCTAATCCAAACACCATCAAAGCCTGGGGCTGGCTACCAGCAAGTTCTGCTTCTATCGTTGTGTAAAGAGTTTTAACAGATGTAGGGAGGGAGAATTCTCGAATATCGACTGCACAACCTTCGTGCAATTGCCCTACGATTTGCTCTCTGAGAACACCGTAATTGCACCGTACCAAAGTCAGGGAAAATTGCCCCTGAGACATTTTGAGAGTGCGGGATAGGGTTTGCAGGGAACTTTGATTTTGCTGGGCTGGCGTGTCTGGGTGGTAGTGTGAATTAATCATATTGAATCTTTAAAAAAGATTTTCAGCATCGGTTGCTGTTAAGCGCCGATAAATAAAACAGAAGGAAGATCTAATAAAAACATACCCTGAAAAAATACACTGTCTACTGTTAGCTTATTCGCAGATTCCTGAAATGCGACAACTCCGGCTCGATCTACCCCTTGCTGCACTTATATAAAGTGTTGGCGGAGGAGAAGTAGTTTCTGTTATAACTTCTGACTTCATAATTTTTGTTGTTTGCATATCGAAATTAGCTAGAAAATGAGATTCATCCCAATCTTCGCTTTCTTCAATACTGATGGATTGTGATGGCAAATTGTCAAAATCAATCTCATCCTCACCGGGTAAAACTTGTTTGAGAGGAGATACATTCGTAGTCGCAATAGCAAAAGATTGAGTAGTTTGTGTCATTAGTGCGATCGGGATTGCTACTATGGCAATGATCATTTGTCGCGGTGTCATTTTTTTCATGATATTCTCCTTATAGAAATTGAGTTTAGTTGCTGTCCTAATAGTGCTTTGTGTTTAGAAAACTTATGTGCTTACCTATGACACTTTACCGAAAGTTTACTTAGCCGATCGCATTGAGTAAACTGTTCTCTTTCCTATTACTAAGTAAAAAGTCTTAAACAGTAAGATTTTTTAGCCAACTCCGGGCCTAGGCAAAAACCCGCTTTTTTACCATAATTGGCTATTCTAGCTGAATTGTTGCAAGGCTGAACTGGGTTTACTAGGTGTCTCGCCCATAAGTGCGATCGGTAATTTCCGAGCTTTTGGGAGTATCCCTCTTTGATTCCAAGCAGTTACAGTTGTCAGATTGGCACACTCACGCCAGCAAACAGATCTGTTAGCACAAGTACAAGCCCTATGTCAACCCTTATATTGTAACATTAATCTCAAATCGATTGACTTTCCTGTGAAATTGACATACCATATCATGATGGGACTATGTGTAGCCATATAAACTCTTTTTTGGCACAGTAAACTATTTAAATTACAGTTAAACACAAAATTCGGGAAACAAAATGGAGATTTGGCAGCCTGAAAAATTTTCTTAATTTTATAATAATCCAATGGGAAACTGCGAAGTTAAAGCCGATAATTCCGGGAATTTTCAGGGAGTGGCTTATGAGAGTTGATGAATTGCTGAAGTCCAAGCGAGACGATATTCTGAGAATTGCTACTCAGCATGGTG
>JAYTZD010000104.1:0-8232 GCA_043742065.1 Oscillatoriales bacterium
TCTTCCTTCGTGTTCTACGCGCCTTCGCGGTTCATTAAAATAAAATTGCTATAAATGTCGAATAGCCTCAATCAACCCCTGACAAACACCCTCCAGAAAATCCAAATCCAAAGTCTCAATCCTATCGCTTCCTTGATGATAATGCGGATTCCGCATATTAGCCGTATCTGTCACCATAATAGCCGGATAATCATTATCCCAAAAAGGAACATGATCGCTGCGGCGAGTATCCGGTACAATCAAACCTCGATTTGGCACCGGCAGCCACTCGCAAGCTTGACCAGATTTGCGGATTTTTCCACTCAAATTAATCATATCTGGAACAGTCGGCAAATTGCCAATTAAAGCAATAAAATTGCCACAATTTGGATAAAAATATTTTAAGCCAGCAGGATAGCTTTGAGAGTTGGGATTGTTGTTGCAATAACCCAACATTTCCAAAGAAATCATCAACCGGATCTGATATTTTTGTTTTTTTAAGTTAGCAGCATAATGCTTGCTGCCCAAATAGCCGTATTCTTCCATATCGAAAGCAACTAATTGCACCGGATATTTGAGAGGGCGAGCCGCTAACTCTGCCGCCAATTCCAGTAAAACAGCAACACCCGTAGCATTATCATCCGCCCCTGGAGTGCCTGGTACTGTATCGTAATGAGCACCAATTAAGAGCGGTGGCAATCCCTTCTTACTTGCCTTCTCGGAGGGGGGTAAAGCCAAAATTAAATTGTGATGAATTCGGCCGCGCACCTCAAAATCATCTATTTCTACGGTTCCCCACTGTGCGAATTGTTCACGGATGTATTGCTGCACATAGAAATGCCCTGCTGATGCGAGGTATGGATTGCGATCGCGTACAATTTGAATTAGATGACTATGCAATCTTTCCTGGAGATTCATGGAGTTTGCTATACAATGAGTACAATCAAATTATATTCTGTTTAATCTTGAAAATTATAGGAAGACAAGCAAAATGCCCTACAGTGATTTTAGTTTAGAAAAAGTCAAGCGCACCTTTGAACTGACCACTTCAGAAACAGTCGATCTATTCGGAGATGTACCTGAATTAGAATGCAGCGCCCTCTTGACAGAGATTCTCCGCTACAATACACCTTTAGCCGTTGCCAGTAACAGCGAAAAAGCGCGTTCAGAAATGATTATTTCTCCAATTTTAATCGATCTGAGAAGATTGTCAAAAGAACGCATTAACTTATTTTCTGGAATAGAGTTTGACGTGGATAGTGAAAGGGGATTAAATGGAATTTGCGACTTTATTATCAGCAATTCATCAGAAATACTATTTGTCAGTGCTCCCATAATTACCCTAGTGGAAGCAAAAAAGGAAAATATTACTGCTAGCTTGGGACAATGTGTAGCCGAAATGTTAGCAGCCAGGATATTTAACGAACGTGCAGGTAATGAAGTTTCAACAATTTATGGAGTAGTGACTACTGGGAGTATTTGGAAATTTATGAAATTAGATGGAAGTGTAATTAGTATTGATTTAACTGAATATTACCTCAAAGATGTGAATAAGATTTTGGGGATTTTAGCAATGGGGCTGGTTTCGCAGTGAATTGACCGTTGAGTGCGATCGGTATTCGTTATTCTCAATTAATTACTAATGGTAATTATTTGTCATTTAGCCGATCGCAAAAATAACCCTCATACAACCGACATCTGGGAATGCAATGATTTCCATCCAATTTCACCAACCCCATACTATTTAACTTAAACCCCAATTCTGAACTCAATCTAACTGGCAAATCGACACTCACTACCTCTCTCATCGCCTCCATTAATTCCGCATATTTCTCTAAATTCCACAAATGCCTCCGCAAATGATCGCTGTAAATGCCCGATTCAATTGCCGGAGATTTCACCAATTGATTTAAAGTCACATCTTGACGCGAAATATGATAGATTGCCAGCCGCACTAAATAGGGATGTCCTCCCACTAAGGCCATCAATTCTGCAACTTCATTCCCACTCCAATTCAATCCGTGCCGCTTTGCCAAATCTTGCACTTGCTGCACATTAAACTCCGGCAATTCAATCGGCAATCCCACATTAAACGGCGATTTATTCACATCCAGCGGGATATATACTTCCGTAGAATGCACCACAATCAAGCGAAACTTTTTCCAAATGTCGCGCCGTTTTGCTTCTTCGTGCAAAGCGCGTAATAACCCAAAAAAGTCATCGGCAATTTCCGGGGATTCAAATAGGCGATCGCTCTCATCTAAACCCAATGTCAGAGGCGGTGACGATTCTGACAGCAAATACTGTTCAAAGTAAGCCTTGCAGCACTGGTTGCTACCAATTAGATCGGCTAATTCCCAACACTTCGGCAACTGTTCTAGCATTCCCAACTCTTGACCGACGCTAGCACAAAACCACTGCAAAAATGTATCTGAGTTAGCGAAAACTCTCCGATTTGCTAGCTGAAAACTCAGCGCCACCGTGCGAGAACCTTGCTGTTCTGCATGATGCAAAATTCTCGCCATTAAAGAAGTTTTGCCCATCTGTCTGGGTGCTTTGATGCGGATCAGCGCTCCCGGTTGACTAATGGTTTCATAACAGCGAGATTCGATGGGAGGGCGATCGATATACAAACGAGAAACTAAATCTACTTGTCCTCCCGGCAATTCTGGCGCTGCGGCTGGTAAGGGTTGAATAATTGACTGTTTTGTGTTAGTAATTTCGCTCAAATTGACAGCTAATTCATGGTCTGCACTTAGGGATAAGCGACCTTCTTTAACTACGGTCAAAATTTCTGAGATTAACTGGGATGAGTCGCCGACAAACCGCCACTGCCAGGACTGAATTCCTGCTAAATAGTTTAATAAATCAAAGGAAACTGGTGCATTTAATTGAGCACAAATCGGTAAAATAGCTGGCTTTTGAGCAGTTAAATTGTGTAATTCTTTCGCTAGCTGTACTTGTTCCAATATCATTTCGCTAGCAGCAGATTCTGCGGAAATCAGCAGTATTAAATAATCGCAAACTTTTAAATATGAGCTTGAATCGCTGCTGTTTTTAACTAAAAATACTTGGTGGCTAGCGGCAGTTAAAGCTTGATGTAATTGTTGAATCAGGGTGTGGTTTGGGTGCGATCGGGCGTTAGCGTTAGCGTTAGCGAAGCGATCCGAAGGAAAGCGATCCGAAGGAAAGCCCTCGAAGAGGATCGCAATTTTTGCAGATATTGACAACACCTGATCTGGCTGGGATTCCGCCTCAAAATCGGCTATATCGCGCCATTCCTGATTCAATCCGCGACAAATTTCGATGAAATTGGCATAATCCACAGGTTTGCCATTCAGGAAGTGGCTGACAGTAGATTGGGCTATCCCCAAATCCTCAGCCAAGATTTTCTGACTGGGAAAGCCGTTTCTCAGCAGAGACGATTTAACTGTGGTAATGCACTTGAGACGCAGCCTGAGCGATCGCGGCATTGCTTATCACAATCGAGACACTGAAACCATCATAAATGGCGATCGCCGAAAAGTCGATGAAAAGTCGATGAATTCTCGAATAAGTCAGTCACGAACTCAAATAGCGGCCTGATTAGATGAGAGATAACAAGGTTGAATCACATCAAAACGAGGTGAAAGCATTGTGCAGTCTATCTTTCCTAATTTGGTCGCTACAATCGACCACTCATCAACCGGGTTTGGTTTTGACGCCACCGATGTTGTGGTTGCTGCTGGGAATTGTGTTAAGTGCGATCGATCTTTTAATTCTCACAACTCACCCGCCAAGATAAAGTTGCGATTGCAAACAGAGAGGAAAAAATACCATGCGTCAACAAAAGTCTAAGTTGAATAGCATTTTACTCCATTTTTATAAGGTTTGTGGATGCTTATTGCTTGTGTACATTATTGGATTCATAGGCGTGTATACCCTGTTTGTGGCGCCATTATTTTTTTCTTTTGGACTTAAGGATAGGCAAGTTGAGATATTGGTCGGAACATCTACGAGTTGGCTAATGAATGTTAAGCAAGGGGAAGGCAAACAGTATGTTGGTTCAATGAACAGAGCCCAGCAAGCTTATTTTTACGAAAACAATGCTTTAGCCACTTCTGTTGATGCTTTGGGGCTTGGCATTAAAACAGAAACAAACAACTATAAATATTCACTTCATGTCACGAAAAAAGCAGCATTTCATTATGCAGTTGCCAAGGGCAAGACTCTTAAAAATTATGTCGGCGGTGTTTTTCTAGTTCCTGCTAAAAATTTAGACCCAAACGCCCGTCGAGATGAAATGACGATTGTATCTATACTTTGCCAAACTGAAAAGCGCCCTTTCTTTAGAGTTAAACTAACAGATGAGCCAGATGAGCCTGCGGAACCAATTTATCAAAATGGTGAGGTTATTTGCGGCACAGGCACAATAGAAGTGGCCAGATAATCTAACTCAGCAAATCCCAGAATATTTCAACCACGTAAGTAAATAGGAAGCGATCGAGATAACAGCCTTAATTCCCAATCTCAAATATCAAATCGATTTAACACCAAATGCTGTACCGATATCGTTTGTAAGTCCGACAGTCCGACAGGGAATGAATTCCCTGTCTCATAGCGAAAGTCCTCTCAAAGAGGACTGAAAAGCCAATTAAATCAACCTCTTAATCCTTAATTTTAAATATCAAATCTTCAATCTAAAATCAATAATTACCAATCTAAAATCTAAAATCTAAAATCTAAAATCAATAGTCGGTTTTAACCGACTTTCGCTTTGAGGCAGGGGTTTAAACCCCTGCCGGACTTCGGGTTTGACGCGGAGATTAAACCCTCCGCCGAATTAAGGTTTTTTTATTCTTGTCTAATGGCGCTAACTAAAACACCTAAAATTTTCTTAATATCCTTAATATAATACTCACTTAAATCAATTGAAATTACTTTTTCCTCTAACTTTAAAAATTGCCAAATTGTGCCGATCGTAACAACGCCATAAATCCTTTTAATTGCATTTCCTTGCTGTTCGTTAAATAACTGTGCTGCTACCATTTCCGCAATACATTGTGCCAACCCCGATTTTAAGTTTTCATTCTTCGTTTCTACCAGCGCAATCACCGGGGCGCGAACAAATAACTGCTCTTTCGATAAACTAATGATAAAATCACAAAAACCATTTAAGCCTTGTTGAGCATCAACGCTAAACTCTACCCCCGAAAATAAGCTAATCTCACCATTAAATTTGCGCCTAATTTCTAACAAAATTGGACTAATAATCATTTCCGATCGCGCTTTTTCCGTATTAATCGCCACCGCTAAATCGACATTTTCGCCGAGAATTGTCGCCAGTAAATCACTACAGTCTGCTTCCGGTACGTTAGCAAACATTCCCGACGCTTCATTTACCGTCAATCCAAACCTTTGACTTACTTCATTTAACTTAAAATCGCTATAAGCCATTTGCTTCACCTGCTAAAAATTGATGGTAATTTCTCTCAATCAGCTTAAGGTCGATCGCGTTTGCACCGATTTGATCGCGCTTGGGGAGACTCGCACTGGAATAAATCGTGCCGGAAACCCCGATCTGGTATCACGATCGAGATACTGAAACCATCATAAATGCTAACCGTCCCAAAGTCGATGAAAAGTCGATGAAAAGTCGATGAATTCTCAAATAAGTCACTCACCAACTCAAATAGTGGCCTGATTAGATGAGAAATAACAAGGTTGAATCACATCAAAACGAGGTAAAAGCATTGTGCATCATATCCTAATTTGGTCGCTGGCGTCAGCTACTAATCAACCAGGTTTCGCTTTCACACCGCCGATGTTTTGGTTGCTGCTGGGAGTTGTGCTGAGTGCGATCGATTTTTTTATCCAAAAAACTCAACCACAAAAATACAGGTTTTATCTGCTGATGATGGGGGCTGCTGCTTTAATTTCATCCTTTATTTTGTGGAGAGGATCGATCGCATTTCAGTTCAATTGGACCAACGTAATGTATGAAGATTTTGACTGGCAGATATCTTACTGGATGGGGATATCCCTCGCCCTGAGTATCTGGATTCGACCGATTTTCATTGTTCGCAAAAAGTTTGTGATTCCCGAAGCCACCGCAGCCACAACTATCTCCGAAATTTTATCAGGAGAAACCGGAATGGTGATTTATGAAGGTGCTTCGTGGAAAGCTCGGAATGAAGATAATCAAGTAATCGCACCCAGACAAAAAGTTTACGTTTTACGGCGCGAAGGAAACACGCTGATTGTGATACCTGACAGATTAATTCGCATCAGCTAAATCCGGGTTTAGCTCCTTGATGACTCGGCGATTGAAATCGCTTCTACACAAGCAAAGTCCGCGCAACGCGAGACTAATAAATCAAGATCACTCGGCGATTGAAATCGCTTCTACACAAGCAAAGTCCGCGCAACGCGAGACTAATAAATCACTGTCAACTGTCAACTATTTACCAGGAGATTCACTATGTATCAGTATTTTTTGATGGTGTTGTTTGCAATCACCGGAGTATCCTTAGCGAGCAGTGTCAAAATTGTTCATCAAGGAGATGAAGCCTTAGTTGAGATTTTCGGAAAGTACGATCGCAAAAAACTTGAACCTGGTTTGACATTTCTGATTCCCTTTGTCGAAACAGTCGCCTATAAACAAACTCTGCGCGAGCAAATGTTAAAACTGCCACCGCAACAATGTGCAACTAGCGATCGGGTTTTTGTCACCCTTGAATTTATTGTGTACTGGCGAGTAATTGATTTAGAAAAAGCTTCCTACAAAGTGCAGAATCTCAAGGAAGCCATGTTCAATATGCTGATTCTTTCCATTCGGACTCAGATTGCTAAATTAACTGTTGAGGAACTTCACACAGTTCGTCATCAACTCAATAATACTTTAGTGGAGGAGCTGGATACAACCACCGATCCTTGGGGTGTCAAGTTTACGAGGGTGGAATTGCGCGATTTTGCGATCGGCACAAAAGCGATTCAGCCAATATCTACTGACCGAAAAGAAGCACAAAAGTTGCGATATTAGGAATTAGTATTTCCTCGTTTTATCGTTCCCAGTATCTGACCATTCCTGATAATAAACACGCGCTTTCCCACAGTCCGCCAGGGAATGAATTCCCTGGCGGACTATCGGTTTTACTACAAACAAAAAGGATACAATACCATGAGTCAACAAGATTCTAAGTCAGCTAGCTTTTTTCCTAATGGTTGCGGATGTTTAGTGCTTTTAATGTGCATTGGACTAATGACCGCGATCGCTCTTCCATCATTTCTGGCTATGGCAAATAAGGCTAAGCAGTCGGAAGCAAAACAGTATGTTGGTTCAATGAACAGAGTTCAGCAAGCTAAATTTGCAGAAAACGGTATTTTTTCTACTTCTGTTGATAATTTAGGACTGGGAATTAAAACAGAAACAAACAACTACAAATATTCAGTTCGTGCCACTAAACAAGCTGCTTTTAATTATGGAGTGTCCAAGCACAAGATAGAAAAAAGTTATGTCGGCGGTGTCTTTTTATTTGGCGCTGGAGAGGCAAAAACAACTAGCTCCATATTGTGCAAATCCGACTCTCCCGGTACAATTAAACCAGCGGAACCAATTTATCAAAATGGCAATATTTTTTGCAGTCCAGGCACAACACAAGTGACAAAATAATCAACTAAAGGCAAGCTTATGACAGTCGATTATCAATATCAAATCGGCGGCAGTCTCCCGCAAGATGCGCCTACTTATGTAGTGCGACAAGCTGACTCGGAACTTTATCAAGCCCTAAAAGCTGGAGAGTTTTGTTACGTGCTCAATTCCCGACAAATGGGCAAATCTAGTTTGCTGGTGCGAACTGTACAAAAGCTCTCGGCTGATGGCATTGCTTGTGCTACGATCGACCTTTCGGACATTGGCAACCAGCAAGTCTCTCTGGATAAGTGGTACGGCGGCGTTGCTTACAAACTTTTGTGCAGTTTCAACCTGTTTAATGCTGTTGAGTTTGTGACTTGGTGGCGGGAGAGAGAGTTGATGTCGCCAGTCCAACGTTTGGGAGAGTTAATTGAAGAGTTATTGCTGGTCAAAATTTCGCAAAACATTGTCATTTTTATTGATGAAATTGATAGCATTCTCAGCTTCAAAGAACCGCTTGATGATTTTTTTGCCTTGATTCGGTCTTGCTATAATAAACGCGCTCACAAATCAGAATATCAGCGGTTAACATTTGCTTTGCTCGGAGTAGCTACGCCGTCGGATTTAATTAGCGATGCAAC
>JAYTZD010000105.1:0-8229 GCA_043742065.1 Oscillatoriales bacterium
GAACTTTCTTCCGAACCGATACGGTGGTTAAGAGACAAAGATTGTCGGCGTACTTGCTGGAGGTAGCGAAGTTGTTCCGCAGTAACTTCCATGTCTTTCGCCAGTTCAGCTTCAGTCGGATTTCGTTGGAGCGATCGCCTCAAATCCCGATAAACTCTTTTTAGCTTATTTAATTGTTCGACAATGTGAACCGGCAAACGAATCGTCCGCCCTTGATTGGCAATTGTCCGCGTAATTCCTTGGCGAATCCACCAATAAGCATAGGTAGAAAATTTGTAACCCTTCTCAGGATCGAACTTTTCGGAGGCTCGATTCAAACCCAAAGCCCCTTCCTGAATTAAATCTAGAAAAGGTACGCCTCGATTGAGATAGCGTTTGGCGATGGAAACCACCAGCCGCAAATTCGAGCTGATCATTTTCCGTTTTGCCGACTGACACTGATGTCGGAGGCTTTGTAGTTGAGTTTCGCTCAAACTCATAGCCGCAGCGATTTCAGTTTTTGTGGCAACTCTCCCCAATTCGTGCTTCAAACCCCGTTCAAGTTCCTCAAGGGCTACCAATTCTCGGATGCGACGCGCCAATTCCACCTCTTCGCTAGCAGTCAGCAGAGGATAGCGAGCCATTTCCTTGAACAAAGCTCCCACTGGATCATCGGCAGACCAGTTGTTGTATCCTGATGAGCGAGTTGAAATAGGACGATCGATCTCGATGTCTTCATTTTCTGCGATCGCGAGTGAGGCTTCCGGTGCCACCACAAAACTGCCTAGGTCAGATTCTGCCATATGGTGCTTGGTGTCGGTGGAATGGTTTGCAATGTCTGCCTTCACTTTAACGAATTTAAACGGAAATTGCCGAAATTCCTCGTTTTCCCTTTCAATCGCCGTTGTCATGTTAGGGACATCCCAAAGAATTAATTCTTCTTAATTCAAGAGAACTTACATCAAATCCGGTCATTGGATTTTAGATTTTAAAGGTTGCCGCGCTCCGCTCGCAATGCTTCGCAATTTTGGATTAACCCCACGGATAAATTCGGGGGCTTGAGGATTTTGGATTTTGGATTTTGGATTTTGGATTAATTCCACGGATAAATCCGGGGGCTTGTACCATCAAAAAATTCTTGGTCACAACAGTGAAAAGTCTCTAGATCCTGTTCAAAATCCCAAATCAATTAGTTCGAGCCAGTAAAGGAGCAGCTTGCAATAACTGCTGAGTGTAAGGATGCTGCGGATTAGTGAAAATATCCCTAGTTTTTCCGATTTCCACAATTTTTCCCGCATTCATAACTGCAATGCGATCGCAAAAAAATCTCGCCACCCACAAATCATGGGTAATAAACAAATAAGTCAGATTAAATTCCTGCTTCAATTCCAACATCAACTCTAAAACTTGCGTCTGAACACTCGCATCCAGCATACTCACCGGTTCGTCACAAATAATCAATTGTGGGCGAGTAATCAAAGCACGGGCGATCGAAACCCGCTGCTGTTGTCCTCCCGACAATTCTCCTGCATAGCGGCTCCAGAAATCCTCCCCAGGAGTCAAACCCACCCGCTCTAACATTTGGATTACTTGTCTTTTAGCTTCGCGGGCATTTGCTAATTTGTGAATAAATAAAGGGTCTGCAATACTTTGTCCGACAGTCATCATTGGATTCAAGCAAGCATGGGGATCTTGAAATACCATTTGCATTTGGCGACGGTGTTTCCTCACAGCATTGCTAGCAAGGGCTGTCAAATCTATGCCTTGAAATTCCACTTTGCCACCAGTAGCAGGAATTAGTTGCAAAATCGTCCGTGACAAGGTACTTTTGCCACAGCCAGACTCCCCCACAAGTCCTAGGATTTCTCCCTGCTCTAGCTCAAAATTAACACCATCTACTGCTTTAATTACATCGCGCTTCTTAGAAAATAATTGTGCTAACAAATTACTTTCTAAACTGTAGTGTTGCTGCAAGTCCGTCACTGTCAACAAAGGAGAATTTCTTTCCTCCTTCTTTCTTTCCCCCCTTGGGGGGGGTAGGGGGGGGTTGACTTCTCCGGGTAAGGGGGTATTTCTTTCGATTAGGGCGGGCTGATCTTCTTGCTTCTGAATGTGCAAAGCTGCTTTTAAGAGCGATCGAGTATATTCATGTTCTGGCTGTTGAAAAACGCGATCGACCGGCCCAGTTTCTACCACTTTGCCACGGTACATCACTGCAATGCGATCGCAATACTCAGCCACCATCGCCAAATCGTGAGAAATCAACAAAATAGCCGTTCCCCGTTCAGCACAAAGTCGCGTTAATTCCTGCATAATTTGGGCAGCTACAGTTACATCCAAACTGGTAGTCGGTTCATCCGCCACAATCAATTTAGGATCCAGCAAAAGAGCCAGAGCAATTGCCACTCTTTGGCGCATTCCCCCACTAAATTCGTGAGGAAACTGCGACCAACGAGAAGCCGGAATTTTCACTGCTTCCAAAATTGCGATCGCCCTTTTCTTAGCTTCAGCCTTAGACAAATTGGGTCTATGAGCCTGCAAAGTTTCAACACAATGTTGACCAACAGTCATCAAAGGATCGAGACGAGTCATCGGATCTTGAAAAATCAAAGCCACAGCTTCCCCGCGAAACCGTCTGAGTCGCGAGGCATTCATCTCAAATACCGATTCTCCAGTAAAAAGAACTTGCCCCTCAATCAGTGTTGACTCCGGCAGCAATCGCATCGCCGCCCGTCCCAAAGTTGACTTGCCACATCCAGATTCCCCAACTAATCCCAGTTTTTCCCCCGGTTGCAGCGTCAGCGAAACGTCATCAATAGCCCAACTGGATTGGCCTCGCCGCTGGGGGTAAGCTACTCGTAGATTTTCAACGGAAAACAAAGAATAGTCATTAGTCATTAGTCATTGGTCCTTAGTTATTGGTTGTTAGTTATTGGTTATTGGTTATTAATTATTAGTTATTAGTTATTGGTTATTAGTTATTGGTTATTGGTCAGTTAACAGTCAACCGTCAACCGTCAACCGTCAACTGACAACTGATTAAATTTCCCTTCGCTTCAACTCAGCTTTCCGCAGTATATAGGTAGCCGCACAATCCGCGTGGGGATGGTCTGCTAAAACCTCCGCGAGTTCCATCACATATCCGGCGACATCCGAACCCAGCTTTTCAATCAGGACTATACGTTCCCTTTCGGCCAGTTCCTGCAAACGGGCCTTAGCTTGCCAGTTCGGAGAAAACATCTGGTCAATTTCCATGTGGAATCCGAGATTTTCGAGAATATCCCACTCCCCGTTATCGCACCAAATTCCGCCACACAGCATACAGCGTTCTATGTAAAAAGGCACTCTGCTGAAGGGAACTTTTGCGCGCGACAGGTAGTGGCCATCTTCTGGGCACAGGGCGGCTTTGCTGTCATAGGGAGATGGTGTAAATTCGATGGGGATCGCTCCGGGCTTTCGCTTATCGGATTTGAGCAACCACTGGCGCTGGCTGGTTTGCCAAGCTTCGTATTCTCTGCCTGGAATCCAGATACCATAACAGTTTGGGCACCACTGCACGGACATACTACCGGCTAAAGTGCCGCCCTCTAAGTTGGGATGTTTGCATTTTGGACATTCCACGGCTTTAATTTCTCCTTATTTAGTCAATTCTTTGTTAATTCAGTTCTTAATTCTGCCTGTTCAGCGGTATCTGAAGCAGTATCATTTTTTGGCAGCAGCGCACCGCAGTAGCCAATTAGCGTGTTAAGCCTCGCAATCGCCGCAGTTTGCCTCGCCATCGTCGTTGCTGGCTGGCGTGATGCCTGCAAAAACGCTATGTCTGTCCCTAACATTCGGAGTTGCTTGTGAATTTCCGTCAGATAGGACTGTTCTGGGGGTGGTTCTGACGGTTCTAACTCACGGCTGTCAGCTCTCATAATTTGGTTTCCGAAAAATTGTTGCACTTTTTGGTATTCTGCCGCTAGTGCTGTCTTATCCAGATTATCCTGTGCAGTCGTCTTTTGTAGCTGTTCGAGTGCTTGCTGTAATTCTTGGTAGCGCGATCGCCGCTCTTCAGACAATATCATGATAGCGTTCCTATTTTACTGGATCGGCAGCCGGAAGTTGCTACAATAGTGTCAATATCTTTTGCTAGCTGCGAGGACGGCCAGTTGAAATTAGATAGATATATTGTGAACTACCCACCTGCCCGTGCGAGTACGCTATGACGGGGGCTTCTGGCTTCGCGGGGGATCGCCGCATAGCTGTCTTTCGACCTCTACTTGGTCTTACATCCCCTCCACCAGCAGTTGCGCTAGTTCCTAACGCAAGGAGTCTCAACCCTTCAGCTTTGATGTTGACAGCAGCATTGATATCTCTATCGTGGTTAGTTCCACAGTTAGAACAAGTCCAATGACGCACATCTAAAGGCAAAGAGGAGACTCGGTGATAACAATTACTACAGGTTTTCGATGAAGGAAAAAATCTATCCACCTTGACCAATATTTTGCCAGAACGCTCACACTTATAGTTGAGCATTCCGACGAAACTAGACCAGCCACAATCGCTAATAGCTTTTGCCAAACAATGATTTTTCACCATGTTCTTGACTGCTAGATCTTCCACAACGATGACTTGGTTTTCGTTCACCAGTTTGTGAGAGAGTTTGTGCAAAAAGTCCACCCGTGAATTACTTATTCTTTGATGGACTCTTGCAACTAATCTACGGGCTTTGCTCCGACCATTAGAGCCTTTTACTCTTCTAGATAACTTACGTTGTTTACGCTTGAGGTTAGATTCATGCTTCTTAATATGCCGAGGATTAGGATACTTAGAACCGATGCTCGTAATAGCAAAGTCCGTAATACCCAAATCGATACCAATTGCACTTCCCTCGCTACTAGGGGCAGGATATTCACCCTCTTGTTCCGTCAGAATAGCGGCAAAATATTGATCGCTAGGATTCTTGGAGATAGTAACAGTCTTGACCTCACCATCAAGAGGACGATGCAAGCCGATTTTGACCCATCCCAATTTAGGGAGATAAATCAAATTATCAACGAACTTAGTCCCTTGAGGATATTGGATAGACTGCTTTCCATGCTTCGATTTGAAGTTGGGAAACTGAGCTCTTTTCTCAAAGAAGTTGATAAACGATTTGCTAAGATTGAGGGTGACAGATTGCAATACTTGAGAATGACACTCACCAAGCCAAACAAACTCTTTCTTGAGTGCTGGCAACAGTGCATTGAGTCCTTCTCTAGACAGCCCTTTCCCCGTTTCTCCATAGGTAGTAGTAGTCTCGTTCAGAGCGCGATTCCACCACCAACGAGCGCATCCGAAAAACTGAGAAAGCTTTTCGGATTGAGCGTCGGTAGGATAGATTCGGGCTTTGATAGACTGATACATCTATGTTTATCACTAATTATTTTAATGATAACACAGAATAAACCTATGGACAAGCATGGAATTTG
The DNA here is from genome assembly GCA_043742065.1 of Oscillatoriales bacterium. Taxonomy (GTDB): domain Bacteria; phylum Cyanobacteriota; class Cyanobacteriia; order Cyanobacteriales; family Microcoleaceae; genus Microcoleus. Next base: position 5,433 of record JAYTZD010000105.1, read on the forward strand.
TACAGCGAACTCATACACCGCTCATCTACTGCTGGCTGTGCCTCGCATCACGCGCCAGCGGTGCAATCGTCTTCTCACGAGCCGCCCATCCCACCGCTAAGGTGAGTACACCCATAGCGGGGGAATTCCCGTCTGTCCAGTTAAAAATAAAAATAGACTCTCTTTTTGAATTGCAAATTGTGGCATCCAATTAGTTTAGTATAACTAAACACATATTTTTCGCAATTGAACCGACAACAGGCTTTTTAACCATTTCTATTCTAATTTTTAAAGGTGTACCCCATGAACGTTCAAACTCTGACTCCCTGCATCGTCGATCCTATGATCGTTCCCGATTGGCTGCAAGAATGCCTAAATGCCCGATCGTCCTTAGAATCAGACCCCAACCTAAATTGCCCGACTGGCAACAACTTGGTTTGTCGAGCCTTTGAATTAGCCCGCGATTTGCACGAGGGACAATTCCGTAAGTCAGGAGAACCTTACATTTGCCATCCGGTAGCGGTGGCCGGAATGTTGCGCTATATGGGTGCTAACAGTGCCATGATCGCAGCCGGTTTCCTCCATGACATTGTGGAAGATACAGATGTTACTGTTGAAGACTTGGAAGAGCAGTTCGGATCAGAAGTGCGACAGTTGGTGGAAGGGGTAACAAAACTTTCTAAGTTTAATTTTTCGAGTAAAACTGAACGCCAAGCTGAAAATTTTCGGCGAATGTTTCTGGCAATGGCTAAAGATATTCGAGTAATTGTAGTCAAGTTGGCAGACAGGCTGCACAACATGAGGACTTTAGAACATTTGTCACCTGAAAAGCAGCGTAGCATTGCTCTAGAAACACGAGAGATTTTTGCTCCTCTGGCGAATCGTTTGGGCATCGGTCGCTTTAAGTGGGAATTGGAAGATTTGGCTTTTAAATACCTGGAACCGGAGTCTTACCGTGAAATTCAGGATTTAATAGTGGTGAAACGAGCCGATCGCGAAACTCAACTCGCAGAAGTCACAGATAGTTTACTACAAAGACTTGACCAATTAGGCATAAAATGCTACGAAGTCAGCGGTCGTCCCAAACATTTGTACGGGATTTACGAGAAGATGCAGCGCAGCCAAAAAGGGTTTCACCAAGTTTATGATATTGCTGCGGTGCGGATCATAGTAGAAACCAATGATGACTGTTATCGAGCTTTGGCGATCGTCCATGATTCATTCCGCCCCATACCAGGTAGATTTAAAGATTATATCGGTTTACCAAAGGCAAATCGGTATCAATCTTTGCACACAGGAGTAATCGGAACCAGTGGCCGCCCCATCGAAGTACAAATTCGTACAGTAGCAATGCACCACATTGCAGAATACGGGATTGCCGCGCACTGGAAGTACAAAGAAACAGGCGGTTCTAGCAATACAAAAGTCACCGGAGACGACGAGAAATTTACTTGGTTGCGCCAACTGCTAGAATGGCAAAGCGACCTCAAAGACGATCAAGAATATTTAGAGAGTATTAAAGACAATTTATTTGACGAAGATATCTATGTTTTTACTCCAAACGGAGACGTAATTGGTCTGAATAAAGGCTCAACACCTGTAGATTTTGCTTATCGCGTTCACACAGAAATAGGCAATCATTGTACAGGTGGACGAGTCAACGGGCGGATAGTCACACTGGACACGGTTTTAAAGAATGGTGATATTGTCGAAATTCTGAATAAAAAGAATGGTAGTCCGAGTTTAGATTGGCTGAACTTCGTCAAGACAAATGGAGCAAAAAACCGGATTCGACAGTGGTTTAAGCGATCGCACCGAGATGAAAATATCGCTCGTGGCAGGGAATTGTTGGAAAAAGAATTAGGTAAAAGTGGCTTTGAATCGTTGCTAAAATCGGAACCGATGCAATCAGTAGCGCTGCGCTGCAATTACCACAGCGTCGAAGATTTATTAGCTGGTTTAGGTTACGGCGAACTGACATTAAATCTGGTAGTAAATCGCATCCAAGATTTGGTAAAAGTCCGCCAAAAAGTTGAATCTCCTCCCATCGGAGTTGTTCAGGAAATTCCGGTGCAAATACCTGCAACCACGCCACCGAAAAATATACAGAGTTCGTCTCCGAGCAAATCACCGATCGCAGGTATTGAAGGATTAGTTTACCATTTGTCAGGCTGTTGTTGTCCGATTCCGGGGGAAGCAATTATTGGGGCTGTGACTCGGACTCACGGAATTTCAATTCACCGACAAGGTTGTGTAAATGTCGAAAATGTGCCTGGGGATCGGTTAGTTCCTGTGACTTGGAATGCGAAAGAGCGCAATGGTAGTCGCCCAAATACTTATGCGGTTAATGTTCAAATTGAAGCTCTGGATCGAGTGGGAGTTTTCAATGACGTATTATCGCATTTGAAGGACAACAAAGTCAATGTCCGCAGTGCTCAAGTAAAAACTTATCCCGGTTCTCCGGCGTTAATTGACTTGTGCATGGATATCCAAGATAAAGAACAGTTTGAGCGTACTTGTATGCAAATCAAAAATATGAGCGATATTTTGAATTTGCGGCGGCTAAGTCAAGTGACTGATTAGGAATTGGGAATTGGACATGGGGAATTGGGCATAGGGCATGGGGCATAGGGCATGGGGCATAGGGCATGGGGCATGGGGAATTGGACATGGGGAATTGGTCATCCCGCGAGTCCGACAGGGGTTGAAACCCCTATCTAATAGCTAAAGTCCTCTCAAAGAGGACTAATGATATCGTTTCCGGTTGCATCGGAATTATTAGCAGCCAAAATGAGGAGACGGCAGTGCCGTGTCCCTA
>JAYTZD010000106.1:0-4202 GCA_043742065.1 Oscillatoriales bacterium
AGCCTATTAACAGGAATTTAAATTTTAAATTTAAGAAGCGGCCATCATGCGGATATTTGATAAATCCCGTAGCATCGGAATTAATATTACCCACGATTAGGACAGGACACGGCAGTGCCGTGTCCCTACCCCGATGAATTGTAGGGACACGGCACTGCCGTGTCCTCGGTGACAATGCCGTGTCCTCGGTGACTTTAAAAGAAAAGGGCAAAACTAAATTTTGCCCTTTTGCTTTAAATTGTCCTTGATTTTTTTATGGGACTGGCCGGGTTCGAACCGGCGACCTAGCGCTTCAGATTTGTGTGAGTTTCCCCACTCTCCGGACTATTCCTTCACCATAGGCTTGTGACCTTTAGGTGGCGGCCGTATGTTTAGGAGGTTTTATGATTTACTTCCTAAAGCCAGTCTCTGCACCTTCTCCACCAAAATTTTAGTATTAGTAGAGCTTGGCTCAAGATTACCTTATCCGTTGTCAGACTTAGGCTTCCTTGAGTTTGACCACATTCACTCCCAGAGTTTCCTACCAGGGTGCCCGATTCTTCAGGAGGCGCTTGCTCTATCCATCTGAGCCACAGCCCCAGTTGCTGAACCGTTTTGATCATAGCAGATAATGTCGATTTTGAATTTATTTTTTTGGATTTTGGATTTTGCATTCAATTTCTAGACGCACACAAGGCCAAAAACCCGGTTTCTCCGAAAAATTGGGGATTAGTCTGAGATATTGACGCAGGGTTTCGACTTCGCTCAACCACCGGGTTTTTTAGTCTTAGTCCTAGGTTTAATGATTTCCGCAAGCTGCAAGTCTTTCAGCAATCGCGACAAAGTTCTCTGCTGCGGTGAGTTGGCCCGCACCATAACAAGCGCGCCGTCGCCAGACTGTGATGGGGAGATGTCCAGGTGGAGAAGTTTCGCGAAAGGATAGTTCCTCGTAATACTTCCAATTATCCTTGACTCGCCAGCCAACCCGATCGCAAAATTCCGTATATTTGCCCCCAACACTGTCCCAAATCTGTTGCTGTACGGTCAATCCGAACCGTCCATTGCTGTATTGTTGCCAAAGTTGGTCGATCGTGCGAAGGTCTGTACAAGGAAAGTTGTCGATATCCGCTGCACTCAGCCAACCTTCCTCCTCCCTCAAACTTATAGACAGTAAAATTTCCCAAGTATGTTCGTCAGCTTTCTGCCATTTTCCCATTTTTAACAACTTTGTCAATTCGCGGTAGTCCATCCCAACTTCCGACAGCGGCGGAGTTTTGTCAGGCATTTCGCCTATTTTCTCTTCCAGCCGCAGTAGAGTGCTCGCAATAGATTCTGGGTTCAATTGTTCGAGACGGTACAAAACCCAGTCTAGCTGAGATTGGATGTGCGATCGCGCGATCGCACTTTGCTGAAATTCCCCTTGCAATTCATCGAACTTCGTCTCCCAACTTTGTTGAGTAGAGGCAACTTCCCACATCTTTCTTGCCCAATTCAATCTAACTTCTTCTTTTTTTAAATAAGTTTTGGTAGCCTTATAACTCGAAGGATCAACCGTCAAATCCCAACCACACATTGAGCAAGTTGCTGCTGATTTCTCGACATATTCCGTATCACAAACTGGACATTTAGACATAGGAGAAGGAAGTTCGGCAACGGATTTTGTAACGGATTTAACGGATGTAATATCAATTCCGGTAACACCGGAATGATCTAGAGTCCAAGGCAGTGCCGTGTCCCTACCCCGATGAATTGTAGGGACACGGCACTGCCGTCTCCTTATTTCGGCGACTAATAATTCCGATGGTAACGGAATTGATATAACGGATTTTGTGGGGAATCCTCCCGTGGTTGCTCATCAAACTCTAACAAGGCAAGCGAATAGTAAACAAACTGCCTTGCCCCAACGCAGACTTAGCCTCAATTGTACCACGGTGAGCTTCCACTATTTGGCGACACAAATGCAGCCCCAAACCAGTGCCAGATTTTTTGTGAGTTCCGGACCCAAACCTTTTAAATAACTTTGTTTGTTCTGTTGCAGAAATCCCTGCACCAGTATCTTGAATTTCGATGATTACCCAAGCTAGCGGTTGATTTGTGAAGCTAGTAAAAGCTGGAGAATTTTCGGCTTTTAAGCGAATGTCTATGGAGCCACTGTCCGTGAATTTTATCGCATTTCCGATCAGATTTGTTAGCAAACGGTGCAATTCCAGCCGATCGCCTGGATACTTAGCAATTGGAGCACTTCCTGCACCTTCTGTCAAGTCTAAATTCACCGACAGACCTTTAGCATCGGCTAAGGGAGCGAGTTCTTCGGCTACTTCGGTGATCAGTTGTCGCAGGTCAACGGCTGCAAAACTTAGGAATTTGCCACCTGCTTCGTAGCGGTATACTTCCAGCAGCATATTTACCATACTTATCAGGTTTTGGTTGCTGCGAACCATCGTGCCGAAAGCGTCGCGCATGGGAAGTGAGATTTCTCCCAGAGCTCCTTGCTGCATTAAGGTTAGCATTCGATCGGCTGCTACGAGGGGTGTCCGCAAGTCGTGAGCGAGTCTGGAGACAAAATCTTCTCGTTGAAGCGCGATCGAATTGCGATCGTCTACGCTGTGTTTGAGTCGCAGGAGCGATCGCACTCTTGCCAGTAATTCATCCATTTCCACTGGTTTGTGGATGAAATCATCTGCTCCCAGATCCAACCCTTGAACTACGCTAGCACTGTCGTGAGCGGTGATCAGCAAAATTGGAATAAACGGCAATTCTGGTTTTTGCCGAATTCGCTTCGTAACTTCGTAACCGTCCATTCCCGGCATCATTACGTCTAGCAGTAGCAAATCAGGGGGATTTTTGTCAATTTGGCTCAATGCCGAAAAACCATTATCTGCACTACTAATTTCGTAACCTTCTTCTTCCAGAATTGTCTCTATCAACAAAATATTATCTGGAGCATCATCTACAACCAGAATGCGATCGGTCTTGGTAGCATTCGGAACAGATAAATATTGCATTTAATTCTTCACCTACCAACCAATATTAACTTTCATAAGGCTTTAGACCCATTTTTTCACATTTTTTGTTTTGTGAAATCTATCCTAGGGAATATCTAAAAACATTCACAATATTTATCGACTTTTGCACTCAACTTTCAGAAAATACCATAAGCTGTTTCGCATTTAAACCACTAACAAGGCTTGTAGGGTGCGTCAGCTCAATCGCTTCCACTGGCAAGGGAAACGCTGTGGGCTGACGCACCCTACAATACTATTTTAAATGCGAAACAACTTACCCAGTTGAAAGGAAGAAAAAAGAAAAATAACCGAACTTTTTTAAGTTTATTGTGCTAATCCCTTCGCTTCGCGGTTCGTAGTCGAAGGAATTCCCAATTCCCAATTCCCAATTCCCAATTCCCAATTCCTTAATATATTACTTTGTAGTCATAGTATGCACGCCGTCCCAATCTTCCGGTGGAGACACTTCCAAATAGCTGAGAGAGCGTTCAATGTGAACTTCAACAGGTTTATCGTTCGGTCGCATCACCAAAGCGGCCTCAAAAAAACTAATAGCTTTCTGGAAGTTTCTAGAAATGTAAGCCTCTCGACCATTTTTGTAAAGTTCCAAAAACCTTTGAGTTTCCCCATCAATAGGGTCTGAACTACTTTGTAGCAATTCATAAATGCCAACCGGCTGATTTTTGCCTTTAACCCGCACCTTATCTAATTCTCGCACCGAAATGCGATCGCTACACAAGCTGTAAGTAAACTCACTCAAAATTATATCGCAGCCATACTCCTTTGTAAGCTGTTCCAAGCGCGAACTTAAATTCACCGCATCCCCAATCACGGTATAGTCCATCCGCTTTTGAGAACCAATATTTCCTGAAACTACTTCGCCCGAACTAATTCCAATCCCAAACCGAAATGGATCTTCTCCAGGGCGAGAATCATTAAATTCCACCAAGCGCTTTCTCATATCCAAGGCTGATTTGACCGCCATCCAACCATGACTTTCCGGGGGACTGAGCGCTAGCGGCGCGCCGAACACAGCCATTAAAGCATCGCCGATAAACTTATCTAAAGTACCTTCGCAGTGGAACACAGCCTCCACCATTGTTTCAAAATACTGATTCAGCAGGGCGACGACTTCCGATGCTCCCAAATTTTCCGTCAGCGTTGTGTAGCCGCGAATATCCGAAAATAAAATAGTGACATCCTTGCGTTCACCAACCA
>JAYTZD010000107.1:0-18165 GCA_043742065.1 Oscillatoriales bacterium
CTGAATCTCAAAACTTGCAGCGGAAACTCTGGACAGCAGGTATCATCAGCATCCTGCTGGTTGTGGGCGCTATTCCGGCGATGACCGGCTTGCACTTGCCATTTATTCCCGCGTGGCTGCACAATTATTGGCTGCAATTAGCCCTGACATCACCCGTACAATTCTGGTGCGGCCAATCGTTTTATGTGGGAGCTTGGAAATCCCTAAAACGGCGGGTGGCGACAATGGATACCCTGATTGCTTTGGGTACGAGTGCTGCTTACTTTTATTCTGTATTTGTGACAGTTTTCCCCGGTTTCTTCACCGCCCAAGGTTTGAATTCTAGCGTTTACTACGAAGTTGCTGCTAGCGTTGTCGCCTTAATTTTGTTGGGTAAAACTCTAGAAAATCGGGCGAAGGGAGAGACTTCCGAAGCCATTCGCAAACTGATGGGTTTGCAAGCAAAAACGGCTCGGATAGTTCGTAACGGGAAAGAGTTGGAAGTGCCATTAGCCGAAGTCGAAATTGGCGACATCGTGCAGGTGCGGCCGGGCGAGCAAATCCCTGTAGACGGAGAGGTAATTGAAGGCTCTTCGACGGTAGACGAAGCAATGGTTACGGGAGAAAGTTTTCCCGTTAAAAAGCAAGTTGGTGATGAAGTTATCGGAGCGACAATTAACAAAACGGGTAGCTTTAAATTTCGCACTACTAGGATTGGCAAGGATACATTTTTAGCTCAGATTGTCAAGATGGTGCAGGATGCCCAGGGATCTAAAGCACCGATTCAAAAATTGGCTGATCAGGTGACAGGCTGGTTTGTTCCCGCAGTAATTGCCGTCGCTTTAGCTACTTTTATTGTCTGGTTTAACGCGACGGGAAACTTGACTATGGCAACCGTGACAATGGTGGAGGTTTTGATTATTGCCTGTCCCTGCGCTTTGGGTTTGGCCACTCCGACTGCTGTGATGGTTGGCACGGGCAAAGGTGCAGAAAATGGAGTTTTAATTAAAGGAGCCGAGAGTTTAGAATTGGCTCAAAAAATTCAAATTATTGTGTTAGATAAAACTGGAACTCTCACGGTCGGGAAGCCGACTGTCACTGATTTTGTGACGGTTAAGGGAACGGCAAATAGTAATGAATTAAAGTTGCTGCAATTGGCTGCGTCTGTTGAGAAAAATTCGGAGCATCCTTTGGGTGAAGCTGTGGTGAGATATGCTCGATCGCAAGAAGTAAGTTTAACAGATGTTAAGGAGTTTGAGGCGATCGCAGGGAGTGGCGTGCGCGGGGTTGTAGCCGGAAAGTCGATCGCCCTTGGAACGCTGAGGTGGATGCAGGAACTAGGTTTTGATACTGAATATCTGGAACTGCGGGCCAGAGCTTTGGAATCTGCCAGCAAAACGGTTTTTTGGATAGCTGTAGATGGGAAAATTGAGGCGATAATGGGTATTGCGGATGCCCTCAAACCGTCGTCAACACAGGCGGTGAAAGCGCTGCAAAAACTAGGTTTGGAGGTGGTGATGCTGACTGGAGACAACCGCGCGACTGCGGAGGCGATCGCACATTCTGCTGGTATCGATCGCGTTTTTGCGGAAGTTAGACCAGACCAAAAAGTAGCTCAAATCCAAGCACTGCAAGCACAAGGCAAGATTGTAGCGATGGTGGGAGATGGGATTAACGATGCACCGGCTTTGGCAATCGCGGATGTGGGAATTGCGATCGGTACAGGGACAGATGTGGCGATCGCCGCCAGCGACATCACCCTAATTTCTGGAGATTTGCAAGGCATAGTTACAGCCATTCAACTTTCCCGCGCCACCATGCGAAACATCCGCGAAAATCTGTTTTTTGCATTCATTTACAACATCGCTGGAATTCCGATTGCAGCGGGCGTTTTGTACCCAATTTTTGGCTGGCTGCTCAATCCAATTATCGCGGGTGGAGCAATGGCTTTTAGCTCAGTTTCGGTACTGACTAATGCTTTGCGATTGCGGAATTTCAAACCAAAATCTATTGCCTAAATTAGGAGGAATTAGATCAATGTTATATCATCGCCAAATTTGGGGAACTCTCGCGAGTGTAGGAATTGCGATCGGCATGGCATCGGGAGTTCAAGCTGCCGAAATGTCCGTCGAACATTCTAATTCAACAACTCAATTCCGCAGGATTGAACAACCATTAGGTTTAAAAGTCGGTGTCACAATAGGTGGTTTGACATTAATTGGTCTGGAGTTATGGTGGTTTTTGTTCAATAAAGCTAAAGGACAACAAGCTAAATCTATGCAGGGAATACAAGAGTTGACTATTACTGTAGACGGCGGTTATGAGCCTGCTACCGTAGTTGTGAAAGTCGGTCAATTAGTCCGGCTCAATTTCTTGAGGCGCGATCCTAATAGTTGTTTAGAAAAAGTGTTGTTACCAGATTTTCACATTATGCGGGAATTACCTCTAAATCAGGTAACGGCTGTTGAGTTCACCCCTAATAAACCTGGACGATACTCATTTACTTGCGGCATGAATATGTTTCGGGGTGTTGTGGAAGTACAAGCGTAACACAGGAGTCTGCGGCAATTGTGACGGTGGCTGCGCGAGTTTTTTCAGCAATAAATCGCTAAAATTGAAGAAAGCTTAAAAATTTCGGAGTCAGATAAATGCAACTACTACACACAATGCTGCGAGTCGGAAACCTAGAAGAGTCTGTAAAATTTTATACAGAAGTGCTAGGGATGAAACTGCTGCGGCAGAAAGAATATCCAGATGGTAAATTCACCCTAGCTTTCGTCGGTTATGGCGATGATTCTGACCATACTGTTTTGGAATTAACTTACAACTGGGGTGTTGAGAATTACAATTTGGGGGATGCTTATGGCCATATTGCGATCGGCATTGATGACATTTATGGTACTTGCAATAAAATTAAATCTCGTGGCGGTAAAGTTAGCCGCGAACCTGGCCCGATGAAACACGGTTCAACAGTCATTGCTTTTGTGGAAGATCCAGATGGATATAAAGTGGAATTAGTTCAACTGAAAAATCGATGCGACTAATCCAAGAAACCGGGTTTCTGCGATAATTTTGGCATCTTAACCGAGGTTGAGTTAAGAAACCCGGTTTCTGACTCGCACACGACTAAAAAGAAACCGGATTTCTGCGATAATCTTGGCATTTTCACCGAGATTTTGGTGAGAAACCCGGTTTCTGGGCTCCACGCGAATAGCGATCAACTTTTTGTAGGTTTCGCTAATTTACAATTCTGCTGTTGAGCTATGGAGCGATCGCCTAACTCGATTCAATCTTTGCTGACGAAGCTGTTCTGCCAACATCGCGTTAATTTCTCCTAATTCTAAATTGACTTCTTGAACCTCCATGCGAGTTCGGCGGAGGTTAGATAGTAAACGTTTAGATGTTTCTGAATCGGGGATGCGCGGTTGTTTATTCATGGCAAATTATATTCCATCTTAACTTCTTCAATACTACGCTCCAGTGCCGGAATCCTTGCTTGGGTTCGTGCTATAGCTCGTTCTAGTAATTGTAGCATATCAGGAGAGGCAACAGGTTGAGATTGGGCAATTTGAAGCTGGATAGTAGATAGTTGAGAATAGGAAGATTCAGCACCTTCGGCTGCTGAGATTTTGTGAAGAAACCCGGTTTCTAAACCCCCACGCCATTAAATTTTATGGTTTCTTTTTCGGAAGTTTTAAGACTTGATCCGCCGCCATCTTATCAATGATTAAGTCACTGATAATTTGAGCGCCGTGGGAGGTGAAATGCAAACCATCATTAACTTTTACATAGCCTCGCTTACCCGATTTATCAGCAACTACAGGAGTAAATTGACCACCTTCAGCAAAAGTTTCCCAAGTTGAAATAAATTGAATTCTGCCTGAAATTTTACTTCCTTTTTTATAGATATCGTTCATGACGGGAAATTGATTGAGATAGAAAGACTTATTAGATATCGATTGACCAACCCAGTAGACTTTCTGCACAGATGAATATTTCAATAATTCCGCATATTTATCAACTCTTTCTTGATAAGCTTTTTGCCATTCTTTAGTCATAATTACTCGGTATTTACCTTGGTAATCATTGATATCTTGGGTGTCATTTCCTCCAAACAAAACTATGATTACATCTGGTTGATAATCATTAAGTAGTTCGCGAGTTCTGGCATACCAATCATAATAATCTATTCGATTCAAGCCACTAGATACTTTGTAGTCAATTTTCGTATCGGTGATATTATACTTTTCCTTTAGTGTGTACTGGAGTTGAGTTCCTAAGTCGAGCATTACGGAATCTCCAACAAATAAAAATTTGCGGTAAGGTCTAGTCAACTTGGGTTTGGATGCGATTGTTTTTTTAGCTGGTTTGACAATTGCATTTTTTGCTTGAATGGCTGGTTTTTGTTCGGTTTTGATCGCACTATTGGCTGATTTTGATGAAGCTTTATCAAAATCAATATCTTTGATTTTGCTCCAAAAATCTTGTTCTGATTTCCTAAAACCGTCCATCTCAATCTTCCTTGCTACTTGCTTAATTTCAGAACTTGCGAAAGGAGTTGAGGAAAAACTTTTCAGAAATAAGGATAAGTTGGTAAATATCAAAGTTAGAATGACAGAAGTAGCGATTAGCAGAATTTCCTTGTCTCTCATATTTCTTAGAAATTAAAGTAGATAAAAGGCGGGACGGTACTCGGCCCTAGCATCAAAATAGCATACACGAATAGGGAAATTAAGACAACCCGAAAAAATATGTTTTTTAAGGAAAACATGATTTGTAATATTTGGGAAATCCGATCGCCCCAGAAGTTGATCGCACCGATGACTGCAATTACTAAGTACAATTGCCAAAAGTTAAATTGAAACGTCTTGACGGAAGAATGGAAAATTCCTTGGAACAAATTCATCGCTGTTTCCCAGTTGGGAGTGCCGAAAAATATCCAGCTACCACTGACAAAACTAAAGGTTAACAGCCAACTAAAAAATCTCGCTGTTTTTGGATATAAATAGTCTAGTTTGAAGTGGATAGCTTGGGGGATATCTCTGCATAAATGGGTGACAATTAATCCTAAACCATGAATTGCTCCCCAGACAATAAAGTTTAAACCAGCGCCGTGCCAAAATCCGCCGATCGCCATTGTGCAGAATAAATTCACATATTTTCTCAATTTGCCGTGCTTATTGCCACCTAACGGGATGTAAATGTAATCTCTCAGCCACTCGGAAAGACTGATGTGCCACCTTTTCCAAAACTCTTGGAGGCTTAAGGATTGGTAAGGCATATTAAAATTGACAATGGGTTTGAAGCCTAGCAAGCAGGAGATACCATTGGCCAAATCTGAGTAGCCGCTGAAATCTACATAAATCAGACAAGAATAGGAAATTACGGCGAGGATTAAATCGATGCTACTATACTGTTGGGGAACTTTGAATGGCAGTTGAGTAAAGTTAAATAAGAAACTGGATAAAGTATACTTTTTGAACAGTCCAGACAAAATCAAAACTATAACTTCTTCGATTTGATAGTCGTATTTTTTGGGTGAATTTAGCTGGGAGTAAAATTCTGGAGCTCGCGATATCGGCCCGGAGGCAATTTGGGGAAAGTAGGTGATGTAGGTGGCGTAGTCTATAAATTTTGGACAGGAGAGTTTTTTTTGGTAGCAGTCGATTAAATGGGAAATCATTCTAAATGTGTAGAATGACACGCCGACGGGGACGAGAATTTGCAAAACTTGAAAACTGGCGGGAATTTTGAGCTGGTTGAGTACCTCAAATAGAGAAGTTACGAAAAAGTTGCAATATTTGAAGATGCTGAGGTTGGCAATGTTGAAAATTATCCCGGATATTAAAGCAAGTTTTTGATATTTTCCGTTGCAAACAGCCCGGAGAATGATATAATTGTAGACAGTCCCTAAAATTAGGAGCAAAAGAAAGTCGAAACTCCAAAAGGAATAAAATAATAAGCTGGAAAGTAGGAGAACAATTTTATATGAATTGACTTGTTGTTTCAAAGAGAGGATGGCACTAAAGATAATCAGAAAAAAAACTAAAAATTGGTAAGTGGGAAATAGCATGAGTCTCAGCAGATAAAAAATTGGGTTATAGTAATATCTTCAAAAAGCCGAAGCAGCTATTTATAATAATGAAAATCCCTGTGATTACGAGGAACCAAAGTGCAGCCAACAGACCCTAGCAAATTTACCGATGAAGCCTGGGAATCCATTGTCAAATCCCAGGATGTAGCCCGCCGTTTTGCGAATCAGCAGCTAGAGGTTGAACATTTGGCGATCGCCATTTTAGAACAACTTGGCTTAGCAAACACCATTCTCAGCTTGGCTGGCATAGATGTGACGCGCTTTGCCCAACAGTTAGAAGCCTTTGCTAAACGACAGCCCAGAGTTACTAACGCTGACCAACTATACCTCGGTCGCGGCTTAGATGTGATGTTAGATGTTGCCGAAACTACCAGAGTGACTTGGCAAGATAATTTTATCGCGGTTGAACATTTATTAATTGGCTTAGTAGAAGATGAACGAGTTGGTAGACGTTTGTTGACGAGGGGCGATGGGCCACCGGGACGCCCTGGTTACGATCGCAAACCCGCAGCCGGTACGATCGATCGCCCAAAACTCGAAGAAGCCATCAAATCTGCCCGCACTACTGCGAAAGTCACAGAGAAAAATTCCGAAACCAGCAAACCCAGCCGCAGCAACGCTAAAGCCCCTGATCAGGATGGAGAAGCTAGCAGCGACGCACTCTCGAAGTATGGCCGCGATTTGACGGAAGCTGCAAAAGCCGGCAAACTCGACCCCGTAATCGGCCGCGACGAGGAAATTCGGCGAGTAGTACAAGTTCTTTCCCGCCGCCAAAAAAACAATCCGGTGTTAATTGGTGATCCCGGAGTTGGCAAAACTGCGATCGCCGAAGGTTTGGCCCAACGCATTGTCAACGGCGACGTCCCCGAATCTTTGAAGAATAGGCAACTATTTAGCCTCGACATGGGGAGTTTAATTGCTGGGGCAAAATTCCGGGGTGAATTTGAAGAACGATTGCGATCTGTACTGCGGGAAGTCATCGATTCTGACGGGCAAATTGTCCTATTTATTGACGAATTGCACACGGTTGTGGGAACTGGTGGCGGCGGTAGTTCCGGTTCGGGAATGGATGCAGGAAATTTGTTGAAACCGATGTTAGCCCGTGGCGAATTACGCTGTATCGGCGCTACAACTCTCGACGAATTCCGCAAGCATATCGAAAAAGATCCGGCTTTAGAACGGCGATTTCAACAAGTATTTGTCGGCGAACCTAGCGTTGAAGATACTATTTCCATTTTGCGCGGATTGAAAGACCGCTATGAACGCCACCACGGGGTTAAAATTACTGATTCGGCCTTGGTAGCTGCTGCAACTTTGTCTTTTCGGTATATTTCCGATCGCTTTTTGCCCGATAAGGCGATCGACCTTGTAGACGAAGCAGCCGCCCACTTGAAAATGGAAATTACTTCTAAACCCGTGGAATTAGAAGTAATTGACCGCCGGGTGATGCAGTTGGAAATGGAAAAATTGTCGATCGAAGGTGAGGGGAAAGGTGCTCTATCTCCTGCCATCGGCCCCCGCATTGAACGCATCACATCTGAGATTGACATTTTGAAAGTTAAGCAGGAAAAACTGTCTTCTCAATGGTCTGGTGAAAAGCAGTTGTTGGATGCAATCAATAAATTGAAAGCAGAAGAAGACCAGTTGCGAGTCCAAATCGAACAGGCAGAAAGGGCTTACGATTTGAATAAAGCCGCCCAGTTAAAGTATGGCAAGTTAGAGACTGCGGTGCGCGATCGGGAAGCTAAAGAAGCGGATCTTTTGAAACAACAATCTCAAGGTTCTTCCCTACTGCGCGAAAAAGTGACTGAGGGCGATATTGCCGAAATTGTGGCCAAATGGACTGGGATTCCGGTCAACAGATTGCTGGAATCCGAACGCCAAAAATTGCTGCAACTGGAGAAGCATTTGCACCACCGGGTGATCGGTCAACATGAGGCTGTGACAGCCGTTGCTGCGGCGATTCGGCGCGCGAGGGCGGGGATGAAAGATCCGGGAAGACCGATCGGTTCTTTCTTGTTTATGGGCCCCACAGGGGTCGGCAAAACTGAGTTAGCGCGGGCTTTAGCAGAGTTTTTGTTTGATAGCGATGATGCGATCGTTCGCATCGATATGTCCGAATATATGGAGAAGCAAAACGTCTCCAGATTAGTCGGAGCTCCCCCCGGATATGTCGGTTATGATGAAGGCGGACAACTTTCGGAAGCAGTGCGGAGACGTCCTTATTCGGTAGTGTTATTTGATGAAGTGGAAAAGGCACACCCGGATATTTTTAACATTTTGTTGCAAGTGTTGGATGATGGCAGGATTACGGATTCTCAAGGTCGATTGATTGACTTTAGAAATACCGTAATTGTGATGACTAGCAATATCGGTAGCGATCATATTTTAGAAGTGTTTGCTAAGAAGGGAAAAACTGCGAAAAAACCTGCTGCTCGGAAACACGAAGTGCCTGATTTGTCAAGTCAAAAGACAAATTATAAAGTTGATGATGATGGTACGGTTGAGATTTCGGCTTCGCCAGTTTCTGATGTTGTAAGTTCTCCAATTGTTCAGGAACCTGAAAGTTTACCGATCGCAGAACGGGAGACTGATGAGGAGTACGAACAGATGTTGAAACGGGTGATGACTGCTTTGCGATCGCACTTTCGGCCAGAATTCCTCAATCGAGTGGATGAGACTATTTTGTTCCACACTTTGAGTAAGACGGAATTGCGGCAAATCGTCAGTATTCAAGTCAAGCGCATCGAACGATTGTTGGCGGAACAAAAGATTACTTTGCAACTATCGGATGCTGCGAAGAACCATATCACAGATGTTGGTTACGATCCAGTTTATGGTGCTCGTCCCTTGAAACGGGCTATTCAGCGGGAGTTGGAAAACCCGCTGGCTAATAAGATTCTGGAAAATGCGTTTGTGGAGGGTGACACAATTGCGATCGATTGCGAAAATAATGCTTTGCAATTCCGTAAGATAGAGTCTCGTCCGGCCTTAGTTGGTAATAGTTTGTAGTTGTTTTGGGAACAGGCAAGATGCCTGTTCCACAATGATTAATTCTTTTGTGGAACAGGCATCCTGCCTGTTATTTAAAATGGTTCAAATTATTAAAAAGATATCGGAGGCGGACTCAACTTCAAAAGAAAAGCGCTCCTTGCCCTTTTGGGACAAGTCATGTCAGGAGATATCTCGACAATTGTGGTCGGACACCAAGATAGACTTGCGAGGTTTGGTGGAGACCTCATCAAATGGATCTGTGAGCAAAACAATTGCCAACTCATGGTTCTCAGTAGAAACGAGTTGTCTCCAGAACGAGAAATGGTTGAAGATATCCTTGCCATCATCCACGTCTTTAGTTGCCGACTCTACGGACTCCGTAAGTACAAATCTACTATCAAAGAAGATTCGAGTTTACCCGGAAACCAAGCTAGCAGCGAAATGGAGGACTTGGCTGGCGGCAAGTAGATGGTGTTACAACCAAGCAATTGCTATTCTTAAAACCGAAAAGATGGGGAAATATGATCTGAGGAAAAAGATCATGGATTCAGCTCCAATCTGGGTTTCCGAGCAACCTTATAATCCACGACAAATGGCAGTATTTCAAGCCTTTGAAGCGCACAAGGCTGCTAAGAAATCAAAGGGAATCGCCAAATTCAGAACTCGTTTTGATATATCTCAGACTATCAGATTTCAAGTTAGCAATTGGAAGTCTAAAACCTTTTATCCGCAAGCAACCAAAGGACTATCATTTAAAGCCTCTGAACCAATCCTAGATGTAATGCAACACGAGCCGACGCTATCGTTAGTCAATGGTCAATGGTTTATTTGCTACGCAGTTGATACTCCCAAGCCTCTTGAGAACGAAAGTAATTTGGTTATTGCTTTAGACCCTGGCGTTAGAACTTTTTTGACTGGATTCGACGGTGGTAATATTGTCGAACTAGGCAAGAATGACATCGATCGCATCTACCGACTGGCAAGACATTTAGATAAATTGATGTCGAGGATAGGGTTAAGCAAGGGAGGGCAATTCAAGCGATTGAGATATTGTTTGAGAAAGTCGGCAGCCAAGATTAGGGTCAAGGTAAAAAACTTGGTCAACGAGTTACACAAAAAGGCTGCCAAATACTTGGTAACAAAGTATAGGCTAATTTTCTTGCCAACCTTTGAGACGCAGCAAATGATCAAAAAGGGAAAGCGCAAATTGGCGACTAAAACAGCTAGAGCGATGGTGACTTTGAGTCATTATCGTTTCCAGCAAATGTTGAAGCATCAGGCTGTCAAATACGGCAGTCTTGTAGTAGACGTAACTGAAGAGTACACATCTAAAACTTGCTCAAAATGTGGACATATTCACGCCAAATTAGGTGGGTCTAAAAAGTTTAAATGCCCAGAATGCGGACACACTCTGGACAGAGACTTAAATGGCGCTTTCAATATTTTGTTGAAAGCTTTGAGAGATACCTCCTTGACAGGAGAGCTTGCTGCTTTCTCTGTCTTGCCATACACGGCTAATCCTGGCTTAGTCCTCGATTTACCGGGTTAAATGTATCTGCTACCCAACCGACGATTAAAAGAGCGATTACGATAGTCATGGCGGCTTGTTCCTTAAGTTTTGTTGCTTTATGTAAACTGATGTAACAATAACTAGCAATGAGCGTCAAGCTAGTGTAATGTCGTGGCAACCGTCCGACAGGTAGGGAAAACCACACTTCTGGTCACTGAGCTCTTCGATGGTATGGCCTTGGCTACTGCTATACAGCGGTTCCCGATGTTTTGAGGTACAGCAACAACTAGCAAACTAATTGCTTAAATATTGACGGTTTATTAAGCTGTACCGCGCTATGGTGGGAACTGCTAGAGTTGGGTTTCGCTCTCGCGTCTACCCAACCTACTGTACTAGAGTTGGGTTTCGCTCTCGCGTCTACCCAACCTACTGTACTTGGCTACTGCTATATGTAGGTAGTAGGTAGGTTGGGTAGAGGAACGAAACCCAACTCTAATTATGATTAAAACTCCCCCGCAGGCATGAGAAATTAGTGCAGACTTATAAGCTATGATTTATAAGTTTTAATTTTAAGTAACTATTACCCATCCCCCATTACCAATTTCCAATTACCCATAATAATTATGCAAAACTCAATCTTAAATAACGACCCTTTGTGGTTCAAAGACGCGATTATTTACGAAGTGCCAATTCGTGCTTTTGCAGACAGCAATGGTGATGGCATCGGCGACTTTCGCGGGCTGACAGAAAAACTGGATTACCTACAAAATTTAGGAGTAACAGCAATTTGGGTACTACCGTTTTTTCCATCCCCGCTCCGAGACGACGGCTATGATACTTCACACTATACTACAGTCAACCCGATCTATGGCACTTTAGAGGATTTTAAACATCTTTTAGAAGAAGCGCACCGTAGGGGAATTCGAGTCATTATTGAGTTAATTGTTAACCACACTTCTGACCAGCACGCTTGGTTTCAGAAAGCACGTCGCTCTCCTAAAGGTAGCAAAGAAAGAGATTTTTATGTATGGAGTGACACTCCAGAAAAATATCAAGATGCTCGGATTATTTTCCAAGATTTTGAGACTTCTAATTGGGCTTGGGATGGCGTAGCAAAAGCTTACTACTGGCATCGCTTTTATTCCCATCAACCGGACTTGAATTACGATAATCCTGCCGTGATTCAAGCCATATTAGAGGTGGTGGATTTTTGGTTGGAACTGGGAGTTGATGGACTGCGAATGGATGCCGTTCCTTACCTCTATGAGCGCGAGGGTACTAATTGCGAAAACTTGCCAGAAACTCATGTATTTCTAAAACATTTGCGGAAGCACGTAGATCAGAAATTCCCCAACAGAATGCTACTAGCTGAGGCGAATCAGTGGCCGGAGGATGCGGTTGAATATTACGCATCTGGGGATGAATGTCACATGAATTTTCATTTCCCTTTGATGCCGCGTTTGTTCATGTCTGTACACATGGAAGATAGCTTTCCAATTATTGATATTCTCCAGCAAACTCCGCAGATTCCTAATAACTGTCAGTGGGCATTATTTTTGCGAAATCATGATGAACTGACGCTGGAAATGGTGAGTGATGAAGACCGAGATTATATGTATCGAGTTTATGCTCAAGATACGCAGGCGAGGATTAATTTGGGTATCCGCCGTCGCTTGGCTCCGCTGATGGGAAATAACCGCCGCCGGATTGAGTTGATGAATGCTTTATTGCTCTCTCTTCCGGGTACTCCTGTGCTTTACTATGGCGATGAAATTGGCATGGGGGACAATATCTATTTGGGTGATCGCAACGGGGTGAGAACTCCGATGCAGTGGAGTGGCGATCGCAATGCCGGTTTCAGTCGCGCTAACCCGCAAAGGCTTTACGCACCGCCAATTGTTGACCCTGAATATCACTATGAATCGGTTAATGTGGAAACGCAACGAGCTAATCCAAGTTCTCTTTGGTGGTGGATGAAACGCCTAATTGCCATTCGCCAACGTTTCCAAGCATTCGGCCGCGGAACTTGCGAATTTCTTTACCCGGAAAACCGTAAAGTTATAGCTTTTGTGCGTACTTATCAAGACGAACACGTTTTAGTTGTGGCGAATTTGTCGCGCTTCGTGCAGACGGCAGAATTAGACCTTTCGGCATTCAAAGGTGCTGTTCCAGTGGAGATTTTTGGTCGTACAGAGTTTCCGGCTGTCGGTGATTCTGCTTACTTTTTGAGTTTGAGTCCTCACTCATTTTACTGGTTTACTCTCACTGTCAAACAAGAGGATTTTTCATTACATTTACCTCAAACTGCACTGCCAAGATTTGCGGTCAGCGGCAACTGGGAAAATGTTTTTGCTACAAGTAAATTGACTGATGACCTGGTTCTTATTTTACCTGATTATTTGCGATCTAGCCACTGGTTCACTGGTACTGATAGGACTATTCAATCTTTGCAAATAGGTGAAGTTGTGCCAGTTGAATGTAAAAATTCTACGAGGTTAGAATCAACAATTTACATTTTGCTGTTGCAGTTAAGTTATACTGAAGGTATGCCCGAAACTTACGTTTTGCCTGTAGGTTGGAAAGAGATTCAAGGTGATGCGGACGAACGGGCGATCGCACAAATTCACTTCCCAGAAACGAACGAAGTCGGCGTACTATTTGATGCTGCGACTGATAAGGGTTTTCTCAGTGCTCTGCTGGATGCGATCGCACATTCTCGCAATTATACGGGTGTGGCAGGTAAACTGCTAGGAATTGCTGAAAATGTATTCCCATCAGAACCAGATTTATCGCAGCTAGAACCGCACTTGTTCAGAAAAGAACATAGTAATACATCAGCAGGTTACGGCGATCGATTTGTGCTAAAATTATTGCGAAAAGTTGAAGAAGGTATTAACCCAGAATTAGAAATAGGGCGCTTTTTAACCGATCGCAAATTGATTCAACATTTTGCTCCAATTGCCGGTGCTTTGGAATATCAGGCTGAAGGAAAACCAGTAATGACGATCGGTATACTGCAAAAATTAATCCCTGATAGCAGAGATGCTTGGTCTTATACATTAGACACATTGCGCGACTATTTCGAGCAAGTAATGACAGTAGAAGCAAAGTATTCCGCCGACAATTTATCTACTGCACCCGAAAGTTATTTGCCGAACGCAACCTCCGCACAAATGCAGCGGCCCTCGAACTCTTTAGTATCCGATTTATCCCTAGAAATTCCCGAATTAGCTCGCGAACTGATCGGCTCTTATCTAGCCTCAGCCGAACTTTTAGGCAAGCGAACGGCCGAACTTCATCTAGCTTTAGGTAGTGACACACAAAATCCAGATTTTGCCCCAGAGAACTTTACTTCATTTTACCAGCGTTCCATCTATCAACAGATGAGAAATCTAGCAGGAAGGACTTTGCTGCTATTGAAAAAGCGGCTGTCCCAACTGCCACCCGAAACCCAAAAATTGGGACAAAATCTGCTCAACCGCGAAGACTTGTTGATGGAACGTTTCAAGTCCATTTTGAACTTGAGAATTACGGCAGATCGCATTCGTTGTCATGGAGACTTTCATTTTGGAAAAGTCCTTTATACAGGCAAAGATTTCGTGATTATTAATTTTGGAGGAGAACGAAATCGACCATTAAGTGAGAGGCGGATGAAGCGTTCTCCGCTGCGAGATGTTGCGGGAATGCTGCAATCTTTGAATTATGCTGTTACTTTGGGACTCCGCAATGAAGTAGAAAGCGGGATGATTCGTCCTGAAAATTTATCTGAGATGCAGCAGTGGGCAAATGTTTGGGAACGCTGGGTTAGCCTGACTTATGTCAAGAGTTATTTGGCGACAGCAGCCGATGCAAGTTTCTTGCCAAAATCTATCGCGGAAATACAAGTTTTGCTGGATGCTTACATCTTAGAAAAAACGGTTTCTGAGCTGGTGTATGAACTTAATTACCGCTTGGATTGGGTGGAAATTCCTATTCAGCGGCTTATGAAATTGCTGCAACGTTGATTAGAAATCAGGACACGGCAGTGCCGTTTCCCTACAAGATTATTTTGAGGTAGGGAAACGGCATTGCCGTCTCCTCCGTGGGAAAAACCACGTCTGACACCGCAGAAATCAGGACACGGCAGTGTCGTTTCCCTACTTCAAATAAAGAGATTTTTGATACAAAACTTGTTCTTGATGGGTTAACAAAGTGCAGTCAGAAAGTGGGTAAGCTACACAAGTAATAGCGTAGCCAGCTTGTAATTCTGAGGGCTTCAAAAACTTTTGTTCGCTTTGGTCGATTTCGCCGCTAAGTAGTTTGACAAGGCAAGCAGAACACTCTCCTTGCTTGCATCCATTCGGGAGGCGAATGCCGGCTGCTTCTGCCATATCTAATATATATTGGTCGTCTGGTACTGCGATTGTGCGATCGAGCCCGATCTCCTGATTCACCAACCGAACTTGATAAACTGCCATTTTTTTCTTTGTATTATTATTAAGATTACTTTGGTGGCCGAGGGAGGCGAAAATTCAACGGGCTAAGGATTTGATTCAGGGCGCGCAATTGTTCACCAGTACCCAAACAAATCAATATATCTCCTCCTTGAATCCGAGTTTCTCCCGTTGGCCCGACAATCAAATTGCCGTCAGGATGCCGAATTGCCAAAATTAAAGCACCCGATTGCGATCGCAAGTGAGCATCTCTCAAAGTTTGCCCGACGTAGACACAACTATTGGGATCGACCAAGAATTCTTCCATATAAAAAGAACTCTCAGTACCTGTCAAAACACCGTCCAAAAAATCCATAACTTGAGGTCGTAAAGCCGCTGCTGCCATGCGCTTTCCCCCAGTAATGTAGGGGGATACGACAGCATCGGCACCACCCCGTTTTAACTTTTTTACGGCTTCTTCTGTTGTAGCACGGGCGATCGCGCGAACCTTCGGATTCAGAGTTTTTGCCGACAAAACAGTGTACAAGTTTTCAGCATCCGAAGGCAAAGCTGCTACTATGCAAATTGCGCGATCGATCCCCACATTTAGCAAGGTTTCATCCAGAGTCGCGTCTCCCTGCACAGCAGTGTACCCCAGCGTCAAAGCTGCCTCGATGGATTGTACCGCCGAATCTATCACCACAAAAGGGATATTTTCTGCCTGAAATTCCAAGGCAATTTGTCGCCCCGTGCGCCCAAAACCGCAGAGAATGTAATGCCCGATCAAAGAATCTACCAAACGCCGCTGCTGCCTAATTCTTGCTCCTTCCTGAAAATATCCTTGAATGAGGGCTTCTGTAAAGCGGTTAACAATAAAACCGATCGCAATCACGCCCATCAAAATTAGGCACATGGTAAACAATCGTCCACGTTTACCGAGGGGAGAAAGTTCGCCGTAGCCCACGGTTGCTAAGGTAAATACGGTCATGTAAGCGGCATCAAGCAAAGACCATTTTTCCACCAGCCAATACCAGAGAGTACCTGTGCAGAAAATGCCGCCAAGGGCGATTACGCCGCCCATTAACTCTTTTTGCAGTCGCTGATATTTTTGTTCGAGAATAGAATACACGGATCTCGCTGGCTGATTAGCTATTATCAGAAAATTGGGTTTAAAACCCTGTCCTAATTTATAATACCGTCGCACAAGTGGCGATCGCTTTCATGAAGCTGAGACTTAACCTGAAGAGAATTGCGAGTTAAATTGCAACCCTGCACCAGCAAATCATCTACATCTAAATTCCACAATATCACCATACCATCATCACTAGCACTGGCGAGCGTCTTGCCATCTGGACTAAAACTCGCACTCCAAACAGCACTCTGGTGTCCCTTTAAAGTTTTGAGCAATGTACCATCAACTTTCCACAATCTTACCATTTTGTCTACACTCGCCGATACCAGCATTTTGCGATCGGGACTAAAACTAACATTTGTGACTTGTCTGGGATGTTTAAACATACTCATTAGTGTACCATTTTGGTTCGATATTTTCACATTTTCTGCGCCTACTACGGAGGCAGTTATTTGATTTTGTTGCTTAAGAGTCGCATTTTTTACTTGACCTTTATCTCCATTATAAATTTTAATTAATTTGCCATCAACTTGCCATATTTTAACTGTATTATCATCGCCAACCAACACCAAACTCTGACTATCTTGACTAAAACTTACATTGACAATTTGATTGATCTGACCTATGAACACAGCTTTCAAAATGCCATTTGTTTGCCAGATTTTAATAGTATTATCGTCGCTAGCTGTCGCCATAAGTTGACTATTTGGGCTGAAAATAACAAAAGTTGGGTTGGTGTTTGAAGTGCGGAAAGTTATGCGTTTATTAAAACTGTAAACAACTTGTTCCAGTGCCGTTAAAACCCGGAATTGGATATCTGATTTGACTCCTAGTGAGCGCTTCATTTCTTGGACAGCTCTAATGCTTTCAATTAAAGCTTCTGGTTTTTTATCTGCTGCAAATAGGGTTTCCGAAAATAAACTGAGAGTCATAATTTTATTATTTCTTTCCTCAATTGAAGGTTTTACCCAAAAAGCCAGAATTAAGAAAGAAATCAATAATCCTGAACTTACCGTAAAAATTTGTACTTTCAGTAGTTCTTTGCGCCAGAGTTTAGCTTGAGTCAATTTTCTAAGTTTTTGTTCTGCGGTTAGTTGTTCTAGCAACTGATTTTCCCGACGCAATAGCTCCATTTCTGCTTCTTGGCTAGCAGCTAAAAATTGATAATCTTGGCTACTCAAACTTTTATCAGCAGCCCATTTTCGCGCATATTGCAATGCTTGACCGCGCAATAATCGAGATTCATCTTGACAATCTGACACTATCCATGCTGTTAGTGATTCGGCATAAGGCCGCAAGTCACCTAGCGCTTTTTCTACCCAGTTTTGGTTGAATATAGATGCGTAAATTCGGTTATTTATCGTTAATTTTCCGCCTCGTTTTACCACTAATCCACTCAGGCACAATTCGGTTTGTTCGGGAGTATTATCCGCCCAGATTCCCCCGATCAGGGCGAGCACGGGGGCATCGCCCCTACAATCGGGGGGTTCTGAGAGTTGCAATATTTTTTGATATAGTCCTAATAACCTACTGGCGCGGTGCTGACTTCTCAAAAGGCGATCGCGAATTGTTTTCAAATGCGCTGGCTCATCAGCAGCTTCCCAATTATCAATAATTTGAGATTGCACTATCTCCCTAATCAACAATTGATTCTTAGTAAGGATTTTAATCCTTTCTCCATCCGTTAAATCCGTTACAAAATCCGCTGCCGAACTGACCTCCGTGACATCCGTTAAATCCATTACAGAATCCGTTGCCGAACCTTGAACTATCAATTTACACAGCTTTTGAGTCAGAAACGGTTGACCACCAGTCCACTCCAAAATCTCCTGTAAAACTGCTTGAGAATTATCAAATTTTCCCTCAAAGCCCTTGACTAAAGACAAAGATTCATGTAATTTAAAACCCTGAAGTTCAATAGCTCGACCAATATTAAATGGCGTGCGAGTTGCATCGCTAATTAAATCCGACGGCGTAGCTACTCCGAGCAAAGCAAATGTTAACCGCTGATATTCTGATTTGTGAGCGCGTTTATTATAGCAAG
>JAYTZD010000108.1:0-2045 GCA_043742065.1 Oscillatoriales bacterium
ACGGGTTTTTCATCATGGCTTGACGCCACACTGATTATTTTTTGACAGCTCTAAGAACCTGGTTTCCGCAAGAAACCTGGTTTCTTATTGTTTTATTTAAAGGAGATGATATAATCTAATCAATCAACTAATAACTAATGTCAAAATGTTCAAAAGAAAACTTTTTGGGCTAATCATTATCGCCACAGGTTTAGTAACCCTGAATATGACACTCCTGTGGAAACTGGGGGATATTGCTCATTTTTATATGAGTTTAGTTTTTTGGTTGGCTGTGGGTTCCCTACTTTGGGACAAGCAGGATATTCTCAAGCAGAGTCAGGGAAAAAGCGATCTATTATCGAGAATAGTAGGAACGCTATTAATAGCTTTTATTTTATTTAAAAGTGCTGTAGTTTCCAGTAAATTCGATTATTTTTTAAGAATTGCACCTTTTTTGTCGGGTTTAGGTTTGGGCTTAATTGCGGTAGGTTTTCAGGATTTAAAACAATATTGGCGTGAATTGGTAATACTATTTTTTCATGGCATCCCCAGTGTCATTACGTCACCTTTATTGGGTTTTATTACCTCGTTTACTGCTAAGTTTGCTTATTATTCTTTGTGGTATGTGGGTTTTAATGTAATACGTGAAGGTAATTATGTTGCTTTACCGACAGGAAGGGTGCTTGTAGATGGGGGATGTTCGGGTATGGAGGCAATGAATTACTTATTAGGTTTATCTGTAGTTTGTTTGTTGATGTTTCCTACTAAACAAAATAAAGCTTTGGTAATAGGTGTCGCTGTCGCTTTGGGTTTTATTATTAATGCTTTTAGAGTGGCGGGAATGGCTTTATTAGTTGCATCTCATCGCCTAGATTTGTTTAAATATTGGCATGAGGGTGAAGGTTCATTAGTGGTGGGGATGATTGCGGTGATTTTGTTTGGGATATTTTATCAATTGATGCTGAAACAAGATAGCAAAATTATTCAAACTTAATGAGTTTATCATCTCGGAGAAGCTTCAACCAACGGTTTGTACAATTTTTGCTCGGTGCAGCAGTTCCTCCGGCTGCGCTCAAACAGTGCCAAGCTGAATCCTCGAATCAAGCTTTGCTTGACACTAAAATAAACAATTTTTTGGCAAAAGTAGACCCGGAAATAGAATTATTAGTGCCGACGTTTTTAGGAAACGACCAACGCAGATTTTACGGTAGAGGTGTTCCTAAAGGTTTGAAACTAATCGACAAGTTTGAATTGGGAAGTGGGCAGACTTTTCTGGGAAGGCGATCGCAAATTTGGAGCGGTGCCGGTTGGACTGGACAGCCCACAATCACCAAAGACCGAGGCAAGACTTATTTAATTATAGGTTCTTTTGACCACAATTTAAGAAAAATTGATCTCAGCAACAACAAAGAAATTTGGCGCTATGAATTTGATGACATAATTAAAGGTTCATCGACTATTTACATTGATGAAAAAGCCAGTGCTGAAAACAGAATCGTGATTTTGCAAGGCAGTCGCAGCGGTGGTGGTGGCAAAAATGTTGTGCCGAGTTTTCGGGCAATATCTTTTAGGACTGGTAAGGAACTTTGGAAATTGGATATCAGGAGAACGCCCAGCTACAGCCAGGATAACGATAGCAGCGCTTTGTATCTGGGAGATGGGGTGTTGTTCAATGCGGGCGAAAATGCGATCGGCTATTTTATCAATAGTTCTGTCAGCAAAGCTAAAGTCAAACAAGGAATTAAGCAACCAAATATCTTATCAGAAGTACGACTTTATGCAGCAGCAGATATCGGCAAGCACGGGGGCAATTTGGTGGCAGAATCATCTCCAGCTAGGTTCAAAGATCGGATCTTTATCGCTGCTGGTTCTGGTCATATCTATGGTATCAATGTTAAAACTAAAAAGATAGTTTGGAATTTTTATACTGGTTCTGATTTGGATGGGAGTGTGGTGATTTCTAAATCGGGAAAGCTGTTTTGTGCGATCGAGAAACAATACATTCAAGGCAATGGTGGAGTGCTGAAGCTGAATCCTAAGAAGGATGCGGGTTCTAGTGCTAGTGT
>JAYTZD010000109.1:0-8185 GCA_043742065.1 Oscillatoriales bacterium
GAGATGGGCGTGGCGGCATAGATTTTGCCGATCGCTCAAATCAATACATCCTTCAAACAAAGCATCAGAACATAGTTGAATTCCCGTTGGTGCTAATAACATATTCACACCTAATTCAGGGTTGTGAAACTGTTTTATGGCTGATTCCATTAAATCTAAAGTTGCCTTAGTCGATCGAATATAAGCAGCGTGTTCGATCGCACTATCAACCGCAGGCATTCCCGCTGTCAGGGACTCATCTTGAATTAAGGGCCCGATGAAAGCCCGAATACCGATTTCTTGATAAGCGCGAACTGCGGCGGCAATTGTCTCTAATTCTTGTCCCGGAATCAAGACTAAATGATCGACTACAGTTGTGCCTCCAGAGAGCAATGTTTCTACCGCAGTTCCCAAGGCACTCAAATAAATTTGTTCGGGATCTAGAGGTGTAAAATCATACAATTCTGCCAGCCACAATTCCAGTGGTAAAGGAGGGATGATGCCGCGTTGCCACATTTCGGAAGAGTGTGTGTGGGCGTTGACAAAACCGGGTAGCAACAGTTTATTTGTGCCGTCAATAACTGTTCCTGCAGGATTTAGATTGGGCGCTAACGCACTTATGCAATTATTGACCACCTGCACATCTGCTGTTTCATAACCACCCTCAACAGCAATTAAAACATTTTGAATTGTAAAGCTCACTGATTTATCCTGATTAGTGAATTCACTCACATCTATAATAGTTATTTTTGGGTAGCAATCAATATGAATCCTGATTCTCTTCGCACCTTGGGCGTGCCGCCGAATGCTTGGAAAGTTGATGCCAAAATTGCCGACATCACGCGATCGCAACTTGAGCCAAAAATTGTTACTTTAGAAACAGAAACTAAAACTCTGCGTGTGGATTTAGCAAAAGCTGCAATGCTAGTGATCGATATGCAAAATGATTTCTGTCATCCCGACGGTTGGCTAGCACATATTGGCGTAGATGTAACGCCCGCTAGGAGTCCAATTAATCCTTTGCAAAATTTACTGCCAAAATTGCGATCGCACTCAATTCCAATTATCTGGATCAACTGGGGAAACCGCCCCGATTTGCTCAACATTAGTGCAGCTTCCCGTCACGTCTACAATCCCACAGGTGACGGTGTAGGTTTGGGAGATCCGCTACCAAAAAATGGCGCTTCTGTATTAATGGCAGGGAGTTGGGCGGCGCAAGTTGTCGATGAATTGGAACAGAAATCAGAAGATATTTGCGTTGATAAATATCGAATGAGTGGTTTTTGGGATACTCCTTTAGATAGTATTCTGAAAAACCTGGGCAAAACTACACTTTTCTTTGGAGGAGTCAACGCAGATCAGTGTGTTATGACTACACTACAAGATGCTAATTTTCTCGGTTATGACTGCATTTTGGTCAAAGATTGTACTGCTACGACATCACCAGATTATTGCTGGGAAGCAACTTTGTATAACGTTAAACAATGTTTTGGTTTTTTGTCGGATTCTCAGGCTATGTTAGAAGCAATTAAATAGTAGTCATTAGTCATTAGTCATTAGTCATTAGTCATTAGTCATTGGTCATTGGTCATTGGTCATTGGTCATTGGTCATTGGTTAGCAGTTACTAGGAATAAATTTTTGAGTCTAAACTGGGAACTAATGACTCTGGATTGACTGCTAATGATATACCAAACATAACAACTGACAACTACCAATAAAAAAATGACAAATCAGTGCATGATTCCAGTATCAAAGTCTCCGCAAGACTACCAAGCATTTCGGATTAGTCCGGGCGATACTAATAGATTAGCAATTGTCTTCGATCCGGCAGCGGCTAACAGTTCATTAACGGTTTGTATCGAAATTTTTGATGCGGGTGGCAAAACTCCTCCCAACCGACATCTCTTCGCAGTAGAAATGTTTTTTGTACTCAAGGGACAAGGACGAGCAACCTGTGATGGCAAAACTGTTACTATTAAGGCTGGAGATAGTTTGTTAGTGCCACCAACCAGCACTCACGTAATTGAAAATACGGGTAATGAGCGTTTGTATACTTTGTGTATCATGGTTCCTAATGAGGATTTTGTGGAATTGATTCGCAGCGGTATGCCTGTGGAACTCGACGAGGAAGATCTGAGAGTATTAGGGCGATCGGATGTACTCGTGGCCTGCTAAATTTGTAGTGATAATCTAGTTTAATCTAGTTCCCCGGCTCTGCTTTGAGGGTACATCCCAATTTTATCAGGGCGAAGCATTCCGGCAGTGAGTCTCTGGATTTGACAAATAAATTATCTGCCGGAATGCTTCGCCCCTACTGATATAATGAATTAAAGCCTAAATAGTAGTGAGCAAAACAAATTATGAGCGTTATATTTCACATTGCTAAAAGCCAACAGTGGGAAGAAGCAAAACAACTTAAATTCTATCGCGGTGACACCTTAGAATCTGAAGGATTTATCCACTGTTCGACACTTCTGCAAATTGTGAGAACTTCCAACAAGTTTTTTGCTGGACAAACAGGATTACTTTTGTTGTGGATTGACTCTGATAAAGTGCAAGCAGAAGTTAAATATGAACCTGCTGCTGGAGATGATTATCCTCATATTTATGGGCCACTGAATGTTGATGCTGTGTTGCAAGTTATTGAGTTTGAAGCGGGTGTAGATGGCAAGTTTGAATTGCCTGAAGAATTAAGAAATATTGACTGTTAGCTGTGGGTGCATCTCAGTTTGGCAAATATATTCGTAGGGGCGAAGCATGACCGCAGACAATTTATTAGTGATCACCTGAGATTTACTGCGGTCATGCTTCGCCCTTACAGCATTGAGATGCGCCACCAATGTATAAAGTTTTATTACAATCTCAATTCGGTAGCTTTAGATACAGAATTATCTGTTATATTAAAAACAAGGAACAAAAGACCAGCCTAACCTTAGTCAAACAAAACGGAGGAACCGCAGATGTCTACCGAAAATCAAGCTCGCTCCCTGATGATGCGGCACCACCACCTGGTAAAGAACCGCCAGCAATCCATGCTCAATCGCACCGCCACTGAAGTTGGGATGGAAGACACCAACTACTGGGGTCACATTCAAGGCAAACCCCAGCCGACTTTTCAGGCCAGTTACGATCGCAGCAACGCCACCATGAGCTAAAAAGCTCTCCAATCAGACATCTAAAATCTAAAATGATATAATTCCCTCTCAATAGAATAGAAAGCTTTAGGGAGGCAATTATGTCAGACTGGAAAGTAATTGGCGGCGGAGTTACAGCACCGAGAGGATATCGAGCATCGGGAATTACAGCAGGTTTGAAAGCTTCAGGCTTGCCGGATTTAAGTTTAATTTTGTCAGAAGTAGACGCGATCGCCGCAGGAGTCTTCACAACATCCACAGTCAGGGCCGCTTGCGTGGACTATTGCCGCCAGCGACTGCAAGCGAAACCCAGCGCCAAAGCTATTTTGTGCAATGCGGGACAAGCTAATGCGGCTACTGGGGAACTCGGTTTGGCCGATGCCCTCGAAAGTGCCAAATTGTTAGGAGAAGCCCTGAACATTCCCTCAGAATCAATCCTGTTGGCCTCCACTGGAGTAATTGGCCAGCGGATTAAGATGGAACCACTGAGGGCGGGTATTCCGAAATTAGTTGCTGAGGCTTCGGAAACTGGTTCTGATGCGGCTGCTAAGGCGATTTGTACGACTGATTTAGTGCCGAAAACGATCGCCCTAGAAACCATGTTTGGCGATCGGCCAGTACGCATCGGCGGCATTTGCAAAGGTTCGGGAATGATTCATCCGAATATGGCAACAATGCTAGCATTTGTAACTTGTGATGCAGCAGTATCATCACATTTGTGGCAAGAAATGTTGAGTCGGGCTGCTAACAGAAGTTTCAATCAAATTACTGTTGACGGAGACACCAGTACGAATGATTCACTAATTGCTTTGACTAACGGACAATCTCGCACACCAGCAATTACCGAAAAAGGGCCAGAAGCAGACAAATTAGAAGCAATGCTAACCGAAGTTTGCATATATTTAGCCAAAGCAATTGCCCGCGATGGTGAAGGTGCAACTTGTTTAGTGGAAGTACAAGTCAGCGGCGCATCCGACGAAGTTTCTGCGAGTAAAATTGCCAAAACAATTGTCGGTTCTTCTTTAGTGAAAGCTGCTATTTTTGGACGCGATCCGAATTGGGGCAGAATTGCAGCGGCGGCTGGGCGGGCTGGTGTACCGTTTGAACAGGAGAATTTGCGGATTCAATTGGGAGATTTTTTGATGATGGAAAATGGGCAACCGAAGGAGTTCGATAAATCTGCTGCGAGTAATTATCTGAAAGCAGCGGCGGCTGGTGAATATTTGAAATCCGACACGGTTTTAATTCAGGTTGGTGTTGGGAATGGCGCAGGTTTTGCGAAGGCTTGGGGATGCGATTTGAGTTATGACTATGTGAAGATTAATGCGGAGTATACGACTTAATTGTCGTCATTTTTTTAGATCTCTCTGATCTTCATCTGCGTTCATCTGCGTTCATCCATTGTCATCTGCGGTTGCAAAATTCTCTATTTTTTAACCGCAGATACAGGCAGATAAACACAGATTAACGCAGATGAATTAGATCAATAATGAGACAACAGAACTTCCGCCAAATTATTTAGCTTTTCATCCTCCTGCTTATTTGTCAAAAATGACTTCTCAATTTCTTGCTGAATTTCCAAAAGTATCTGCTGATTAGCATTGAAAGATGGATAGTTTTTGGACAAAGTTGGTTGAAAGCGGACATATTGATCTGCATTCATTAATTGGTTGATGATGTAGATAATCCCATCCGATGAACCGTCGGAAATAACATCAAGAATGGGAATACCATCTAAGGGATTAATCCATTCTCCCGCACCCCAAGTTTGTGACTCTGGAATGCCGATTCTTTTGATACTTTGACCAGTACCAATAGACGTGACTACAATATCTTTGATATCGACTACATCGCGCCACGGGTTAGCAGGATTTTGCATCCATTTCGGATTGGCTGGTGGATTGTGATTCCAGCGTAAACGTTCGGCGATCGCACATAATGCCGGATTGCTGGCCACAAAGGCGCCGTCGATCAAAGGAATACCCCTGATATTGCCCGCTACGGCGATTTGATTGCCCTCTTCCTGCCAATTTTTCAGAAAGTCTGGGTTGGTCATGATGTGCGCGGGAAAGGCGACTGGTACGGCTGCGGACGATCGGCAAATTTCCCAAACAGGGATTTTTTCGTGGGCAACTTTGGTGTTCTTGAAAATAACTGGTTGGCGATTATAAATGTCGTAACTGGTAATTAAAACTGGTTTTGGCAAGTCTTGGAATAGTAATGGTTTCGCAGGTAAATTTTCAGGTTTGAGCGGTTTTGGTAATTTATCAAAATTGATTTCTCCTTGCCCAAAAACTACCTGAAGTACCTGTTTTAAGCCTAGTCCGTCGTAGATTGGCTGAGTCGCAAATCCGACTGCTAGGCGACTTATGAAACTTTTGAATACATTATTGAAAGGTGGGAATATTTCTATTCCTCTTTCTAGGTAAAGTTTTTTAATGCGAGTTGCATCAATTCCTCTGGCTATACCACAAGCTATTAAGCTTCCTGATGAGGTTCCTGCAATTAAATCGAAATAGTCTCTCAGTTTTTTGTCAGGAGCTTTTTGTTTGAGTTTTTGTTCGAGTCGTTCTAAAATAATGGCTGATATTAAGCCACGCACACCGCCACCGTCGCAGGAAAGTATGGAATAGGGTTTAGTCATTCGATTTTGGATTTTCGATTTTGGATTTTCGATTGAAGATTAACGTAATTTTCGATTTTCGATTTTGGATTTTCGATTGAAGATTCAGGTGATTTTGGATTTTGGATTTTGGATTTTCGATTGAAGATTAACGTAATATACCAATGGCTAAAAACCTTGCTATATCAACATTCTTCCTTCTTCCTTCTTCCTTCTTCCTTCTTCCTTCGATTCAAGAAATCTGTAAAACTATTTTACCTGTTACGGAACCAGCTTCTAACAATTCGTGGGCGGCTTGGGCTTGTTCTAGGGGGAAGGTTTGGCTGACGTGAATTTTGAGCAAATTACGATCGCACAAATCAGCACATTTCTGCAAAATACGAGCCTGCTGTTGCTGTTCCTCTACCAAACCTTGCAACATTGGTGTTAACATTAGTTCCAAACTAATTCGCAGATTTCGCATTCTCGCGGCTTTCAAATTGCCCAAAGCCGGATCTGGTTCCAAAATTGTCACCAAATCGCCATAAACTTTGATAGCCGGAATAGTTTGGTAGAAAGTTTTTCCGCCGATGGTATCGAAAGCTAAATCAACTCCTTTTCCTTGAGTCCAAGTCAAAATTGCATCGACAACATCGACATTTTTGTATAAAATAACTGAATCAGCGCCTAATTGCTTGACAAATTCGGCTTTTTCCTGGTCACTAACGGTAGTGCAAACATCAGCATTTTGTAATTTTGCCAACTGGATGGCGACGTGGCCGACACCGCCTGCGCCTGCTTGAATTAAAACTTTTTGTCCGGCAAGCAGGCGTCCGCGATCGTACAATGATTCCCATGCGGTAATTAGGACTAATGGTGCCGCCGCAGCCTGAGTAAAACTTAAACTCGCAGGCTTGAGCGCGAGAAACTTTTCGTCTACAACAGCCAATTCAGCATACGTCCCTGTCGGGCCACCCAAACCGCCGTTGCAGAAAAAAACCTCATCCCCAACTTTGAAACTTTGTACGCCAGCACCTACAGATTCCACAACTCCGGCACCATCACACCCTAAAATGTGAAGAGTGCGATCAGGGTAAAAAGTACCGTTGGCCCGCAACTTAGTATCGATCGGATTTACCCCTGCCGATCGCAACCTTACCAAAACTTCGGTTTCTTTTTGAATCGTAGGGGCTGGGATGTCTTGTATTCTCAGCACTTCCGGGCTTCCGGGAGTTTCAAAAACAATTGCTTTCATATTTTTTTGTTTTTTAAAGGGGAGATGGTTGCGATCGTACCTTGCTGAGTTAGTGAACTGTTAGTTATCACAAAAACCTAACAGCTTGGTAGGCTGGTATTTATATGTTTCGCTAAAACTTATAACTATGGATAATTTTCAATCCGAAACTCAGCTTCCGGGCTGCAATGATCCCAAAGTCAGCGCGGCTTCTCAATTAGATGAAGATTTGCTGGATAAAATTTTAGCAGGTATCGATCGCACAACAGGAGCCGAATTTTTTGAGACGTTAGTTCGTCATTTAGAGTCAAGGCTGGGAGTTTGTAGCGTCCTCGCCTCGAAATTGGTCAAGTCTGACGATCGCACTTCCAGTCCTAAACTGCAAGTTATCAGTTTTTGGAGCGATCGGCAACGGCAAGCAAACTTTGAGTGCGACACGGCAAATACTCCCGAAGCAATGGTGATCGAGCATGGGATGTACTCCTGTCCAGACAGCCTGCTGGAAACCTTTCCTCAAGATCATAGACCTGTAGCTACAGGTGTGCGCAGCTTCGTGGGAGTCTGTCTCAAAAACTCCTACGGCAAACCCCTAGGCACTATTTGCCTGTTCCACGATCGACCCCTCGCGGCCGAAAAGCTAGCCCAATTTAGATTGATTCTCAAAATTTTTGCCTCGCGGGCCAGTGCAGAATTAGAGCGACAACGCCTACAAGCACAACTCTACACTGTCGAAGCAAAATACTGTGCTCTTGTGGAACAAGCGCCGACAGTCACCTATATTTCGCCCATCAATAGCCCTAGCATCAAACTTGACATTAGCGCCCAAATTGAGAATTTGCTGGGCTATTCTGTGGCTGAATGGAAAGCAGACCCCCAACTATGGCTGAAACTGGTCCACCCAGACGATCGCGATCGCGTGCTAGTTGAAAGCGCTACACTGACATTTGCTGATGGAGAAGATATTCCCTCGGATCAGCCGATAGTTTCAGAATACCGGGCGATCGCGCGTAACGGCAAAGTGCTCTGGTTTCGCGATCGGGCGATTGCCGTTTGGGATGAAGCCAGCCAGTCTTTCATCCTACAAGGGGCAATGTTTGAGATCACGGAGACTAAGGTAACGGCAAATGCCCTACTAGAAAGTGAATTACGGTATTACACCTTAGAAAAAATTCTGCCCGTCGGGATTTTCCGCGCCGATGCTGCGGGAAAGTGCTTATACGTCAACGAACGATTT
>JAYTZD010000110.1:0-18101 GCA_043742065.1 Oscillatoriales bacterium
GCAGCAGTCTGGCACTGGGTATTTTGGGACTTGGAACTCTTCAGAGACCCCCGCACTGGTGAACCAGCCCTCGATTTGCCAAAAATGTTTGGGATTCACTTGTTCCTCTCTGGCTTACTTTGCTTCGGTTTCGGCGCATTTCACCTTTCTGGACTCTTCGGACCAGGAATGTGGGTTTCTGACCCCTACGGGTTGACCGGTCACGTCCAAGCAGTGGCTCCTTCCTGGGGCCCTGAAGGCTTTGATCCGTTCAATCCGGGGGGAATCGTAGCTCACCACATTGCAGCGGGCGTAGTCGGCGTAATTGCTGGTTTGTTCCACTTGACCGTGCGCCCACCGGAACGGCTGTACAAAGCTTTGCGGATGGGGAATATCGAAACTGTGCTTTCTAGCAGTATCGCTGCTGTGTTCTTTGCAGCTTTTGTGGTTGCGGGTACGATGTGGTACGGTTCTGCTGCTACTCCGATCGAGCTTTTTGGCCCAACTCGCTATCAATGGGATGGCGGCTATTTCCAACAAGAAATCGATCGCAGAGCTCAAGCTAGTTTGGCCGGTGGCGCTAGCTTCCAACAAGCTTACGAGCAAATTCCTGAAAAATTGGCTTTCTACGACTACGTGGGCAACTCTCCTGCTAAAGGTGGTTTGTTCCGCGCTGGCGCAATGGTTAATGGCGATGGTATTGCTAAAACTTGGCTGGGCCATCCAGTATTTAGTGACAGCGAAGGTCGGGTATTGTCGGTTCGCCGCCTCCCCAACTTCTTTGAAACTTTCCCAGTAATTTTGACCGACAAAGATGGTGTCGTTCGCGCTGACATCCCCTTCCGTCGTGCTGAATCAAAGTACAGTTTTGAACAAACCGGAGTTACTGTCACTTTCTACGGTGGCGAATATAACGGTCAAACCTTTAACAGTCCTTTGGATGTGAAGAGATTTGCCCGCGCAGCCCAAAAGGGTGAAGTGTTTGAATTCGATCGCGAAACCTTGAAATCTGACGGGGTTTTCCGTACTTCGACTCGCGGTTGGTTCACTTTTGGACACGCTTGCTTTGCTTTGCTGTTCTTCTTCGGCCATATCTGGCACGGTTCTCGGACAATCTTCCGCGACGTGTTTGCTGGAGTTGAAGCTGACATGGAAGAACAAGTCGAGTGGGGCTTGTTCCAAAAACTAGGAGACAAAAGTACAAGAAGAGAGGAATCTATCTAGGTTTTTCTCACTATTTGGCATCGGGAATTTTTCCCGGTGTTGCAAAAACCCGGTTTCTTCAAGAAACCGGGTTTTTTTATTTAGCAATAAAAGCAGCAATAATTAAGATAAAATAAGATAGCAAGGGAAGATAAGGAAAATTTAAACATGGAAAGCGTTGCTTACATTTTGATGCTGGCTTTAGCATTAGGCGTGATATTTTTTGCGATCGCCTTCCGGGAACCACCCCGCATTGGTAAATAAGCCGATCGATATTTCTAGTCCAACAATTCATCTGACTCCACCAGCGTCAGATGAATTGCAATTTTCTGGCAACGCCTGTAAAAATCAGCAATCATGCGCTGTTCCTCCTGTCAACACACCAATAGTCGCGTTCTCGAATCGCGTTCAGCCGAATCTGGTCAAAGTATTCGGCGGCGACGCGAGTGTCTGAATTGTCAGCATCGCTTCACAACTTACGAACGTATAGAATTTGTGCCGATTACGGTGATCAAACGGGACGGTAAACGCGAATCTTTCGATCGCTCCAAGTTAGTCAGGGGACTGGTTAGGGCCTGCGAAAAAACGGGTTTGTCTTCTGGGCAACTTGAAACTCTGGCAGAAGAAATTGAGGCC
This sequence comes from Oscillatoriales bacterium, assembly GCA_043742065.1. GTDB lineage: Bacteria > Cyanobacteriota > Cyanobacteriia > Cyanobacteriales > Microcoleaceae > Microcoleus. Next base: position 1,819 of record JAYTZD010000110.1, read on the forward strand.
GGGCTTCAAGGTCGATCGCTCCGGGAAGTCACTAGCTCGGACATTGGAGAATTAGTATTGTTACATCTGCGGCCGCTCAGCGAAGTCGCTTACGTCCGTTTTGCCTCTGTATATCGGCAATTTCGAGGGATTCGAGATTTTGTAGATACCCTAAATCACCTTCAGAGTCCTCTCATCGAAGCTTTGTGTCTAGAAAGTCCGTCCGAAAATGACCCAAATTTGTCGGAAGTGGATGATATCAATTCCGGTTGCACCGAAATGATTAGAGGAGACGGCAGTGCCGTATCCCTACCGCAAATAATACCGTAGGGACACGACACTGTCGTGTCCTAATTTTAGAGGAGACGGCAGTGCCGTATCCCTACCGCAAATAATACCGTAGGGACACGACACTGTCGTGTCCTAATTTGGGTCTACTCCCAGCTAAACTCGCTTAAATTAATTTAAAAGCAGTATGCCAATAAGGTATAATAGTCCACTGGACTCTGAATGTTAAAAATTAAACATTTTCAAACAGAGTTGGAATTAAGAGCAATGGCAAGCACGGATGTAAGGTTACACCGGGCAAAAGTTGGCAACCACTGACTTTCGTAAAAGATTTTGCAAGAAGCTAACCACTTTTTTCGCAAAATCTCTAGTATCTGCCTGCAAACGAAAAACATGAAGGAGAGAAATCCTAGGAAACTATTCGCATGGTCAATACCAAAACCACAGTCAAAGACATCGGCTTTACTCACGAAGATTTTGCGGCCTTACTTGATAAATATGACTATCACTTTAGTCCCGGCGACGTAGTAGCGGGTACAGTTTTTAGTATAGAACCGAGGGGCGCTCTGATTGATATCGGTGCTAAAACAGCAGCGTACATTCCTATTCAGGAAATGTCCATCAATCGAGTGGAAAGCCCTGAAGAAGTATTGCAATCAAACGAAACCAGAGAATTTTTCATCCTCACCGATGAAAATGAAGACGGGCAATTAACCCTGTCCATTCGACGCATTGAGTATATGCGCGCCTGGGAAAGAGTGCGACAACTGCAAGCAGAAGACGCTACAGTTCGATCGCAAGTATTTGCTACCAACCGTGGCGGCGCACTGGTGAGAATAGAAGGATTGCGAGGCTTCATTCCCGGTTCTCACATCAGCACCCGCAAACCGAAGGAAGAATTAGTCGCCGAAGAATTACCCTTGAAATTCTTAGAGGTAGACGAAGACCGCAACCGCCTAGTATTAAGTCATCGTCGCGCTTTGGTTGAGCGCAAGATGAACCGCCTCGAAGTCGGGGAAGTGGTCATCGGTACAGTGCGCGGTATCAAGCCCTACGGTGCTTTTATCGACATCGGCGGCGTGAGTGGCTTGCTGCACATCTCAGAAATTTCGCACGATCACATCGATACGCCTCACAGCGTGTTCAATGTCAACGACGAAGTGAAGGTGATGATTATTGACTTGGATGCCGAAAGAGGCCGGATTTCTCTCTCCACCAAGCAATTGGAACCGGAACCGGGCGCGATGGTCAAAAATCGTGAATTGGTGTACGAAAAAGCTGAGGAAATGGCTGCTAAGTTCCGCGAAAAAATGCTCGCTCAAAAGCAAGCTAAAGCTGGGATTGAAGTTCCTGCTGACTCAACTGATGCTGATGATGAACTCTCCGATGAAATACTCGAAGATGTACCTTCAGCAATGGAAGAAGATTTGCCGGAAGAAACAACCGCAGCAGTAACGGAACCAGTCACGGAAGCTACACCCGAACCAGTAACCGAAGCTACACCCGAACCAGTAACTGAAGCTACAACGGAAGCTACACCCGAACCAGTAACCGAAGCTACATCCGAACCAGTAACCGCAGCTACAACCGAAGCTACATCCGAACCGGTAACGGAAGCTACAACCGAAGCTACATCCGAACCAGTAACCGAAGCTACAACATTAGAGGTATCGACAGAAATACCTCCGGCGACAGTCGAATAATATCGGCATCACTGTTATTAATTAAGGAGGGTATACCCTCTTTTTTTTAAAATAAATTTTTATAAAGAAAGAATAATCATTAGCTGATCGATCTTCTGTCATTTTTAGCTACGCTAAAAATGACAGAAGATCGATTGAAATCATTTCCGTTGACAAATACGGGATTTACCGAGTATTTCTATGAGCACTTCTGAGGCAAATACACCCGACTCGATCGCACCAGTCGCCCTCGACATCGAACAATCAGCCGAAACCGATGCCCCCTTTCCGATTGTGGGGATTGCCGCCTCAGCCGGAGGGTTGGAAGCATTCACCGAGTTACTCAGCCATTTACCGATAGATACGGGTATGGCGTTTGTGCTGATTCAGCATTTAGCCCCCGATCACAAAAGTCTGCTGAGCGAGATTCTTGCCAGACAGACGAAAATGCCTGTGAGTGAGGCACAAGACGGCATGGTTGTAGAGCCCAATCAAGTCTACGTGATTCCGCCCAACGCCAAGATGGTGCTATCTAAAGGCGTGTTGCAACTATCCCCGCGCGAGAAGATTTATGGCAAATATATGCCGGGAGATGCGTTTTTTACGTCATTGGCGATCGATCGCGGGCACAAAGCAATCGCCGTAGTTTTATCGGGGGGAGACGGAGACGGTTCGCTGGGACTCAAGGCAATCAAAGCAGTCGGAGGCATGACTTTTGCTCAATGTCAAGACACGGCAAAATTCGATAGTATGCCGAATACCGCTGTTGCTACAGGGAATGTCGATTTTGTGCTGCCGCCGGAAAAAATTGCCGAGGAATTGGTAAACTATAGTCGCAGTCCGCTTTTGTCTGGCCCGATTTCCCTGACAAAAGTTGAGGAATCGTCCGAAGCGAGAGATGCCCTGACAACTATTTTTGCGCTGCTGAAATTGACCACAGGCGTTGATTTTACCCACTACAAACGCACCACGATCGTTCGACGCATCCAGCGGCGGATGGTGTTGTACAAGCTGGATAGCTTGGATGATTACGCCGAACACCTGCGAAAAAATTCGGCTGAAGTCACAGCTTTGTATGAAGAAATCCTGATCCACGTTACCAGTTTCTTCCGCGATCCCGAAGCCTTTGAAAAGTTAAAAGAGCTGGCTTTTCCCACGATTACCCAAAATAAATCGGCAAGTGCTCCGATTCGGATTTGGGTGGCGGGATGTTCCACAGGTGAAGAAGTTTATTCGATCGCCATTTGTTTGTTAGAGTTTTTGAGCGATCGAATCATCCCGCCGCCGATTCAGATTTTTGCCACCGACATTAGCGAACAGGCGATCGGCAAAGCGAGGTCTGGCGTCTACTCAGAAAACCAGATGGTAGATGTTTCACCACAGCGACGTGCTCGTTTCTTTATTCCCGAAGAAACTGGTAGCTATCGAATCAGCAAAGCAGTCCGCGAACTTTGTGTATTTGCCCGGCAAGACTTAGCCAGCGACCCGCCTTTTTCCAATCTCGATTTAGTTAGCTGTCGCAATGTGCTGATCTACTTGGCAGAGTCACTGCAAAAAAAAGTGATGCCGATTTTTCATTACAGTCTTAACCCAACTGGCTTTCTCCTGTTAGGCACTTCTGAGAGTACCGGAAAATTTACATCATTATTTACGGTAGTCCATAAAAAGTCTAAAATTTATGCCAAAAAGTTGACTGATACTCGTTCCATTTTTTCCTTTACGCCGAGTTCCTATCCCGTCGCTCAAGCTGCTCAACAACCGGGAAGGAATCTAGAAAATTTAATCGATAGCTTTGACTTAGAGCGAGAAACTGACCAACTGATTTTGAATCGCTATGCCCCAGCCAGCGTGCTTGTCAACGAGGAGATGAAAATCCTGCAAGTGCGCGGAGACATCGATCCTTACTTTAGAATCGCAGCAGGGATGCCGGACTTAAACTTGCTAAAAATGGCAAGGGCAGGATTGCTGGTTGAGCTTCGCACGGCGATTTATGAGACACAAACGCAAAACGTGATTGTTAGGAAAGAAAGGATATTGGTTGAATCGGGCGGACGATCGGCTACCGTCAATATTGAGGTGATGCCGTTCCAGCCCCACACCGCCGCAGCACGCTATTTTTTGGTGGTATTTCAAGAAGTTTTACCCGTCGTAGCGAGCAACTTGTCCACCCTCACTTCTGAAAGCGGCGAAGGTGATTTAGATCCTGAAAATGAGCTGCTGAGGCAGGCACTTGCCACCGCTAACCAAGAAAAAACGGCGGCTCTAGTGCACCTGCAATCGCTGATTAAAGAGCAGGAAAATCTCAACCAAGACCTCAAAGTTGCCAACGAAGAAATCCTATCGAGCAACGAGGAGTTGCAAAGCACCAACGAGGAGTTAGAAACTGCCAAAGAAGAGATTCAAGCTACTAACGAGGAACTCACCACCACTAACGAGGAACTTCGCAGCCAATATCTGGAACAAAGCCAGCTCAATAACGATCTGACAAATTTCTTTGCGAGTATCAATATCCCGATCTTAATGCTGGCAAACGATTTACAGATTCGACGCTTTACGCCAACGGCGCAGGGACTTTTTAATCTGATTCCGACAGATATTGGACGACCTTTTAGCGACATCCGATCGACTCTTGACGTTCCCGACTTGGAACAGATAATTTTGCAGGTGATTGATACTCTCCAAACCAAAGAACAAGAAGTCCAAACTAAAGCGGGATATTGGTACAACATCCGCATTCGTCCTTATCGCACCACGGAAAACCAGATTGACGGTGTGGTGATGGTTTTGATCGATATTGACGCGCTCAAACGCAGTGCCGCCACCTTGGAGGATGCCCGAAACTACGCTGAAACCATCGTGGAAACTGTGCAAACGCCTTTAGTCGCGCTAGATGCTGATTTCCGAGTGAATAAAGCGAATCGATCGTTCTATGAAACGTTTCAGGTTTCATCCCCAGAAACAGCGAAATCTTCGCTGTTTGAATTGGGAAATGGGCAGTGGAATATCCCGCAATTGCGATCGATACTGGAAGATATCCTGGTGAGTGATGTTCAGCTTTACAACTTTGAGTTAGATCACGTATTTGAGCAGATTGGGCAGAAAACTATGCTGCTGAATGCTTGTAAACTTGAACGAGAAGACAAAGCTTTAATGATTTTGTTGTCAATCGAGGATATCACCGATCGCAAGCAGTTGGAGATAGAGCTAGCGCGGTTATTGCAGCAAGAACAGTCAGCCCGCCAACAAGCAGAAAGCAGCAACCGCACCAAAGATGAATTTTTGGCGAATCTCTCCCACGAGCTCCGTAACCCTCTCACTCCGATTCTGGGATGGGCAAAACTGCTGCGCTCCGGTAAGCTGAATGAAGCAACCACTAATCGCGCCATAGATGTAATTGAGCGGAGTGCGATCGCCCAAACCCAGTTAATTGAAGATATTCTGGATATTTCCCGGATTACGAGTGGCAAGCTTCATCTCGATATTAGTCCGATCGATCTGGTTGTGGTGGTACAAAGTGCGATCGACGGGGTGCAATTATCAGCGGATGCCAAAAACATCCAAATCATTGCTCAGTTGAGTGCTACAACTGTTTTAGGCGATGCTGACAGGTTACAACAAGTCCTGTGGAATCTGCTATCTAACGCGATTAAGTTTACTCCATCGGGTGGACGAGTGGAAATTGTCTTAGAGGCGATCGACAATCATGCTCAACTTCAAGTCAGCGACACCGGAAAAGGCATTGGGGCAGAATTTTTGCCCTATATCTTCGATCGTTTCCATCAAGGTGATTCCAGTACCACCAAGGTTAATCAAGGGCTAGGATTAGGTTTGTCGATCGTGCGTCATCTGGTAGAGTTGCACGGGGGAACTGTGCAAGCCAAAAGTCCGGGTGAGGGACAAGGAACTACGATAATTTTGAGGTTGCCGCTAGTTTCAATAGCCCAGGAATTGACACCACCAAGTGATGTGGAACCGACTGTATTTACACTACCTTTAAGCACCTCAAAAGATCAGGTAGTTAGCCTTGAAGGTTTGCAAATATTAAGTGTAGATGATGATGCCGATACCCGTGAGTTATTGAAATTTGTGTTGGAAGACTACGGGGCCGAGGTGTTGACGGTTGGATCGGCAAAAGAGGCGATTAAGGCCTTGACTGAAAATCTTTATGACGTCCTGATATCTGATATTGGAATGCCAGAGGAAGATGGATATTCTTTGATGCAACAAGTGCAAACCCTTGCTACGAAAGCCGATGGCAAGATTATAGCCATTGCGCTTACTGCCTATGCTAGTGATGGAGAGCGACAAAAGGCGATCGATGCAGGTTTCCAAAGGCATATTGCCAAGCCTGTGAAGCCCGTTGAATTAGCATTAATTGTAGCCAATTTAGCAGGACGATTTTAATTTATTTTGTATGATATCATGTCCGGTCGATCGATCGTAATATCCGGCCGGGGCGGGTTTATTGAATTTGGGATTTGTGTTGAATATCAGGGTGAACCCGCCCCGGCAATTGTATTATGGGCGATCGATCGGACATGATATAACACTCCCAAAGTCCCGCGCCGGACACCGCACTCCCGCCGCGGCCTTACAGATATCGTATACAATCTAATTTCGTAGGGACACAACATTGTTGTGTCCTAATTTTAATGTTGTGTCCTGATATATAAAAATTAAGGAGTTCAGATTCTTGGTAACTATTAAATGTCGGGGCATTACCTTCTCAAATATTCAAGCCGTAATCTTTGACAAAGACGGCACTCTAGAGGATTCTCAAGAATTTTTGAGACATTTAGGGATGAAGCGATCGCGCCTCGCAGACGCTCAAATTCCCGGCGTAGGAGAGCCATTACAAATGGCTTTCGGCATCGAACCTGGTAAGATTGACCCCACGGGCTTGTTAGCAGTCGGTAGTCGCAAGGAAAACGAAATTGTGGCGGCGGGTTACATCGCCGAAACTGGCAGAGGATGGATAGAATCTTTAGCGATTGCCCAACGTGCTTTTGATGAAGCCGACCAAATGTTAAAAAATAGTCCACCTTCTCCTTTGTTTGTGGGCAGTTTGGAAGTATTAAAATCTCTTTCAGACGCGGGTTTGAAACTGGGTATTCTTTCGGCAGCGACAACAGAAGCGGTGGAAAAGTTTGTCAAAAGTTCCCAATTAAGCGAATATATTCAGTTAGAAATGGGTGTTGATTCAGTTCAGCTCAACAAACCCGATCCTCGACTATTTTTGTTAGCTTGTGAGAGATTGGGAGTAGATCCGGCAGTAACTTTGATGGTGGGAGATTCGGAGGGTGATATTCAGATGGGTAGAGATGCGGGGGCGGCTGGCTGTATCGGGATTTGTTGGGGGAAGGCGGAGGTTAGTCATTTGGAAAAGGCTGATGTGGCGATCGCATCTTTGGACGAAATTTCAATAGAAAATCCGTAGGCTGAGCGAAGTTGAAGGGTCGAAATATAGAGTTTCGGCTTGGCTCAACCACCGGGTAAAATCCGTAGGCTGAGCGTAGTCGAAGCCCCGAAATATAGAGTTTCGACAGCAATTGCTTAGGAGGCATTACTAATTTCTACAATCATTTCCCCTTGTCGTAATCTTTCCAAGGCATCGGGTAGCGTAATGATGAGAATCTGACGCAGGTAACGATTCGTGACATTGCCACAAGTCAGCCAAATAATTTGGGGCGGCGTTCCTAGGCGACATACCAAATCAACGAAGTCACTATCTTTTGTCATGATTACTGCATTAACAGTTCGTGCAGCTTCAAAAATCTCGATATCTTTTGAGTCCCTTAATCCCATATCTCGCAGTGCCGAAGTTTCTATGCTAAAGGTATTAGTGACCCAATTTGCCAAGGTGGGAGGTAACTGAGCATCAATCCAAATATTCATGCTGTCAACCGAGTAAAATCAGTGCGTCGTGCCGCAAATAGCAAACAAGCCTGGATGTCTTCAGCTTCCAAATCGGGGAAGTCTTCTAAAATTTCAGTGATACTGACATTTTCCGCCAACATTTCTAAAATATCGCTGACTCGAATTCTCATGCCTCGAATGCAAGGGCGACCACCGCACTGACCGGGTGTTTGGGTAATACGAGTTAGCAACTTATTCATAAAAAAACTCGGTAAGTGGGAAACTCAGCGACTTGAGTCCTGAGAGGGAAACGACGGGCGCGATTTCAATCGCCTTGAATCCCCCTTGCGAGGGAGAGGGGTCTGGTCAGTATAGCTTGCTCGATTTTTCTTACAAGCTCAGTGGCGTTGATTCCCTGAGTTACTGACTGTGCCTCAAGCTGTTTGATGACAGGTAAGATTCTGTTATTATACAAAAGCTGGTTGCGATCGCGATATGAGAAATCGATAAAGGCGATCGGATCGAGGTTAAAGGACAGGGTTTTCACCCACATTTTCCGATGAAAGCTAAGGAAAAAGTAAAGCATTTGGACGCAAAACAACAGCTTTGCAACATAAGAATTGTCGCCCAAATACTTCACCTAAACATCACATCACCCATTTCCCGCCGGTATTCGTACAGTGAAAATAGACCCTTTCCCTTCCTCACTTTCCACCAAAATCTCCCCGCCCATCATCTGACAGTAGTGCCGACTAATTGTCAGCCCCAATCCTGTGCCGCCATACTCTCGCGTCGCCGAAGAATCAGCTTGCACAAAAGCTTCAAATAACTTGTGTTGCTGTGCTTCTGACATTCCAATTCCGGTGTCCTTGACAGATAGACAAATCCAATCTGATTTTTGAGCATTCAGTAACGGACACGCGATCGCACCAGAATGAGTTTCACCCGTCGCGATCCTCTTCGAGGGCTTTCCTTCGGATCGCTTCGCTAACGCTAACGCATTGTCAACACCCGATCGCCCTAAATTCAATTCGCCACTGCCGGCAATGCGCCTCACACTCACTTTCACCCTACCGTTTTTGGTAAACTTAGCAGCATTGCTCAGCAGGTGCATCAAAATCTGCCGCAATTTCCCCAAATCTGTGTGGACAATACCCGCAGTTCGATCGCACTCAATCTCCAAAACATTACCATTTTTCGCTACCAATGGTTTCGCCGTACTCGCCACACTCTCAACCAGCGATTGAATGTCAAACTCCTCGATTTCCAGTTTCATCCCCCCCGCTTCAATTTTTGACAAATTGAGGATATCGTTAACCAAGGATAGCAGGTGCGTCCCCGCCTTTTCAATCTTGTCCAAGTCGGGTACAAACTCCTTACACCCAGCATCCCGCGCATCTTCTAAAAGTAGTTGACTGTAGCCGATAATCGCATTTAAAGGCGTCCGCAATTCATGGGTCATATTTGCTAAAAACTGGCTTTTAGCAGTGTTAGCGGCGACGGCGACTTCCTTAGCCTGTTGCAATTGTTTTGTATGTTCCGAAACTCGCTCGATTAGGTGATTGATAGAGACAGCCAGAGAGCCTATTTCATCTTGGGCGGTGACGGGGACTCGCAAGTCAAAATTCGACTCGGCGGCTACTTGTTCGGCCACCTGGGTGACGCTGATGACTGGTTTGGCGATCGCCCGACTGGTGCGCCAAGCTACAATTCCAGCCACCGCTACCGATACCAGCATACTAATCATAATGATGCCCTTTTCGATGCCTTGTGCGTCCTCCATCACCACACCGCCTTGCCTTTCCTGCTGCTGGGCGATGTCGAGGATTTTGCTCAATTCCTGAAGGCGGCTGTCAAGTTTTTGTGCACCCGATCCGCTTTCGATGGCGAGCAATTTTCTGGCTGACTCTATTTCTTGCGGTGATAATTGCGTTAGCGTTAGTGAAGCCCTCGAAGAGGATCGCCGGATTTGCTGCAAGCTAGACTTGAGAGTATCGGCGTAGGATTCTAAATCTACTGTGCAATTTTGCAATAAAGCCTTGAGTATCGCAGGTTTTGTTGCCAACCAAGCGGGTTTGCTGTCGGCAAATTGTTCTATTTGCGATCGCAGATTTTTCGCCTTAACAATACTCCCAACAAATAGTTCTTTTTGCAATTCTAATTTGGCTAAATTGTCTACAAAAGAATCTAGCTGTGCTCCCTGCAAATGTGCAGCCAGAATGGCATCTTTAAAATTGCCTAGCAATTGGGCTTGTTCGTGAGCATCATTGAGTTGTTTTACTCTTTGTCCTTGGTAGTAGTCGGCGATTAGCATTCCACTCATCGAACCGAAAAAACCGATGCTTATTGCCAACAAATATCCGCTACCAATTTTTTGATGAATGCCCCAACTGCCGATTTTAGATTGCCAAATTTCGCTGGCTTTCGAGAATGAATTTTTTACGGATTTCTGACTGGGTGATTTTTGGCAATCAGTTTTCCCAGCTACCGCTTTTTCCGAAAAATAGCGTGAATTAAATAAAGAAAAATTGAGATTTTCTGGATTACTTACAACTGGCCGATAAGTAGGTGTTCTCTGCTCCTTTAATAGTTGTAATTGTTGTTCAGATGCGCCCTGATTTCCGAAAAAGTTAACCGATTCACTGGCTTGATCATCTGTTTTTTCTGGCAAGTGAATTTTGGAGTTATGCAACCGCTGTATTTTGTTGGAACGTACCATTTTTTTTTCGATCTCCAAAACGGACATTTCTTTCTATTTCCTAATAGATTCATCCGAAAAAGAATCTGAGAGTTTTGTTGTCTAACAACAGAGACCTGAATTCGGTTGATATCTAATAGATAATTAGATGTTTGATGACTCCTGACAAATTCTTTTTCAACTCCTAAAAGTCTTCTTCAGGCAAAAACAGATAAAGATTGATGCAGACACTCTGTTTTATTCCGAAAAAACACCACAAGCAGAGACTTCTGCCTTTTTCTTTTTACCTGAATAGTGACCCAAAGCTGATGTTGTCTTTTCGACAATGCACCCGATCCCTCAGCTTTGGAATTTGACTACCAATCCGATCGCAATGCTGGAAATTTTTCGTTTCAGCAGCCGACGACTTGGTATTACCTGATATTACAAATATAGCAGACGCTCGACCTCAGAGCAACTATTCCAATCCAGAAAGCTTGGTAAGATTAAACAATCACATATCAGTGAAAATACGGACTATTTTTCAAAATTTTAGCTAAAGTGTCGTTATTATCGCGCAAAGCTTCATAAAAAAACCAAGCTTCTCCGTGAATACCGCAAGAACGGTTGTAAGCAAGCACCTGTAACAACAGTTCCGGAGTTATACAATAAGAACTACCTCGATTCGCCAACAGGATAGCGGGCGAAACGCACTGTAATTGTTCGCTGCTGAATTGTTGTCCAACGAGTCGATCGACCAATTGCTGATAACTGTTAAAATCACGGCGGTAGAATTGCGGATGAATCAGATCCACCAACTTTCTGTCAATCCAAGCTTGAGAATCTTGCAAATATTCCACAAGTCCCCATTCATAAGGACTTGGCGACATCGATAGCAACAAATCGGGATTAATCGCTTTCAATTCCCGGTACAATCGAGCCACAAACTCAGTAATTATCTCAGCGCGCCACTGTAGCCAATGTTGCTCTCTGGGATTGGCTGGCGGCTCCTTCCCGCACTGTTGGCGATAGTTTTCGACAGTTTTGGCATCATAACCACCTTCGCATGGTAGCGCAATGCGATCGTCTCCTTGAACGCCATTCACTGGATAATTTTTAGCAACTTCCAGTATCAAACTTAACAGAAAGTCTTGCACTTCTGAGTCTAGAGAGTTCATCCACTCGAAATTATTCTTTTTCAGCAAATTTCCAGTGCGATCGCGCGCCGCCCATTCTGGTTTTTTCGCCAGCAAATGACCACCATTCAGATTGTAAGAACTCACAAAACCATATTCAAACCAAGGAATGACTTTTAAACCAACTCTATTTGCCTCAATAATTAGTTCTGCTAAGGGGTCACGGCCTTCATAGCGCGAGTCGATTTCTACCCCAAATTGTTCGCGCATAATTTGAGAAGGATAAGCCGTAAAACCTCGGTTCCAGACTACAGGAAATACCGTATTAAATCCCGTATCTGCCAGGAAATCCATTGCGGCTGCAATTCGCTGTTTTGAGGTGAGAACTTTGCAGTCTGTACTGGGTATCCAAACGCCGCGCATTCCAGTATTACCGGGTGCAAATGACTTGGGAAGTGTTAATTGATTTCTCGCATCTACTGGAATGGTAAATTGCTGTTTCAATAAAGATTTGAAACTGCCAATTGCTGATTTAAATTGGTTTAAAAATGGCATTTAGTGAGGTTAGGTATCAATATTAGTAACGGGCTAGAAGCCCGTTCCACAAGCAAATATATTCGTAGGGGCGAAGCATTCCGGCAGACAATTTATTAGTGATCACCTGAAATTTACTGCCGGAATGCTTCGCCCTGACTGGAAACGAGTAGAAAGCTATTCTCAAAGCTTTAGTAGCGACATGATGATGCCAGTAAAGGAACCACCAAGTAAAGCCAAGGTAGCTAAGGTACTAATCCCAAATCCCACGGCTCTTTTTTCCGCAGCTTGATAGTATCCCCAAGCAAACAAAATGCGTCCAATTATCCAAACTGCACCGATCGCAGAGGCCCAAATTGGGCTGATAAATTGCGCGAATAGCCACAGCGATGGCAAAAATAAAATCATTTGCTCTAAGGTGTTTTGCTGAACTCGCAACACGCGCTCAAAGTCGGGATTTCCTGTCACCTGTGGGGGAGAAACTTTGTATTTGAATCTAGCTCTGCCGACGTTAATCGTGACAATGAAGTAGAGCAATAGTGCTGATGCGGTAACTAGGCTTGGCCACAGTGTGGCGTTTGTTTCTGCGAGCATGATTCGGAGATGATTCGAGTGGATCAGATACTATTATAAGGCAAAGGAAGTTCGGCAACGGATTATGTAACGGATTTAACGGATGTAACGGATTCAAGGAAGAAGGAAGATTGATTTCTCAATTCCCAATTCCCAATTCCCAATGCCCCATGCCCAAATTAATGCAATAATTCCTCTAATTGTTGCTGGTTCCACAAATATTGATAAAGCCCTGTTTGTGCCACTAATTCTCTGTGAGTTCCCACCTGCACAATTTCTCCTTTTTCCATGACAAAAATGCGATCGGCACTAGCAGCGGCCGACATTTGATGGGAGATGAAAATCACTGTTTTGCGATCGGTTCCAGTTGCTAAGTTTTTCAAAATGTCGCTAGCAGTCTGATTGTCCACACTGGAAAGAGCGTCATCCAAAATTAGCACGGGAGCATCAACTAACAAGGCGCGTGCTAGGGCTGTTCGTTGTCTTTGTCCACCGGATAAGGTGATTCCGCGCTCACCGACTACTGTTTTGTACTGATCGGGAAAGTTGAGGATTTCTGCGTGGATTTGCGCTTGTTTTCCGGCTGCTTCTATCTCTGGTTGTTCGGCTAATGGATTGCCGTAGCGGATGTTATTTTTGATGGTAGTACCGAATAGAAAGCTTTCTTGGGGCACGTAGGCGATCGCACCACGCAACTCTGTCAATTTTACCTCAGTAATATCTAATCCGTCTACAAATAATTCACCTGCATCAATGTCCAGCAGTCTGGGAAGTGCATTAGCCAAAGTCGATTTCCCAGAGCCGATCGCACCAACGATCGCTACCGTTTCTCCCGGCTTAATGGTAAAATTGACGTTGTGAAGGGCTGGTGTTTTTGCACCCGGATAGTTATAGTTCAAGTTGCGGGCTACAATCTCACCTCTGACTGGAGTTGGTATTTCCAGTGCATCAGCCTTATCATAAATTTTGGGTTCAACAGTCAGAATTGCCTCGATGCGATCGACACTGACTTCTCCGCGTTGATAAGCAGTAATGGTGAAACCCAATAGCGCCGTCGGAAACACCAAACGTTCGACATAAATCAGCAAAGCCACAAAATCGCCCACGCTAATTTCGCCCTTAGCAATTGAGCCGCCACCAGCAGCCAGCAGCACTAACAAACTCAGGCTTGCCAAACCGCCCAGCAACGGAAAAATAAAGTTGCGGGTTTTTGCTAATGTTAAATTGGCATCTAGCAATTTTTTATTGCAATCACCAAAAGCTCGGCGTTCGTTTTCTTCTTGAGCGTAGATTTTAATTACCGATATGCCGCTCATATCTTCTTGAATCAAATCGCTCATCGCCGAGAGTTCTTCTTGGACAGTTAACTGCTGGATGCGAAGTTTGTCGCTAAATAATTGTACCAAAACTAACATTAAAGGATAAACCGCGATCGCCAACAATGTCAGCCGCACATTAATCCCCAGCATCACCGGCAAACTCAAAGCATAAGCAAAGGCTGTATTCGCCAAACTCAGCACCGCAAATCCTACCAAGCGGCGAATATTGTCCAAGTCGGAAGTAGCGCGGTTAATTAAATCCCCTACTGTATTAGCTGCAAAATAAGATGGTTCTAAAGTTAATAAATGGTTAAATATTTGCTGTTTGAGGTCAAATTCGACTTGTCGCCCCACGCCAAACAGCAAAATCCGCGATACCATCCGAATCACCCACATGATTGAGGCGAGTACCAGAATCAGCATCACGTAGTTCAAAACTTGGTCAAATTTAGTTGCAACTTGCAGAGTGTCAACTGCATTCCGAATCAGCAGGGGAATATAAACGCCCACAGCATTGACAATTAACAGTGAGAAAACGCCCCAAGATGCCTGTTTCCAGTGGGGGCGCATATAAGCACCCAGTTTTTGTAGTCGAGAATAACGAGCCATAAGTAGAAGTTCGGCAACGGATTTTTTAACGGATGTAACGGATGTAAGTCGGAAAAAGAATCAGGAAAAGGGGGAATTTGATTAATAAATGTGACAAATCACATTATATCGGTATGTTCGTGGGTATATAGATAATTATTTTAGGACGGGCATCTTGCCTGTTCAGTCAGAATGGTACACTGCGGTGAGTTTAACCGGACTGGGCGATCGAGCAAAAATCCATCGATTTAGCACTCAGCCTCAGAGAGTGCTAAATTTGCTATGTAAGCAAATGGAAACAAAGTATGACCAAAATAATTGCCTTTAGCGACAAATCTCGGCGGGCACTAGAACGCGGTGTCAATCAACTGGCTGATGCTGTCCGCATCACCTTGGGCCCGAAAGGCCGGAACGTCTTATTGGAAAAGAAGTTCGGAGCTCCCCAAATCGTTAATGATGGTATCACGGTTGCCAGAGAGATCGAACTGGAAGACCCCCTAGAAAATGCTGGCGCTCGCTTAATTCAAGAAGTAGCTTCCAAAACTAAAGATATCGCAGGCGATGGCACTACCACCGCTACCGTTCTGGCTCAATCCCTGATTCGTGAAGGCTTGAAGAATGTCGCCGCCGGCGCAAATCCAGTCGCCCTGCGCCGAGGAATTGAAAAAACGATCGCACATTTGGTACTAGAAATCGCCAAATTGGCTAAACCTGTCGAAGGTGCTGCGATTGCTCAAGTCGCCACTGTTTCCGCCGGTAACGACGAAGAAGTTGGCGAAATGATTTTCCAAGCAATGGAAAAAGTCACCAAAGATGGCGTAATTACTGTTGAAGAGTCGAAATCTTTGTTGACAGAATTAGAAGTTGTCGAAGGGATGCAGTACGATCGCGGTTATCTATCTCCCTATTTTGTCACCAACACCGATCGCATGGAAGTCGAGTACGAAAACGCTCGTATCCTGATTACCGACAAAAAAATTAGTTCCATTCAAGAACTTGTCCCAATTCTCGAAAAAATTGCTCGCGTCGGTCAACCGCTAGTCATTATCGCCGAAGATATTGAAGGCGAAGCTTTGGCAACTCTGGTAGTCAACAAAGCCCGTGGCGTGTTGAACATCGCAGCAACCAAATCTCCTGGTTTTGGCGAACGTCGCAAAGCTATGCTTCAGGATATCGCAGTTCTGACAGGTGGCCAACTGATTTCCGAAGAAGTCGGACTCAGCATTGATACCGCCACGCTAGAAATGCTCGGTACAGCCCGCAAAATTACGATCGACAAAGAAAACACGATTATCGTTACTGGCGATGAACATAAAGCTGATGTCCAAAAACGGATTGTGCAAATCCGCCAACAGCTAGAAGCGACGGATTCCGACTACGACACAGAAAAACTAACCGAACGCATCGCCAAACTCGCAGGCGGCATCGCTGTGATTAAAGTCGGTGCAGCCACTGAAACTGAACTCAAAGACCGTAAACTGCGGATTGATGACGCTCTGAACGCCACTAAAGCTGCTGTGGCAGAAGGTATCGTTGCCGGAGGCGGCACGACGCTAATTCACTTGATCACCAAGATAGCTGCAATCCGAGCTACCTTAGGTGCCGAAGAACAGCTTGGCGCTGACTTGGTTGCGAAAGCTTTGGAAGCACC
>JAYTZD010000111.1:0-4170 GCA_043742065.1 Oscillatoriales bacterium
TTGCGATAATAGTCTCGATGCCTAATTATACAATCAACCACCACTTCCATGAACACCAACATCAGCCCCATCCTCAAAGTATTCACCCTCTCCGCCGCCGTTTCCCTCGCCATCAAGTACGCAGGGCCTAGCTTATCCATCCCCTCCACCGACTTCAATGCCCTAATCGCCGTCCTTTCCCCCAGCTTGATTGTAGCGGCTATCCTCGGCTGGCGGGCGTCGCAACAGCCAAGATAGGGGATTAAGGTCGATCGCACCCAAAGACAAGTTAAATTGAGATAGGAACCCTTCATGCCAGCAATATACATGAGACAGACAATCAAATGGATCTAACCACCTTAAATCTCAAGCCCTTAAATTTGCTGATTTTTCCCGACTGGAACCAACCAGAAGAATCACTTTATTTAGAGTTAGAACTAATTATTAGGAATCTTGTCAATCATCCCGATCGCGATTTTCTCACTCTGGTAATAGATAGCAGCGAAACTTTAGAAGAATCAGAGTTAGATCCCAGTACAATTATATCAGCAATTGTCCTGAATCTTTTCATGGAAAAAGATTTAGATACTAGCTGCGAACCAGAAATTATTCTATTAGAAAACTTCAATCAAAGCCAGTGGCTGGATATCTTACCACATATTCAATATCGAATTAGGTTGAATGCGGAAAATCACCAAGCAATAGCCGACTCTGGAACCGAAAAAATCCCTGTAGTTGAATTGGAACAACTTGGTGATATCACCCTTGAATCTCAAGCATTAGTGTTGAGAGAATTTGGCAACCAACTCTACCGTCAAGGAAGATATGAAGCAGCCATTAAGCACTATCAAAGATTTTTAGTATCTCAGACAGGAGACATAGAACTGTATTGTAGCTTCAGCGAGTGTTTGAGAAACCTGAACAGAATCGAAGAGGCGATCGCAATTCTTGAAAAAGGCATCCGCCATTACCCGACAGCCGGACAACTGCACTTTCACCTTGTCAAAATTTGCCAGCAAAACGGACGCACTCAGCAAGCTATATTAAGTGCAGAAGTAGCAGCGGAAATACTACCCAATGAATATGTTTTTCAACTTTTAAAACACTTAACATTGCCGATTGTTTACGACACATCAGATGAGATTCAATTTTACAAACAAAGATTTGTCAGAGAATTAGAAATATTAATTCAGGAAACATCCCTAAAAACTCCAGAATCCCAAATCAATGCTTTCCTAGGCTTGAGAAGTTTCACTAACTTTTATCTACCATATCAAGCTCACAATGTTGTTGAATCGCAGTCAAAATATGCCAATTTAGTGCATCAAGTTATGGCCGCCAACTATCCCCAGTGGGTGCAGCCGCGATCGATGCCTCCACTGCTGGAAAATGGCAAAATTAGAGTTGGTTATATTTCTAGTTATTTGCATTCCTACAGCGGCACTTTATGGTTGACTGGCTGGTTGCGTTATTGTAACCATAAACAATTTGAAATTTACTGTTACTACACGGGTAACGATTCAGATCCTATTACCGAACAATTTCGCCAGTATAGCACAGAATTTCGCCATATTCCCCACAATCTAGAAGCCGTATGCCAACAAATTATTGATGACAAATTGCATATTCTTGTCTTCCCAGAAATTGGCATGGATGCACCAACTATCCAAACAGCAGCTTTGCGTCTTGCACCCGTACAATGTTCGGCGTGGGGACATCCTGTCACCTCTGGTTTACCAACGATTGATTATTTTATTTCCAGTGAATTGATGGAACCGGAAAATGCACGATCGCATTACTCAGAAACCTTAATTAAGTTGCCGAATATTGGAGTTTCCTACCCAAAACCGATTGTTGGTGAATTAACTCAAAGTCGATCGGATTTCAACCTGCGAGAAGATGCCGTTATTTATTTGTGCTGTCAAGCTCCTTTCAAATACTTACCACAATATGACTTTATTTTAGCAGAAATAGCCCTTCGTGTTCCGCAAACTCAGTTTATTTTTCCGCGCGGCGAATTGCTACGAGAACGGCTAAAGCGGGCTTTTGCTACTGTTAATCTCGACAGTGAAGATTACTGTCTGTTCCTAACTATTTCAACTCGACAAGATTACATCGCAATTAACTTTTTGTCTGATGTTTTTTTAGATACTTTCACTTGGTCGGGTGGGAATACGTCATTGGAGGCGATCGCGTGCAATTTACCCATAGTAACTTGTCCGGGAGAGTTTATGCGAGGACTTCATGCTTATAGCTTTCTCAAAATGCTGGGAGTGACAGACACGATCGCCAAAAATGAAGTAGAGTATATTGAAATTGCTGTCAAGTTGGGTACAAATTCAGAGTGGCGGCGAGATATTGCAGAACGGATGAGTCAGCGACAAGATAATCTGTTTGACGATCGAGTTTGTGTGACTGCGTTAGAGGCTTTTTATCAAGAAGTTGTTCGAGAAAGACTTGAAGGTATGGAAGAAGAAAGTTCGGCAACGGATTCTGTAACGGATGTAACGGATAATATAGCTATGGCAAAAGTTCTCTAAGATTAGGTTTATTGCTAATCCCAAACAACCTACTTTTTCTGTTTACCAACTCATAGATGGCGAATATGAAGTCAAACAATTCAGAGGGGCGGATCGCATTCAATCCTCAATTTTCCCTGAATTGAACTTAACACCAGAACAAGTCTTCGCCAAAGGGAAATAGGAGAAATGAGGAGGCTGCTTCCTTTGGTGTTAGAGTGGGGGTATTTTTTAAAGATGCGATTCAAGTGCGATCGCGCGCATCATGAGATATCTTGGAGAGAAGCGATTCCCAGGCATCTCTCAACGTCGCACAGCAAACTCCTATTCCCCAATCTTAAATCTCAAACCAAATGAAGCTAGGACAATGGATCGGCTTATTAGCCCTCATCGCATCTTGTTACATCCTCTGGCAAATCAGGCAAGCCCTATTGCTGTTATTTGCCGCAGTCGTTGTAGCCACATCTTTGAATAGACTAGCACGCTACTTGCAAAAATTCGGACTCAAAAGACCGATCGCAGTTTTACTTTCAATTAGCTTCCTAATCCTAATTTTCGTAGGCTTATTCCTGCTCATTGTACCACCCTTTGCCCAACAATTCCAACAACTTACCCAAAGAACTCCTCAAGGAATAGCCAAATTAAATCAATGGCTCGATTTGATTGAAACTCGGTTTTCTGCCCAAATTGGTCAGCCACTACCAAATCTTGATATTAATAATATTATCCAGCAACTTCGTCCCATATTCAATCAACTCCTCGGTGGCGCAGGAGCTTTTGTCGGCAACACATTAGGCGTTATTCTCAGCTTTTTGCTAGTCCTAGTTTTGACATTAATGACATTAGCCGAACCTTTATCTTACCGCAAAGGATTCATCCAACTATTTCCCTCCTTTTATCGGCGCAGAGTCGATGGCATTTTAGATGAATGCGAAGTAGCTCTCGGCGGATGGGTAATCGGCGCTCTCATTAGCATGAGCGTCATCAGTTTGCTGAGTTTAATTGGTTTGTCGGTATTGCAAGTTCCCTTACCCCTAGCTCATGCTGTAGTAGCCGGCTTGCTGAACTTAATACCCAATATCGGGCCTGGTTTGAGTGTCATTCCCCCAATGACAATAGCACTTTTAGACTCTCCCTTAAAATCCGGTTTTGTGCTAATCCTATATTTTCTCATCCAACAATTTGAAAGTAACCTCCTCACCCCTTACGTCATGGCACAGCAAGTATCACTGTTACCCGCTGTCACCCTAATCGCTCAAGTATTCTTTGCTACCTTCTTTGGATTTTTAGGACTATTACTTGCCCTTCCTCTCACCGTTGTTGCTCAAGTTTGGATTAGAGAAGTCTTAATTAAAGATATTCTCAATCAGTGGCATACGAATCCCAGAAACCTAGCAGCAATTGACACTGCTATTCACGAAGAGTACGAAGCTATAGGAGTAACACAGAGTCCGCCAGAAAGCAAGCCGAAACACAAATTAGAAAGCCCCGATCATACCGATGATTCGGCGATTGAAACCGCTTCTACACAAACGAAGCCTCCCTCCGCAGAGTAAGACATGAAAGGAGTATTTAAGCCGGATTTGATATTAGATGATATCGTTTCCAGTAGCATCGAAATTATTAGCCGAAATGAGGAGACGGCAGTGCCGTGTCCCTACAATGTTATTTT
>JAYTZD010000112.1:0-4161 GCA_043742065.1 Oscillatoriales bacterium
CAAAATTGACACCCTACCCCCAGCAGCCCAAGGAGTCCTATTCTTAGGCGATCCAGCCAATGGTGGAGTTGCTGTCACCCCCGGTCAAGTCTTGACACCTGCCCAAATTAGCCAGCTATTTTTCAAGTCCACAGGCGACTTTACCGGTGCCAACTTTACCTACAGCGCTACTGATGACAAAGGTCTCAGCAGTCCTGCTCCTGCCACTGTATCCGCCTTGCGGCCACCCTCTATCAACCAACCGCCTCTCACCAACAATGCCAATGTATCTGTAGCACCCGGTGGCACTGTCCCACTCGCCGGACTAGGAGGCACTGATCCAGACGGCTCGATCGCCTCTTTCAAGATAGACACCCTACCACCAGCAGCCCAAGGAACCCTATTCCTAGGAGATCCAGCTAACGGTGGAGTTGCTGTCACCCCAGGTCAAGTGCTGACACCAGCTCAAATTAGCCAACTGTTTTTCAAGTCCACAGGTGCATTCAGCGGAGCCAACTTTACTTACAGCGCTACTGATAATTTAGGTCTCAGCAGTCCTGCTCCTGCGACTATCGCAGCCATACCAATTCCAGGGCCAACACCAACTCCAACTCCAACTCCGGCACCAACTCCAATTCCAGGGCCAACACCAATTCCAACTCCAATTCCAATTCCAGGGCCAACACCAACACCAACACCAACTCCAACTCCGGCACCAACTCCAACGCCCAACCAACCACCAATTGCCACGAATGCTAACTTGAGCATTCCCCCCAACGGCAGTAAATTAGTAACTGGATTGGCAGGAACTGACCCCGATGGGACGATCGCCTCTTTCACCATCAACACCCTACCCCCAGTAGCCCAAGGAACCCTATTCCTAGGAGATCCAGCCAATGGTGGAGTTGCGGTAACACCAGGTCAAACCCTCACTCCGGCACAGATTCAGCAGTTATTTTTCCAAGCCACAGGTACATTCAGCGGAGCCAACTTTACCTACAGCGCTACTGATAATTTAGGTCTCAGGAGTTCTGCTACCGCTACTGTTGCTCTTGCCGCACTTCCTTCACCCCTACCAACTCTGACTCCCGAACCAGAGATTGAATGTGATTGTGAACCTCTGGTTGGAAAACCGGGAGTTAACTTTCCGCTACCTACACAACCGCCCGAAATTCGATTTAAGAGACCGATTTCACAACTCGGAGACGGACAAACTACCAAAGGAACTGATGGTAACGACGTCATCCTAGACCTCACAGACAACCGAAAAATCATCGGTTTTAAGGGCAATGACTTGCTGATAGGCCTAGGTGGCGCAGACGAAATTCACGGCGACGAAGGCAACGACACCATTTATGCCGACACCGACACGGATATTGTTTTCGGTGGCCGGGAAAACGACTTAATCTTCGCTGGGAAAGACAATGATTGGATTGCCGGTGAATTAGGCTCTGATACTCTGTTGGGCGATAAAGGCGCCGACACGATTCTCGGAGATACGGGGATGAATAACTCCCAGAATCCGAATGATGCTCGCGATTTGATCTACGGAGGCGACGGTGCTGACGTGATCAACGCTAACGAAGGCGACGATACCATTCATGCCGGCAAAGGTAATGATATTGCCCTCGGAGGTCGCAACAATGACCTAATCTGGGGCGAAATCGGTAACGATACCTTGATTGGTGGTACTGGAGATGACAGCTTACTTGGCGGAAACTCCGACAAGAAAGTCATCGATGCCGGGGGACGCGACTTGCTCTACGGAGGTGACGGGAACGACTTGCTCAACGGCCAAGAAGGGGACGATACGTTGATTGCCGGCAAAGATCACGATCGCGTTTACGGAGGCAAAGGCAATGACCTCATTTTTGGTCAACTAGGCTCCGATACCCTCTACGGCGGCGAAGGTATTGATACCATCCTCGGTGACAGTGGCAGTTCCGAACCAGTTGGGACTGCTGTTCAACAAGACTTAATTTTTGGTGGCGACGGTGGGGACATCATCGGCGGTGGCAACGGCGATGATACAGTTCATGCTGGCAAAGACAACGATTGCGTTTGGGGCGGTAAGGATAACGACCTGATTTGGGGCGATGTCGGTAATGATAGCCTAACCGGGGACAGCGGCAACGATACCCTCTATGGCGGTGTTCAAGGTGGAGAAGGTCAAGATCCCAATGGAAAGGACTGGCTCTTTGGCCACAGGGGTTCTGACTGGCTATTCGGCATGGAATCTGACGATACCATCGCCGGCGGTAAAGAAAACGATCGCGTTTACGGTGGCAAAGGTAACGACCTCATACACGGAGACAATGCCAACGACTTAATTTTTGGCGGTGACGGCAACGATGAACTCTGTGGCGACGAGGGTAACGATACCATTTATGGCGATCGCTCTGATAACAGAGGAGTCCCAGTCGGTGCTGATGGCCAGAAAGATTGCATCAACGGCGGTGCTGGCGACGATTTGCTTTATGGCAATGAAGGGGAAGATGAACTCAACGGCGATGCTGGTAACGATACCCTCTATGGCGGTAAAGATAACGACATTCTGTTTGGTGGCGCAGGAGATGACATTCTGTTTGGAGGCGAAGGTGACAATACTTTGTCTGGAGGTGCTGGTACCGATCAATTTATCTTGGGTGCTCTCCAGGGATCGAATACTATTCTTAACTTCGAGGCTGGCATCGATAAATTGGTGTTAACTGGTGGCTTGACTTTCCAACAGTTGAAGTTCACCCCAACTCAGAATGGTACATTGCTGCAAGTCGCAGGTACTACCCAGGTTTTAGCTAACCTTGTCGGGGGTATTGGTGCGATCGGGTCGAATGATGTGCGATCGAATCTCTTGTGATAATCAACACTGTTAACAGTTAACTGTTAACAGTGTTGATTATCACTAGACATCTCCCATAATTCTTGTGGAACAGGCATCCTGCCTGTTCAAAACCTGCTTTTTAGGAGATGTTAACTGTTAACTGCGATGCCCTGAGCCCTTCGACTACGCTCAGGGAACAATCAAATGTCAACAGTCAACAGTCAATTCCCTAACTTCTTTCGCAAAAACAGTCGTCGCGGCTGCCCCAAAAGCCAACAACTCCAATCCCACTCCACCTGTTCCAGGCGATACCCAGCCTGATAGTACAACTGTCGAGCGGCATGATTACTTTCGAGAACATGGAGGTAAATTTCCGAAAATTTCCACTCACGAGCAGTTTGCTCACAACAGCTAAGTAGTTGTTGAGCAACGCCCTGTCGCCGATACTCTGAGTGAACTGCTAGATTCGATAAATAAGGATAGTCAGAACTTGGAAGTTGCCAAGCAAAGCGAGAACGTAGAGCCAATTCTACGGTTCCCGCTATCAACTCTGGCTGCTTGGCGAGACTATTTTCTTCGCGCGAGACTAGCTCAGAAACCAGACAAATGTAATGTTCAGTTTTAGAACGCAGTCGATTTTTTAAATCTTCGTAAATTCCCAAACGTAATACTGGATAAACCCAGTCTACCAACCCCTCGCGGGAATGAAAGCTCGAAGCCAAAACATCAGCTAGTTGCGTCAGGTCTTTTGAGTCAGCAATCCGAACTAAAAAGCCAGAATCTTGGGAGATTTGTTGCCCCCATATCGGTGAGATAAAAAAAGAAGAATTCACGATTCTCAGTCACTATATTATTTTTTTAACATGGTTATATACTGCCAATTTCCGAAAATTGACTAAGGTTATAAATTAACTTAAATCTAACTTAAATCTAACTTATAGACATAGTTGATTGACCAAATTCAATTACCTCCTTGGTTAGCCTTGACTTTGAAATTTTATCTAATGTACACTGGAAATGTCAAGGGAATGAGCAAAAAAATATGGCGAACAATAACCCATCCCCTAATACTAGATTTGTCGGTACTGGAAAGGGGATTAAAAACAATCAAAAAGGTTTTAACGTCAGGTTCCCCGAACCTTATCATTCTATGCTGGCGGAAATACCAGATAGAATTGAATTTATCCGTCAAGCTGTAATTGAAAAACTCAAGGACAAGCCTGACTGAATCAGGGTTTGAGCGTACTGGAGGTTAGAGCCGACAAAGCCGACAGAGTTTCAAGGGGTTCTGGCGACTCGTGAGCCTGCCTGTATCTGATGGAACTAACATCTTGCGCCATTCTCGCTTAACAGGCTTTTTG
>JAYTZD010000113.1:0-8158 GCA_043742065.1 Oscillatoriales bacterium
TCTCGCATTCCGGCAGATAATTTATTAGTTTTAAGCAGAGACTTACTGCCGGAATGCGAGAGCCCCTACGGATATATTTGCAAAAATGGGATGCTCCCCAGGCATCTTGCCTGTTCAAATTCAAGTTAAAATTGTACTTCTGCTACAAAGGCGATCGACCAACATCTTTCGCTGTGTCTGTCAATCAAAAATAGGAACGTGCAAAAATGGCTATCCTGCGACTCGAAGATGGTAGAACCTATACTCAACTGAGCGATATTACCCGCGAACTTGCTCCTTTAAACATTCAGCTCAACAGTTGGCCCGTGGGAGACAACCCAGAAATTCGGGAATTGCTGGCTCTCGATGCGATCGACGACAATCAAAAAGAACAAGTCCTGCAAGCCCTCGATGGCTACTTTCAACAACTCAAAAAAACCGCAGGCTATCAATCCCGCGACTTAATTGTACTGCACCCAGACATTCCCAACCTCGACACTCTGCTGTCCAAATTCGATAAGTGTCACATTCACGCTGATGATGAAGTGCGCTATATCGTAGCAGGAGAGGGCATTTTCGGTTTTGTGCGTCCAGACGGTAGTCAAGTGGAAGTAACAGTACAGCCCGAAGAATTTATCAACGTACCGGCAAATACGGAACACTGGTTTTATTTGACAGCAGCCCGAAAAGTTAAAGCTGTGCGCTATTTTACCACTACGGTCGGTTGGACACCGGAATATACGGATACTCAAGTTCGATCGCGCTTAGCTACTGTTTAAAAAAAGTTTGCAGTTATTCAAGGCTAATCAGGAAGACGATCAGTCATACTTCTGAAGGAGAATTTAGGGCGATCGAGATTCCGCCTTCAGTCTTCGCCACAGATATACGGCAGCTTTGGTCGAGAAGTTTTAAGATAGAGACTAGCTTTAAATTTTTTGATGACCTATGTCTCCTACTTCCGTTTCTCAGGTGTACTCTTCTGGTAATTCCAAGGGTGCGAATCAGTCTGACCAGACTGATCGTTTGGCTGTTGAGTCTAGTAAAATTCCACCCTTGTTGGGGGCGAGTTTGGCTGAGTTAACGGAGTGGGTGCAGCAACATGGGCAACCTGCTTATCGTGGAAAGCAGTTGTACCAGTGGATTTATGAAAGAGGCGCGCGATCGCTGTCTGATATTTCTGTATTCTCGAAACAATGGCGCGAGACTGTTGCCGATATTCCGATCGGGCGATCGACTATTCACTATCGATCGGTCGCACCAGACTCCACCATCAAGTATCTCTTAAAATTAGCAGACGGTCAAATCATTGAAACCGTCGGCATTCCCACCGAAAAACGGCTGACTGTTTGCGTCTCAGCCCAAGTAGGCTGCGCGATGGGCTGCGACTTTTGCGCTACCGGTAAAGGCGGTTTCAAGCGCAATTTAGAAGTACACGAAATCGTCGATCAAGTCTTGACAGTACAGCAAGATTTCGGGCGTAGAGTCAGCCACATCGTATTTATGGGCATGGGCGAACCCCTACTGAATTTCGATAATGTTGTAACTGCTGTCAAATGTTTGAATGAAGATGTCGGAATTGGACAGCGAAATATCACCATTTCCACAGTAGGAATTCGCAATCGCATCCGCAAATTAGCCGAACATCACTTGCAAGTTACTCTAGCCGTCAGTCTCCACGCTTCCAATCAAAGATTGCGCGAAGAATTAATTCCCAGCGCCCAGCCTTATCCCTTAGATGAGTTAATCGCCGAATGTCGCGAATATGTTCAATCAACTGGGCGCAGGTTGAGCTTTGAATATGTCCTTTTAGCGAATGTGAATGATTGGCCAGAACACGCAGCGGAGTTAGCTGGTAAGTTGCGCGGCTTTCAGTGTCACGTCAATTTAATTCCTTACAATCCGATTCAGGAAGCTGAATATCAGCGGCCTACTCCCAATCGAATTAATAGTTTTGTGACGGTTTTGAAAGAGAAGAAAATAGCAGTTAGCGTCCGCTATTCTCGCGGATTGGAGGCAGATGCTGCCTGCGGGCAATTGCGGGCTTCTGAGGTTTAATCTCAATTCCGGTTGCATCAGACATGATATCAATTCCAGTTGCACCGGAATGATCTAGAGGAGACGGCAGTGCCGTGTCCCTACAATTAATCTGACGTAGGGAAACGGCACTGCCGTCTCCTAATTTCTGCCGTCTCCCTACAATTAATCTGGCGTAGGGAAACGGCACTGCCGTCTCCTAATTTCTGCCGTCTCCCTACAATTAATCTGACGTAGGGAAACGGCACTGCCGTCTCCTAATTTCTGCCTTAGTCCCTACAATTAATCTGACGTAGGGAAACGGCACTGCCGTCTCCTAATTTCTGCTGCCGTCTCCTAATTTCAGCCACTGTCAACAATTTACAGTTTACAAAACTTGTCGCGGCGCGATCGGAATTTCAATAATAAACTCACTCCCCTCTCCCGGTGCAGAAACACAACTAAATTGACCACCGTGAGAACTAACAACAATCGAGTGCGAAATAGACAGCCCCAAACCAGTACCAGAACCCACCGGCTTAGTAGTAAAAAACGGGTCAAATATCTTGTGCAACACCTCAGCACTCATCCCAGGCCCAGTATCCGCCATTCTAATAATCACAGAATGCCGTTCAGTCACCTCCGTTGCGATCGTAATAGTAGGCTTTTGTGGATAATTTTCCGGACAATCCCTTACCGACAACAACGCATCGATCGCATTTGTCAAGATATTCATAAACACCTGATTCAACTGCGACGCATAACAAGTAATTAGTGGCAAATTCGCATAATTTTTAATCAACTCAATTCCCAAACGGCCACCCTCTTTTCTCAGACGTGGCTGCAACAGCATAACTGTACTATCAATACCTTGATGGATATCAACCGACTTCATTTGCGCTTCGTCAAGGCGCGAGAAATTCCGCAAACTCAACACAATATCGCGGATTCTTTCGGCTCCCACTTTCATGGAATCCAGCAACTTCTGCAAATCTCCGATTAAAAATTCTAGTTCAATAGTTTCTATCTCATCGAGAATTTCATCACTCGGTTCGGGATAGTGTTGCTGGTAAAGCTCAATCAATTTCAGCAAGTCTTGGACATATTCACTCGCTGGCGTAAGATTGCCATAGATGAAACTTACAGGGTTATTAATCTCATGAGCTACACCAGCCACCATTTGTCCCAAACTCGACATTTTTTCAGTTTGAATCAGTTGAGCTTGAGTTGATTTCAACTCGCGCAAAGTTTGTTCTAAACTCTCATTCTTTTCATTTAATTCCTGCGTCCGCTCTTGCACTTTCTGTTCCACCGAATTGTAAAGCAAAGCATTTTCCAAAGAAATAGCAACTTGGGAAGAAAGCAACCTTAAAACTTCCAATCTGTGAGGAGTAAACGCCCCAATAGTTAAATTATTTTCCAAATAAAGAATGCCGATTAGTTTGCCTCGATTCACAATCGGAGTACACAAAATAGATTGGAGTTGATGTTTGGCGATATAAGGATCTGCGGTAAATAGTCCCTCAGCCGCCGCATTGTTCAACACCAAGTCCAAGCGAGTCCTTTCCACATAATTAATCACCGTCACAGGTAAATCCTGACATTCTTCAAGAGGCGTAAATGGCAACATTGCTACATCTTCATCAAATACTGATGCTCTCGCTAAAATTAAAAGTTTCCCATCTTTAACTAAAATCAGAAAACCTAATTGAGCACCCGCATTTTCCAGCGATATCCTCATCAGAGAAGCCAGCAACTTATCGAGGACAATTTCGCTCGAAATCGCCAGAGATGCTTTCATTACCGTTGCTAAATCCAGCGCCCTCGCGTCGCTACCAGTGGAAGTATGAATAGTTGTTGTAGTTTGGTTGAGGGAAAAATTTCCGTTGAGAGGTGTCATTTCACGCAACTGCGGATACTTCTGTTCTAAATCATCTACTTTTCGGGCTGCACCCCAGCGTTGGTAGCAAGAATGAGCATCGCGCAAGTGAATTTTGGCATATTGATATTTGCCTTTACTTAACCAATATTTGGCTGCTAATTCATTAGCCAAGGCTTCATTTTGGACAAACTCATTGTCTTGAGCTAAAGTGATGGCGAAGTCGTATAACTCTACAGCTTCTGAGTCTTTCCTGGAAATTCTGGCTATTTCTGCTTGTACTAAAACGTACTTGTGTAGAAAATTTTCTCGACAGTTGTCAGCCCAAATTTTCATCTGTGTTTGATTTTTCTCTAACTTCTTTAAGTACAGATTTTGCTCTGACTTTGAAACACTTGGATAAACAGCAATTAGGACTAAAGAAAAGTAGAAATTCCATTCTGTCGCTGGAATTGCTCCTGTAATAAACGAAAGCTGCTTTTCCACTTCTAAAGCTAATTGCAATGCTTCATTATAGTGGCCATACAAGTATAATACCTGGCATTTGCGAATGTGATAGAGGCAGAGAGAGTACAAATTTTGATGTGCTTGACAATTGTATACATACTCAAGTTCGGTGAAATCTTCGTTCTCAAAAACCAGTTTATCCGTAGTTAGTTGGCTGAGGTTACGGAGGATCAACTCAGCACCTAGTAATGTATCAGTTACAAGTTGATTTTTGGTTTTTTGGCTGAACTGCAAATATCCCCTTGTATCTGCGAGGACTTGGGCAATATCTCTACCTTGAAAGAAGTAATTTGCGATGCGGTTGGACAGAATATAACCTGCATATTCTAAATCCCCAGATTCTAAAGCAGCTTGATATCCTTCATTGCTAATTGCATAGGCTTCTTTGATATGATTGAACCAGTAATGAAAAATGCTGACCAGGGACGAACAAGCTCGACATTTTAAACCCAAATTCCCAGATTTTTCACTTAAATTTAGCGCTAAAATGGCAAATTGATAGGCGGTTTTGTAATCTCCAGAAACGGCATTCAAGAACATACCATAACCTGCATAGCACAGAGAGGCTTCGGGAACTAAACCGTATTTGAGAGAAAGATTAACTCCTTTTAAAACGCTGACTTTCCACACATCTGGGTTATTGAGGTACGCCGATGTTAGCAAGTTTGTGATTAATTTAACTGCCACTTTTTTGTCTGGGACTGTCATTTCTGGGCCGTCAATCAATGAAGCTATTTCGCGATCGCCCAAAATGCTCTTTGCCGCCTCAAATTCCTCAGAAATCACGGTTTGCAGCCCATCTAGGGGCAAATCGATTCCCAACAAGTTCAAGGCTTTGATGCCCGCTTTGACTGCATCCTCGTACTTGGCGCGCAGGGTATACTGTACGATGAGCAGGTTGTAAATTTCTACTTTCTCTAAAGGCGATCGGGCTTTTTGTAAAGTTATATTAATAAATTCTTCTGATTTTTCAAAATAGCCATTTAAATACTCAACATTTGCCCGTTCCATATGCAAAGGAAAGGCTAAGTCATAGTGGGAATCCCAAATATCCTGAGTCAAACCGTCCATACCCGCTGTCAAATACTGCAAAGCAGCAACATAAGCTGTGGCATCTTTTGCTCGCCTCGCCGCGTCTAAATTCAGGGTGGCTAATTCAATTAATTCTCGATCTTCCCTGATTAATGTTCGAGCCACATTCAAGTGATCGACTAATTCAAAAATTCTGTCAGCCCGATATTCAGTCGGAGTATTTTCTAATATTTGCCTACCTATTTTCAGATGAACCGCTTTTTTTTCTGAATCATCAATTAAAGCATAAGCTGCTTGTTGAACCCGATCGTGCAAAAATTTATAATTGAGAATTAACAGCGGAAACATCACATAATCTAGTGACTTACTTTCCAACTCCGAACTTGGCAGGATTAGTCCAGACTTGATCGCCGGCAACAACTGTGCAAAAGTTTCTGATGCTTCTTTCTCATTAATTAAAGAAAGAGTGTTCAAGTCAAATTCATTGCCCAAACAAGCCACCAAACGCAAAATTTGCTGCGTTGAACTTGGTAATTTCCTTAATTTCTGTACCATCAAATCTACTACATTATCAGTAATAGCGCACTGCTCAATTTGAGTCATGTCCCAATGCCAGCCGCCTCTACTTCCAGATATGGGCGGGTGAAAAATTAGCAGGTCTTCCTGATATAATGTATGCAGAAATTGATTAACAAAAAAAGGATTGCCATCTGTCTTGCTGACAACGAGTTCAGCCAAGGGTTTGACAGATTCTCGATCGCTATGTAGAGTTTCCGCAATCAAATGAGTAATATTGTCCACTCCCAGCGGCGACAAAGCAATCTGATTAACAATTGCTTCTTGATTTCGCAGCGTCTCCACCGTCATCATTAAAGGATGAGTTGGACTGACTTCATTATCGCGATAAGCACCAATTAAAAACAGATATTGCGTCGCCTCATCCGTCATCATCAATTCGATCAACTTGAGGGTTGCAGAATCAGCCCACTGTAAATCGTCGAGAAAAATTACGAGGGGATGTTCTGGCTGGCAAAATACACGAATAAAATTTTGAAAAACCAGATTAAAGCGATTTAGAGACTCCGTTGGTCCCAATTCAACTACAGGAGGCTGAAACCCAACAATCAGTTCTACTTCCGGAATGACATCAATAATAATTTGCCCATTTTGGCCTAAAGCGCTGCGGAGTTTTTCGCGCCACACTGCCAACTGTGCTTCACTTTCAGTTAAAAGTTGCCGCACCAATTCCGAAAAAGCGATAACAACAGCAGAGTAAGGAATCGTCCGTTTGTACTGGTCAAACTTGCCCCAGATAAAATATCCGTGTCGGCGAGTAATCGGTTTTTCTAAGATTTTCACCATTGCGGACTTGCCAATGCCGGAATATCCAGCAATTAGCATCATCTCGCTACGGGATTTGTGTTCTCTTCTGGTTAGCAATAATTGAGATGTTTCGGCCCGAGATGTTGCTTCTCTATTGACAGAGGAAGTTTGAGCTTGTTCGTTCCTTCGGGAAGAGCGATTATTTGTGACTGCTACTCGTTCAAATGCGGCTAAAAGAGTGTCTACTTCTCGCTTTCTACCGTAAAGTTTTTGAGGTATTTTGAATTGATCAGAAATGTCTTGACTACCGAGGGTGAATTCGGAGATCAACCCGGCTGTCTGCAACTGGAATAAACAGGATTCCAAATCGGCTTTGAGTCCCCAGGCACTTTGATATCGTTCATCAGCGGTTTTTGCTAACAATTTCATGACAATATCTGAAATAGCTTGAGGGATTTCAGATACAGTTTCAGAAAGAGGTACTGGCTGTTTAGCAATATGACAATGAACTAACTCCATTGGATCGGCTGTGTTAAAAGGGAGTTGTCCTGCGAGGACTTCATAGAATGTGACACCAAGAGAATAAAAGTCGGTGCGGTAATCTATGACTCGGTTGGTTCTACCCGTTTGTTCGGGCGACATATAGGCTAAAGTACCTTCTAAGAAGTTCGGATTTTTATGGGAAATATCTTCGGATTCTGATCCACTGGAAATGCTAAAATCAATGAGTTTAACTTGCCCTGTAGCTGGATTAAAAACTATGTTTCCTGGGTTAATATCTTTGTGAATTACATTTTTAGAATGAATTTCTCCCAAGGTTTCAGCTACTTTGATGGCAATAGTTAGAAATCCTAAGATTGTGAGTTTTTGGGAAGCTATGAAGATTCTCAAAGATTCGCCACCAAAATCTTCTAGGATCATTGCCAAACTGTTTCTGACAGACAGCAATTTGTGGACGGTGACAACTCCGTCTAGCTTTAAGCTGGCAGTAATTTGATATTCACGCCGATATCTATTAAGTTCTTCTGGTGTCGGATAGTCTTCTTTGATAATTTTTATAATAACAGGTTGATTGTTCTGCTCATCCCGGCCACGGTAAACCAGGGATGTGCTGCTTTCATAAATGAGAGCGAGAACTGCAACGCCGGGAATTGCCATCATAGTTGGGTTCTCTGAAATTAGGTGTGCTAAGTCAATATTACTCTCCATTATCACTCAAGAGCTGTTTTTTGGGATGCGTGGCAAATCTGGCCTTGACAGCAAGCGGTTATGCTACCGTCGCGTCCTTGTTTTTTTTGGCATCCACAGCATTGAGTCCGATATACTTCATAGCTGGTAAAAGTATAGTCATTTATAGACATCGGAGGCTTCGAGTCCCTCCCCTTTCACTTTTACTTTGAGCGGATTGACCCGCCTCGGCTGAAC
>JAYTZD010000114.1:0-17954 GCA_043742065.1 Oscillatoriales bacterium
GCCGTCTCCTCCGTTTAGATCATTCCGATGCAAACGGATTTGATATCAATTCCGATCCTACCGGAATTATTAGAAATTAGGACACGGCACTGCCGTGTCCCTACAATTAATCTAGCGTAGGGAAACGGCACTGCCGTCTCCTCTATCAATCCGATTCAAAACACCGGACAACACTTTGCCAGCTTCGTCCAAGCTACCACCAAAACAGATAATCCCGTCCTCGTGGCCCGCCATCGCCAGAATTTTGCGATCGCCCAAATTCTCTTCCTCAAACAGCCTAAACATTTCCAAAGCCATTTCAGGAGTACCATAAGGTATCTCTTTTCTAGTAGTCGGAATCTTAAACAATAGTTCTTGCCAGAGTTGAGGATTATGGACGTGAATAATCCCGCCAATATCCTCAGAGTGAAGGTACAGCGCCGCGTGAGTCAGAGACTCGGAAGAAGCTTGTACTGGGCCACGACAGGCGATCGAATTTTGCTCTAGATTAAATTCGGTGACAGTACAATAAAATTCAGGCCCCAGACTTGGCAAATGTGCCGTCTGAGTACCTGAAATCATAAATTGATCATAATTATCGAGTCTGACGCTGACATTACCAAAGCCGATGCCATTTTCGTAGACACTAATCAGTCCCCAAACATGAAGCCGATCGCGCCACTTCATCAAATCGGCCATGTTCTCGACAGCTACAGGCTCTGTGTGAGTCCAGTCACAGCGGTACTTAACGACTCCTTCATCCATCAAATTTCCTGCCAGAGCTAGCATTCAGACAGATACATTTAATCAGCTACTGTTGATTAACTTTCTGTAGTTTAAAGCCCACTGTCACCGTAATTAGCTATTGACATTACCAAAAAGTAAAATACGAAAGAAGAACAAAGAATTCCAAACACCATAATTTTGCCTCAACTGGATAATTACAAAAGTTCAATATCAAAACTGATGATTTCCGTCAGCGAGCTTTGTCCTAGGTTTTGCCAGAGAGAGTTTCCTCAGTGAAACTTTCTACAATCCCTAAATAATTTATCGCTCAAGACTCTAGCATTTATACTGAGGTGACAGACCCCTTATCACTATATTGATGCTTTAACAGCTCTATATTTGTTAAGTTTGTCGAAAGTCAACCGTATATTTACTGATATTTCTATTCTACACAGATTTAACCGATCGCACAAACAATAAATTATTTTGTAATAAACAAGCCGATCGGGCAATTCGAGAGCTCGATCGGCTAAATTTCTCAATTGAGGGCGATCGGCCCGCAACCTTTTACGTTTAGATGTGAAAGTGATAAAAGATACTGCCGTCGTCCTTAATTTCGCAATTAGCATTAAAGACTTCCGCTTGTTCGTTCAAAAAACGCTGGGCGACATCCGGCGACATCCGCGTCTCCATCGCAAACCGCACCAGAGTAATTTCACCATTACCTTCTTTGATCAGTCGGTACAAAGCGCTTTGGAGTCGATCGCTCTCTTCCCGCTGAAAAGCTGCTTGATACCTCCAATTCCCCACCGTTGGAATCAAACCGCGACTGACCAAAATCGCCAGCAGCAAGCCAACTCCCAAAATCAGAGGCACTGTAGGATCGGAAGTTGGCGTCGCCACAATTTGCGGAACTTGGGCAGCGGCAAAACTACTCACCATTTCTTTTTCCGACGCTTGCGTATCCGCCATCGCCAGTTGGGTTTTGTTATAAAAGTCTTGCTGAACCTTGATTTGCTGCAAAAGGCGAGCTTTCTCTCTTTCGTATTGATCGAGCTTTTGTTGAGCTTGTTTCAGTTCTTGAGTGACTTGCGCCAAGCGTTGATTGAGTGATTGATTGACTGATTGCCACCGATATTGGTTAATCAATCGGCTTTTTTCAACCATTCCCTTCATCAGCATATCCGCTGTTTGGATTGCTTGCTGCTGATCGAGCGATCGATAGCCAACAGCAATCTCTAGCGGTTGTTCAGGCTTAGAAATTTTGACGCTAGCATTTTCTCGA
Organism: Oscillatoriales bacterium; assembly: GCA_043742065.1. Lineage (GTDB taxonomy): Bacteria > Cyanobacteriota > Cyanobacteriia > Cyanobacteriales > Microcoleaceae > Microcoleus. Next base: position 1,991 of record JAYTZD010000114.1, read on the forward strand.
ACCTGCTGAGGCGATAGCTTAACTGCATCTGCCACTGCTTTGACAACATTATCTGCCAGCAGAACATCCGGTGTCAGTTGTTCCCCTTGCTTGAGAATTGTCGTACCTGTGCTCGAAAATTTGACTGGCGGACTATTAGAACTGAGGGTGCCTTGAGCCATGAATCCGGGAGGCGGGGCTAGGCGGTAGGCAAGGGCCCCTGAAATACCCATGATTACAGCAAAACTGCCTAAAGCAATCCATCTGTATTGATTAGCTGGTGATTTAAAACGCAAATTTCCCATTTTGATAGTCAAGTCATAACATTCGCTTGCCGCAGCTACTGCTAAACCAAAGAGCGATCGTCTCTTTCTTGTTAGTTAAATTGACTGCTGAAAAAGCTCTCAGCTTGTAGCGAAAAGCTCAGAGCTTTTCAGAATTGTCAATATCCGTCAGCAGAAAAAACCGATCGCGCTTTTATTTTATCAGAGCTCTACCCTTAGCTTTTGTCCTTAAGAATTAATCTGTTACCAGGCTTTTGGAAGTCTATCGACACCAAACTGGCACTTTTGGTGCGTCGCCTCGCCGTGTTTGTTGACATTCAAAACAGTCATCTTTGCACCGCTTGGCAGTCTTCCAATTATCTGACATCATGGCAGTAAGCGGACACATTGGAATAGATCAAAAAACCTTAAATAATCGACCCAAAAGTAGTCTGTAAAAAATGATACCACGCACTACAACTGAAATAGCAACCTTTGTGACCAAACTTCAGCCCAGATCGAACGCACCAAACTATCGCTAATTGACCCGGTAGTTGGCACGTCATCCCCGGACTGTCCGGCTGGCTTTCAGGCTATCCCAAAGCAGCAATATTCAGATGCCGATCGGCAAAATCAAGCCCTCCCGCGCCATTACTGCCTTCGGAGAAGCCACTTGTACTTCTTCGGCGATGCGATCGAGAAAATCATCAGTATGAGCCGGATCGTGGTGGAAAATCACCACACGCTTCACCCTAGCCTCCTTACCCATTCTCACAGCTTCCTGCCAAGTCGAATGTCCCCACCCAATCTTCGGAGACTTAGGATTGTGATATTCCTCGTCAGTGTACATCGCGTCATAAATCAGCACATCAGCATCGAGGGCAAGATTGTAAATATTTTCATCAAGCCGATCGGGAAAATGCTCCGTATCCGAACAATAAACCACTGATCTACCTTGCCAAGTCACCCGATAGCCCATAGCAGTATTCGGATGATTCAGAGAACCAGTCCGAATCTCAATATCATCCAGCATCATCGTCTGATTGTGATGGAGTTCATGGAAATTCAAATCTGCCGGCAAACCCATCAGTGGTACCGGCGAATTCGAGTGCAACACCCGTTCCACAAAATGTCTTTTCAGACAATCTCCACCAGGCGGAGTCGCCCCGTAAATATCAAAGCGATTTCCACGGATGAAAGCCGGGGCAAACAGCGGGAAGCCTTGGATGTGATCCCAGTGATAGTGAGTAAAAAACATATAAGCTTGCACCGGCATTTCTTGAAGCAACTGATCTCCCAGCATCCGCAAGCCAGTTCCGCCATCAAAAATCAGGCGTTTGCCGCCCACACGCATTTCCAGACAAGAAGTATTGCCACCGTAGCGAACAGTTTCTGATCCCGGTGTGGGAACACTGCCCCGCACACCCCAGAACTGGACTACAAAATCATCTATACCTGCCATTGATTCAGACGGTTGAGGGCAATCATCAAAGGGAGTTGCCACTACAGAGGACAAGCTGATTTCCATTTTAAAATTCAGACTTTAAGGTTCCACATTGTCCGTGATGGCGTAGGAGATGGTCGCACAACACTAAAGCTACCATCGCTTCCACCATTGGCACAGCTCTTGGCAAAACGCAAGGGTCGTGCCGTCCTTTTGCCGCCAGCAGCGTTTCTTCACCCTCGCGGGTTACAGTGCGCTGTTGCTGACGAATTGTCGCAGTGGGCTTGAAGGCTGCCCGCAGAATTATATTTTCGCCGTTAGCAATCCCACCCTGAATTCCACCTGAACGATTTGTGACCGTACGAATTGCACCCTGTTCATCAGTATAGTATTCATCATTGTGTTGGCTGCCTGTCAGGAGAGTTCCTGCGAAGCCTGATCCAATTTCAAACCCTTTGCTGGCGGGCAAGGACATCACAGCTTTTGCCAAGTCAGCTTCGAGTTTGTCGAATACGGGCATTCCCAGACCCTTGGGTACGTTGCGGGCGACGCATTCGACAACCCCGCCGATCGAATCTCCACTGTCACGAACTTTTTCAATCAGTTCAATCATTCTTTCAGCGCATTCGGCATCTGGACAGCGGACTATGTTGCTTTCTACTTGTTCTAAGGTAACAGTGTTGGGGTCTGTAACACCTTCTAAGTCTTTGATGCGTTTGACATAGCCGACAATTTCGACTCCGGCTACTTGTTTGAGAATTTTTTTGGCGATCGCCCCTGCTGCTACTCTACCTATAGTTTCCCTTGCCGAACTTCGACCACCGCCTTGCCAGTTACGAATTCCGTATTTAGCATCATAGGTAGCATCAGCATGGGAAGGGCGGTAGGTAGTCGCCATTTCGTCGTAGTCTTGAGGTCGAGTGTCTTGATTGCGGACTAAAATGGCGATCGGAGTTCCCAGAGTTTTGCCTTCAAACACCCCAGACAGAATTTCGCAGGTATCAGCCTCTTTGCGAGGAGTTGTAATTTTGCTTTGGCCGGGGCGACGGCGATCGAGTTCCGCTTGAATTTCCGATGCGTCAATGGACAGGAGTGGCGGGCAACCGTCAATTACCACCCCCACACCACCGCCGTGAGACTCACCAAATGTCGAGATCCGAAATAAATGCCCAAATGAGTTGCCCATGATGCTTTAGCCTGAAACCTAAGAATTTTTAGTTTAAATGGAATAGAGATTTACTGTATTTCTGCAAAATATACCATTGACGAGTAGCCCACAGGCGATCGGCCCACAGAATCACTCCTTTCCCCGTATAAAAATATCTCCGAGGGAGAGGGAGAGAGGGAGATGGGGCATCGGGCCGAAGAGCATCGGGCATTAATCTGACTACTGACTAATGACTACTGACTAATGACTAATCTTCGTGTTCTTCAAAAGGATCTCTCAATTCCTTAGCGGGGGGGCCGAAAGCCGTGTAGATCGAGAAGCCGGTCATTGCCACCAAACACAAGCCCAGTGAAATGCCTAGAACTGCTGCGGGTTCCATATTTTTGATAAATTATGAGTGCTCAACTCCATAATATTACAAAAAATCACAATTCGTCTCAAAGTCTACTAATTTTATGCACTGTACGGTATTGCAGATTGGCCAATTTAGGATTATGAGATTTATTCCCCATCTCCCCATCTCCCCATCTCCCCATCTCCCTCTCTCCCCATCTCCCTCTCTCCACTTATCCAAAATTGCGATCGCAATTAGCGCTAGAAATATGTCAAACTTCTTTGTAGAGATTCATTGCAGGTGACTTATGGCACAACGGACTTGGTTAGGAGATATACTCAAACCCCTTAACTCAGAATATGGCAAGGTAGCCCCCGGTTGGGGAACAACCCTATTGATGAGCGCATTCATTGGACTATTTTTCGTGTTCTTGTTGATTATTTTGCAAATCTACAACTCTTCACTGATTCTGGAGAATGTGGATGTCGATTGGTCTAGTCTTGCCCGCTAAAAATTTAGCACCACGAAAAAATCAGGCTAAAAGTAAAAGCTGAGGGTAAAGGAGGAAAGGCAAAAGCTAAGTTTTCCCATTTTTCCTTACCCTTTTCGATTACTTTAGCCCTAAATAAACGATAACTAATTAAACTGACAAGAGGAAAAAACAATGAATATTTTTGGCATTGGTTTACCCGAAATGGCGGTAATTTTTACGATCGCCCTATTGGTATTCGGACCCAAAAAATTACCAGAAATCGGCCGCAGTGTGGGCAAGGCACTTCGGGGCTTTCAGGATGCTTCGCGGGATTTTGAGTCGGAGTTTACGCGCGAAGCCAAGCAGTTAGAAGAAGCAGTCGCAACTAGCAGCAAACCGGAAATCGAAAAACTCGCCGCCGCTACTCCCAAGGACGATAGCACAGACAGTTAAATGAACAAGACTCAGAATTCGGAAATACCCACAGAGTTAGTAATTCCTCAGTTAATAGTTGGCTTGGGAAATCCCGAACCAAAGTACGATCGCACCAGACACAACATCGGTTTTAATGCCGTTGATGCCTTGGCTCAATCTTGGCAGATTTCGCTGTCGGAAAATCGCAAATTTCAAGGCATATTTGGCGAAGGAAATCGGCCACGGGGACAGAAAATTCGTTTGCTGAAACCGCTGACGTACATGAATCTTTCCGGCCAAGCAATTCGGGCGGCTGCTGATTGGTACAAAATACCTCCACAGTCCGTGTTAGTAGTATACGATGATATGGATTTGCCGATCGGGAAATTGAGAATGCGGCTTTCCGGTTCCGCCGGCGGACACAACGGGATGAAATCGACAATTTCTCATTTGGGTACAGACAAATTTCCCCGCCTGCGAATCGGCATCGGCAAACCTCAAGACGATCCTTCTAAGAACGAGAAAGATACTATTTCCTTCGTTTTAGGAAAGTTTTCCTCAGATGAAACTCAGTTATTAGAAAAAGTGCTTAAACTGGTTAGAGAAGCTGTGGAACTTAGCCTCCATCAAGGAGTAGAAAAATCCATGAGCCTTTACAATAGTCGCACGATCGCAGTCACAAACGCGGAAACAAAAGGGTGAGTTCGAGACCTTTGCCTGAAACTACTGCATATGTCCGGGTTACGGGTCAATCTTGGCAAAAAGGCACGATTGAAGGTGAAGTAACTGCCGGCGGTTTTGAGTGGCAATTTCAGTGGCGTTTCAGGGAAGAAAAAACACTAATACTTGAGCCTTCTCAAGGCCGGGCTTTGATTCAGGAACCGCTGCATCGTTTTCTAGAGAAATGGGATTATCAACTTGAACCTGGTGGGGATTATTCGTTTACGGTTCGGGCTGAGTTTTGATAATTTGGGAATTGGGAATTGGGAATTGGGAATTGATAATTTGGGAATTGGGAATTGGTAATGATGATCAATAAATAATAACCAACAACTAACTAATGACTACTGACTAATGACTAATGACTACTGACTAATGACTACTGACTAATTTTCGGATTCCTAAAGCCAATGTACCTAAAAACAGTAGCCCGATCGCACCAGCTAACGGATTTCCATTAACTCCCGTCACCCAATCCGGTACAGAACCCGAATATCTGATTAATTTCCCCACATTAATCATATAATATCCCCAGACGATACCTGCATGAAAGCCGATCGACAAACCCAGCCGATTTTGGCTAATTCGCTTTCCGCCAACCAATATCAAACCCAACAGCAACAACCCCGGAAACTGCGGCCAACTCCGCAGCATTGCTGCCACAGGTTTGATAAAATGGGATAGGGAAAACACAATGCTATTCGCCCACAGAGATACTCGATCGCTATAATCCCGTTGCAACTCGTCGAGCAACCAACCACGGAATACCAACTCCTCCGCAAAACCCACTCCTAAAGCACTCAAAAGCCCTTCTGCGATGATTCTCGGCAAATTATTAGAATTTTGCCATGAGACGAAACCAAGCAGTCCTTGCACCGTAAACAAGCTGAAAGTAATCAAAAGCCCGATCGCCAATCCGATCAAAAACTCGAAACCATTCTGTCTAGTATTTATCAAACCATAACTTTTCAGAACTTGATTTTGTCCGTAAACCTGTTTTCCCCAGAGTCGCACCAAAAACAGAAACTCTGTAAACAACAGCGCCATAGTGAGAATAGTTGCGAGGTTGCTATCTTTAACTAAAAGATAAATTGGCGCTGCGAATGGTAGCCAGATTGACAATAAAGCTACAAGAAAAATTGGGATTCGCAAAAAAAATGGATAACTGGCTATTTTGATAAATTTATTCATTAATACAGATTTTATATGATATCTGTAGGGACACAACATTGTTGTGTCCTTCCCCGAAGGAGGACACGGCATTGCCGTTTCCCTACCAGCTACATAGATTTTATCTGATATCTGTAGGGACACAACAATGTTGTGTCCTTCCCCGAAGGAGGACACAACAATGTTGTGTCCCTACCGGGATTGTGGACGCGGTAATGCTAATGTACAAAGCAGACAGAAAAAGCTAGAATAGCATTATATTGGCTGAAACTTTAAATAAAACAAAACCATAAAATCAGGGAACAATGACTGAAGACTCCGATTTCTCCAATGTCGATCGCGAATTAGACAATACAATTCTCAGCTTTTCAGATATTCAGGCCGAACTCAACCTGCGCCACGCTAAAGATGCTTTGCGAGATATCGTCGAACATCTCGACTTGACTCCCAGCGAGCGAACTGGACTGGAACCAGAAATTGGCGGGTTAGAGAAAATGCTCGACAAGCTAGAGCGCGCTTGCGTCCAAATCGCTGTATTTGGCATGGTGGGAAGGGGCAAATCTTCGGTTTTGAACGCGCTTTTGGGTCAAAATGTGTTTGAAACTGGCCCGACTCACGGGGTGACTCGCACGACAACTATTGGAGAGTGGGATGTCGGAGATGGAGTTGATGACCATTTGGGCGATCGCTTTTCGCCGATTATTTACCGTTTGTCGCAAGTAGAATTAATCGATACTCCGGGAATAGATGAAGTTGACGGCGAAACTCGTGAAATTCTGGCCCGCCGCGTTGCTAAACAAGCAGATTTGATTTTGTTTGTGGTGGCTGGCGACATTACAAAGGTGGAATACGAAGCACTTTCGCAATTGCGAGAAGCCGGAAAACCGATGTTATTAGTGTTTAATAAAATCGACCAATATCCCGATGCAGACAGATTGGCAATTTATCACAAAATTCGGGACGATCGCGTGCGAGAATTGTTATCTCCCGATGAAATTGTGATGTCCGCAGCATCACCTTTAACGGCGAGTGCAGTGCGCCGCCCCGATGGAACTATGGGTGTACAAATGACTCGCGGTTTGCCGCAAGTTGAGGATTTGAAACTGAAAATTTTGGAGATTTTAGATAGGGAAGGTAAGTCTTTGGTGGCGCTGAATACCATGCTCTGTACGGGGGATATTAACGAGCAGTTGGTGCAGCGCAAAATGGAAATTCGAGAGGATGCGGCTAATCGGATTATCTGGAATGGGGTAATGACGAAAGCGGTGGCGATCGCCCTTAATCCAATTACTGTCATTGATATCCTCAGCGGTGCGGTAATTGATGTGGTGATGATCTTAACTCTATCTAAAGTTTACGGCATTGCGATGACGGAAGCGGGCGCTGTGCAATTGCTGCAAAAAATTGCGCTCAGTATGGGCGGAATTACGGCTGGAGAATTGGTCGCGAATTTTGGTTTAAGTTCCTTGAAAGGCTTGCTGGGCTTGGCGACGCCAGCGACGGGTGGTTTGGCTTTGGGGCCGTATTTATCTGTTGCTGTGACACAAGCTGCGATCGGCGGAGTTTCTTGCTACGGAATCGGCCAAGTTACTAAGGCTTATTTGGCGAATGGTGCGTCTTGGGGAGATGATGGCCCGAAGGCTGTTGTCAGCAAGATTTTGTCTTCTTTGGATGAGGATTCTATTTTAAATCGAATTAAGGAGGAGTTGCGGGCTAAGTTGAATTTGGGAGACGAAGGAAGAAGAAGGAACGATCAAATGCCCCATAGCTAATTCCTCCGCTCAGTTATCAATTAGTAGCCTTCCCACCGACTAATCGCTCAACTTCCGATGTCGATAAATTGATCATTTGTGCAACTTGCTCTAAATTTGTTCCCGAATTTAACAGTTGAGAAATGAGCGATATTAATGCCGATTCGGCAGCCAGCTGCGCTTGTTTAGATTCTTGAAAAGATAATTCGGCAGCCCGCCTCGCTTCTTCGGATTGTTTAAAAGCAGATTGGGCTGCCAGCATTGCTTGTCGCTTTTTCTCGCGAGTATTGAAAAACTCTCCTGTCTCAGGATCTCTAAACATAAATTCTCCTGAAATTACGTGCAATTCCAATCCCAATACTTCGCTATATACCCACAGCGTGTCGAAGGAGATATTATTAACTTCGATCGGCTCATATCGATCGTTGACTAAACGCATTCCTTGCAGCATTGGATTGAGACAATCCCCTGATGGATCGTAATGAAAGTATTCCCTGACTCCCAGTTTTTGATAAATCTTGGGTTTAATTTCTTGGTCTTTTTTTTGAGTTATTTTCGAGGTTACTTCTAGGACAAACTGTGGAGTTATTCCGCCTTCTTGCCAGACTTTGTATTTATCTCTTAGCCTTTTTGGTACTCCAAACACTGCGTAAACATCAGGAGCTACAACTGCTTTTTTGTTACCTTCTTCGTAATAAACGAAAGAATTTGCTGATACATAAACATCCGATCGATTTTTAAAATAAAATTTCAGAGTTTCCAGGCTGTACGCCATATAATCGAAAATGAGATCGTTTTCTGCGAACGGTTTTCCATCGCTACTGGGATATGCTATTTCTTCTTTTTGTCGATAAGTTAAATAGCTCATTTTTTAATATTTTCCATTCTGCTTATTTTTATTATAGCAGTCGCTCGCTCGTTAAACAAAAAAAGGCAGGTGGAACACCTACCCTAAAATAATTATTGGAGAAATCTATTCATTTTCTCCTATTAATCGCTGCACCTCCGATATTGGTAAATTTATCAGTTGTGCGACTTGCGCTAAATTCATTCCTGAATTTAATAATTGAGAAACGACCGCGCGCAAGCTTAACTCGGTCGCCAGCCTTGCTTGTTGTTCCGCCAACCGCGCTTGTTCGGATTGTTGAAAAGCTGATTCCGCCGCCAGTCGCGCTTGTTGTTCCGCCAATCGTGCTTGTTCGGATTGTTGAAAAGCTGCTTCGGTGGCCAGTCGTGCTTGTTGTTCGGCCAGTCGTCCTTCTTCAGATTGCTGGTAAGTCTTCAGAAATTCCCCTGTCTGAGGATTTCTCAACCTCAATTCTCCAGAGATGATGTGTAATTCCAGTCCCAACACTTCACTGTATAGCCACAGCGTATCGAAGGCGATATTATTGATGGGAATCTGCTCATATCGGTTGTTGACTAAATGCACTCCTTGCAGTATCGGATTCAGATAATCCCCAGATGGATCGTACTGGAAGTATTCCTTTACTCCCAAACTTCGATAGGTTTCTGGTTTGGTTTCTTGGTCTATATCTTGAGTTGTTTCCGATGTTATTTCCAAAACAAACTGCGGGGCTATCCCTGCTTCTTTCCAGATTTTGTAGTTATCTCTTTGGCGTTTTTTGACTCCAAATACTACATAAATATCGGGAGCAACTACTGCTGATTTGTTGCCTTCTTCATAATAAACGAAAGAATTTGCTGACACGTAGACATCCCATCGCTTGTGAAAGTGCAGCTTCAGGGCTTCCACGCCGTAAGTCATGTAGTCGCGCGTGATGTCACTTTCAGCCATCGGTTCTCCATCGCTGCTGGGATATTCTATTTCTTCTTGTTCGATAGAAGTTAAAACTGTCACAGTTTAATTCTCCTCAGTTATTCTCAACTTCATTCTATCAAATGAATATAAAAATGGCGTTTGTACTTGACAAACGCCATTTTATAGAGTTACAAACGCGGCGTTTTATCTTGTTTAAAAGCCGCTAACCATTCCCGAATTTGCTCGGACGCAACGTCGCGCCCGCCCAAACCGAAAGCTAGAGCAATCCCAACTGCGATCGCACCTAACAACAGCCCAAAGGCTAAATTCACAATATCGCTACCAATACCCATCTGTTGCAGCGCCAAGGCCAAAACAAAGGCTATAATCGCGATCCGAGCCGCTTGGCCCAACAACCGGGCTTGGCGAGTTCCTGAACTGGCAATCAAACTAAACGCTAGATTTGCCAAATATAGACCGATCGCAAATACGATCACACCAGACAGTACCTTACCTGCAACCACGACAATACCGCTGACAATCGCCGTCAATGCCGGAATTCGCAGCACGTCGGTAGCAGCCACCACAGCAAACAGGATAATACCCACCTGCACCACAATGCCCACAAACTCCGAAGGCGTGCGAGCCGGAATTCCTGGTTCCGACTGAAGTACCGTTGCATCGGTATCTAGCCGGTTTTGTGCGATCGACAGTGATGGTTTCGGCGACACTCCCAACCAAGAAAAGACATTATTAAAGCCAATTCCCGTCAGGATATTGGTCACCAAATCGCCAATCCAGCGTCCCAAAATGTAAGCAACCACTAAAATTAGCGCTGCCGTAAAAATATTGGGAATCGCGCCCAAAACGGTGTTGAGCATCGCGATTGCCGGCTGCGAAATCGCCTGAATATCCAAAGCGTTCAGAGCCGCAATCGCCGTTGGAATCAAAATCAAAACATAGACAATCGTACCGACAATCCACGACAGCGATTGTCCGCCCGAAGTCCGAGAAATCCCGAACCGAGCGCCCAAACTGTCCGCCCCAGCAGCAGCCAGCAGATTTGTGACAATCCGCCGCACCACCATAGCCAGCAGCCAGCCCACAAACCCGATCAGCACCGCTTCCAGAATTTTCGGAATTGCCGCCAGAATTTGGTTGAGTAAATTGTTGACCGGCAGCAGAGCCTGCTGTAATTCCAGCGAGTCGAGAATCAACGGCAAAAACAGCAGAAAAATGAACCAGTAGAGCGCATTCGCCACAGTATCGCTCAGCAGCAAAGGGCGCTCGTTGGGCGCAGTGCCCACTTCCTGATTCAACCGCTCGTCTACGCTAAAAGTCCGCATCACCCGCGATACGGCCAATTTGGCGACTGTCGCCAACACCCAAGCAATCCCCAACCAAATTAGCGCCCCGCCTAACTTCGGCAAGAAACCAGTAATTTGATTCAGAAAAGTATTGAGCGGTTGCGAGACAGCCGTTAGATTTAGCTGGTTGAAAAAGGCTACCAGGAAAAAGATAAAAATAATCCAGAATACCGCTGCGGAAATCCACTTTTCCACTTGCGGGGAATCTTCTCCTTCGGGGCGGCCAGTTACCCAAGCAGCCAGACGGTTGTCGATGGTCGTTTTCTTGAGCAATCCCCCGACTACTGACGAGACTAGGGTGGCGACTATCAATCCAATTAGCAGGATGCCTACTGCCCAGATGAGATTTCCAATGTTGGAATTTTGAAATAGATTGTTAATTCCGCGCTCGGCTTCTGTCAGCGGATTCAGAGCGGGTTGGGCCTGTGCCAAAATGCGATCGGACACAACCGCTATCCGGGCCCATGTCGGTTGAGTTATTTCTTGCCAATTTTCATTCATTTTTTTCTTGGGTTAACGTCAAATTTGACAAAGAGAATAAGAAACTGTAAGAATAGTTACAGGTTTTATAGGCAAATATTACACTTGCCTGGAGCCACCGTTTTGTAAGGTGTTACCCTTACCGGACGTACTACTACGCCCTGTATTCCCTCAGCAAAAGCGTTGGGAAATGCTTTTTTGATAATATTAGCACTGCCATTCACATCCGCATTGATCAGCCTGCCATCACCAGCACGAAACAAACCTCGCTTAATTCGCTTACCTTTATACTCTGAATGCTTGACACAGGGTTCATTATCTAAAAAAGAACACTTTGAAGTGTAACTTTCTTCAATAACCTTCACAGCAATTCCTGCTAACTGCGCTTTGTAAGTTAGCATTTCAATAAACCTTTCATGAGGTATGGCTACGAAATTCTGATTATTCCGCTTGCCGAGATTTATGCCATGTTTCCAGTTATCGTTTTTACCAATCACCAGTGTCCCGATTCGGTTAGCTGCCAGATGATTGACGATAAATCTACTTGCATTATGCAGGTAATTATCTACTTTTACATTACGCTTATGAGTTAATTGTTCAATTTTGATTGATACCTTTCTCTCCTCCTTCAAGTATGACTGCAATACTGCTTTCTTTTTGTGATAGTAGGCATTGATTGATTTGAGCGGTTTGCCATTTACGATCAGCGGGACAAACCCTTTTTGATTAGATGTAATTGTCGCTAAGTTATTGAGACCAATATCAATCCCTGCTATCCCTTCAATGCCTGATGATGATTGAGTTACCTCCTTCGGTTCGTAAACTACCTCTATCGAGTAATGGTAAGTTTTTGGGACGATTCTGACTTGATTTACTTTGCCGACTTTAGTCGTCAAAAATATGTCGGTCAAAGACAGATTGATTATCCCTTTTTTGAGCCATTTTTTACTGATGGCTTGAGCCGTGTAAGTCACGACATTTCTGCCTAATATTTTGTGTTTGTATCTGGGTATTTTGGGTCTGGCTTTGAATTTATCTGGATGTAGGTTATATTCCTTTGTAGCTGCAAAAAATGATTGCCAGCTTTCATTTAATCTCAATAATACTTGCTGAGATACTTTGGCTGGTAATCCTAGATAGTCAGTCGTTCCCTGACAGAGTTTCTGTATTTTGTAATAATCGAGGTATTCTCCTGAGCTGATGAATTTTTGTCGGATCTGGTAGTTAGCGTAGTTAAAAAGATTCTTAGAAAGAAAGCACAAATTATCTAGCTGCTTGTATAGCCAGTGGTTTCGATCGATCGTGTGCTTGGAAACTAGCTGCATTGTTTGGCGGTCTTTTTTGACTATACTATACTATAAATGGCTATAAAGTTAATGAAGTTTTACAATACGCTTCTAGCTTGCAGGTTTCTATGTCAATTCGTCAAGTTTTCGAGCAATCAATTGAAATTCGTGCTGCTGCTACCTTGGTGGAGCGTTGTATCGCCGATCGCACTTTGATGCACAAGTGGCTGAATCCAGTGCTGCGCTGCGAGCCTGTAGGTGAGTGGGATACTGCGGTGGGAAGTCGTAGCCTGTTTATCATACAAATTCCGGTTTTGCAACCCACTTTAGAGAGCGTAGTCTTGGAGCGAGAACCTGGTTTAATTGTTTGGGGCTTTGACGGATTTTTCAAAGGGTGCGATCGCTGGGAATGTCAACCACAAATTCAAGGAACGCTGTTGATCAACCGCTTTGAATTTGAGATTCCCAATCCATTAATTCGATATGGTTTCAATCGCTTTGCAGCCCCTTGGACACAGAAAGATATGAAAGACCAGCTCCGTCGCCTCAAACGAGTAGCCGAGCAATTATAGCCGAAGGAAGAAGGAAGAAGGAAGAAGGAAGAAGGAAGAAGGAAGAAGGAAGAAGGAAGAAAAGAGCCATTAGGAAATAACCTATGCCCAATTCCCAATTCCCAATTCCCAATTCCCAATTCCCAGTTCCCAATTACTTCATATTCCCCGATGAATTTGGCTGACAAATCATTTGTCTTGCCGAATTAACTGCTTGACCTGCCGTACTTTGCAAGGCAGGAGAATTCTGATACATAGCCTGCAAATCTTGCACATCTTTGATCACTCGCTGATAGACGGCCATCGCTTGATTGCCGTCAACTTCTAAAGCCGGAGGGCCGTAATTTTGCATCACTTCGATCAGTGATATCTTGCTGTCTTTGGAAGCTGCGACTAAAGCATCCCGCAGTGCTGGCGCGCTTTGATCGCGAGTTGCTGGTGCATAAGCAACCTCGCCCAGTTGTTTGAAAACAATTTCCCCGAAGTAAGTGTTTGCCAGCCGCGTTACTAATTGAGCATCCAGAGCTACTTCTCTGGTTAATATTTCTCGCACTGATTCTGGAGTTTGTTTGGCAAGACTTAGAACGCTTTGCAGTTGAGGTGATGGTTTGCCAGTTTGTGCAAAACTTTGCAAATCGGCGATCGGTAAAGTGACGTCAACAGCGCCGTATTTCACTGTGACTTTTTCTAATGCCAAAGCTTTGCCACTGCTCAGCAATACTGCACTTGTTCCCAACAAAATTGCCAAGCCTAATGATAAAGACTTTGACATTTTCTTAGTGAAATGAGCTGATTTTTCGCGCACTCCGTTCAAATAACCTTGTTGAAACTGAAAGTTCATAGATTTCTACCTTTTTGAGTCAAAATACTTTCTTGAGCGATCGTCTCTTTGAGTGTAAGTTGCCTGTCAATCTGGAAAGTGGGCTTTCAAGTTACCCAAATGACCAATAATTTCTTGATGGTACAGCCCCGGATTTATCCGTGGAATCAATCCCAAATCCCAAATCCCAAATTCTCAAGCCCCCGGATTTATCCGTGGGGTCAATCTAAAATCTGAAATCTGAAATCTAAAATCGAATGACCAATTATTCTACTATTCTTTGAATCAACATTAACCTATCAAAAGATAGGTGTCAATTTTCCATGTATATGTTAATTTTTTTTACATCCCATCGAGCCGATCGAGCAATTCACGAATTCTGATAGCATCAGGAGCATCAGGAGCATTCGTGAGATACATCGCTAAATCACTGCGCGCTTCTGCCAAACGGCCCAGTTGATAATACAGGATTCCGCGATCGCGCCTTTCCCCCAGTGCATCTGGAAACAGCAGCAAAATCCGTTCCACCGCTCTCAGCACCCTCACAGCATCTCCCTGTTGCAAATAAATCGCCTTCAGATTTCCCAGCATTCGCGCCAACAATTGCCTGGGACTGACTGGGGCGAGAAATGTGGGCGGCAACTCCATCACTTGACCATAAATTTGAGAAATTCGATCTTGACAATCTTCCGGGAATAGTATCTCGCCGCCGTTAAACGCATCAACAAAAATAGCAGCATCTGCAAAATCTGGCTTAATTAAAAAATGTCCAGGCATCCCAATTCCCACCATCGGAAAATCAATCCGCTTCGCAACTTCCAAATAAACCAAAGACAAAGAGATCGGGATACCAGTACGGCGATCGATCACTTGATTTAAAAAGCTATTACGAGGGTCATAATAATCAACATCATTGCCCGCAAATTGCAATTCATCGTATAAGTAACGGTTAATAGTTTGAATAATTCGCAGGGGATAATTTTGGGCTGGCAGGCGATCTCGTAATTCATCCGCCATCACATCCAGGATGTTTAAATACTCCTCCGGCTCTATATCTGGATATTCTTCTAAAGCTATGTAAAGGGCAGCTTTTGCCAGATCGATTGAGCTATCTGGTTGATTGATTTCTCGATAAAATAGTTGTCGTGCTCTCGGAAAATCCATGTTTATGATTAGATTATTTAATTAACATTCTATGTCAATATTATGAACAGGCAAGATGCCTGTTCCACAACAAAGATTTTATTCTAAGATAGATATTATTTCTAGCAAAATAGCCATTTCTTCCTGTGGAACAGGCATCTTGCCTGTTGCTGAAAAGATTAAAAAAAAGGCGACTTATTTTAATTTTAACTCACATCTTGTGCCAATGTCAATAAACGACTTTTTTGTGAAACGTAAAATGGTCTTTTGTTAGATTCCCGACTTCTCAAAGAAGTCGGGAATTTGGATATTTTGTCAATCAAATACCGTGACTTTTCCCAATCACCCAATTGCGACGAAAAATGCGAGCCAAAGTCGATTCTTCCAAGGCAAAATATATGGGGCGGCCGTGGGGACAAGTGCGCGGATTGCGAGTTTGTTGCCATTCATTCAACAAATTTTGCATTTGGGAAATACTCAAAGGAGTACCGTTGCGAATAGCACTGCGACAAGCCGTCGCAACTTGAGCTGCTTGTAAATCTACTACTTTACTGAGTTCAAAAAGCGCTTCTGCACAGTCATCTCGATCGACTAACAATTCAGGTACTTCCCGCGCCGCCCATAGCTGTTCCCCAAAACTTTCTACCTCCAAACCTAAGCGGGATAAATTCTCAATTTGCAGCGCCGATAATTGACTAAGAATTACTGGCTTTTCTAGAGATTTTAACTGCCAAGTATTACACAATTGTTCATACAAAATGCGCTCATGAGCGATATGTTGTTCTACTAACCACATTCCGTTGGGATGTTCGGCTACAATGTAAGTATTGTGAACTTGAG
>JAYTZD010000115.1:0-2022 GCA_043742065.1 Oscillatoriales bacterium
CGGAGTTGAGGGTTTTGGAACGGGATTGGGCTGTTTTGTCGGAGTTGTCGGGGGAGAATGGGGCTGTGGTGAAGGTTGTGAAGGGCTTGGGTGCGATCGTCCAAACTGGTAATGGTTTATTATTATTGCGAGAGGTGCAGTTGGCGGGGAAAAAGGTGCAGTCGGGGGTGGATTTTGCGAACGGAACTCGGTTGGCGCTGGGTGAGGTTTTTGGGAATGCTGATTCGTGAATTACAACAATAGATTACTAGATCGGGAGGCAAACTGTGTATATCTTATTTGATGGCAACTGGGACAGACCAGAAATAGAGATATCTGATTTGCCACGAGGTCTGATCAAACTGGGAAAACTTTGCATAAGCATCAGTGAAAATTTGAAGCTTCACGCGGAGAAAGTAAAGTCAGAGTTTTATCCTGAAAACCTGGAAGCTATTTCAATGAAGTTGTCTCCGATAAAAAATCCCGAAAGATTAGATTTAATCAAAATTTACCTAAACAAAAGAAATCTGGTTTTTGAAGGTTCTAAATCTGCTTTTCATAAGCTGGGTATGTCATTACTAAACTACTTCCATGAAAATAGTCAAAAAGGTGAACATTTTCACCTAGACTATGTGGAAGACGATCCTCTATTGGCACCTGCCAACACTCACGTAATATTTGTGTGTAGAGCTCCGCATAGAAGGTGACAGACAATACCTAAAATTCTACCAAAACTTCCTCGCCGCCACCCAACAAACCCTGCGCCGCCTCCAACATACTCTCCGCAACATCTTTCAAATCTTCGCGACTTGCCAGATAAGTTTTCAAAGCATCTAATGGTTCTATACTATTGTTAGCATTCAATTCTGGTAAACGCGGTCTTGCTAGTTGACTGACTAATTCTGGTTGAATTGTGTAGCTGTGTGCTTCGCCCAAAAGTGTGTGCAATTCTGCGTTATCAATTAAGTCTAATTGTTCCGATCGCAATTGGTAGATCAATCTCACCACCGCGTCTGATATCTCTTTCTTCCCAATCGCTTTCACCAACTCGGTTTGCGGGTTTTCCGATTCGGCGACATTCACCTTGATAGTCTGAAATTTCCGCGCAGGTAAGGTACAGAATTCCCACTCAGCTTTTCCCTTTTCCAAGTTAACTAACACAAAGCCTTTATCTTCTTTCTCTTCGCTAAAATCAACTCGTTCGATACTTCCCGGATAAACCACGGGCGGATTGTTAGAAGCATTCAGATTTTGGTGTTTGTGAACGTGGCCGAGGGCAACGTAATCGAAACACGGACGAGTTAACATCGAAACGGGAATATTAAAGCCTTTTCCAACTGCTAAAAAACGCTCTGCACCCAAACTTGCTTTATCTGCCATTAGGTGTGCTAAAAGTATAGTGGGGAGGCTTGGATCGAGACGGCGGATTTCTCCTTCTAGGGCGATCGTCAGTTTTTCGGTTAATAATTGGTTGACATCGCCCATAGACAGGTTTTCGGTTTCTGATTTAGTCATTAAGGTCGATCGCGTCAGCCAAGGTAATGTTACCACCTGTACGGGGCCGTTGCTGGTTTCGATGAGGTGAGTTTCCAGGCGATCGCCTACAATAAACCTAGGTATACCCAAAGTCCGATAAATTCCCAAACTCGCGCCGCCTTGTCCCTG
Organism: Oscillatoriales bacterium; assembly: GCA_043742065.1. GTDB lineage: Bacteria > Cyanobacteriota > Cyanobacteriia > Cyanobacteriales > Microcoleaceae > Microcoleus. The sequence goes on from JAYTZD010000115.1 coordinate 1,645, forward strand.
GGAATGTTGGTCGTGATTTCCTACTAGCAAAACTGTAGGAATTTGGGCATCAACTAAGCGGCTAAATTGACGCGCAAAAGCCTCTTTGACAAACGGTGGCGGCGTGGAATCGGGGAAAGCGTCGCCGCCGAATATGACTAAATCTACGGGTTCAGAAATCGCTCTATCCATACATTTGCTCAGCGTATTCGCGAAGTCTTCTAAACGTGTATTTAAGCCTGTTTCTGGATTGACGCGCCCGTGGGAAAAGCCGCTTCCCATGTGGATATCTGAAAGGTGTAAGATTTTAATCATTTTGTTATTGGGAATTGGGAATTGGGAATTGGTTATTTGTTGTGAGGACTTAAGAAATTAGGAGACGGCAGTGCCGTGTCCCTA
>JAYTZD010000116.1:0-8092 GCA_043742065.1 Oscillatoriales bacterium
GGTCGATATTCCCACTGTTTCAATAATTGGAGCGTTCGAGGAGTAAAAATGCCGTTAGGTGGCCGCACATCTCGGATTAATTTTGGGTCTAAATTGCTAGCTTGGGAAATTGCTTTTTGTGTGTCTTCTAAACTTTGTTTGAATTCCTGCGGTTTCATTCCGGCAAACGATTTGTGCTGATAGCCGTGGAGGCCGATCCAGTGTTGGCGATCGCAAATTTCTTGAGTAATTTCTGGGTATCTCTCCACACAACAACCCAGCAAAAAGAAGTTAGCTTGTATTTGGTACTCGTCTAAAACTTTTAGCAGTTGAGGAGTATGCCGATTGTGTGGGCCGTCGTCAAAGGTTAGGGCAATTTCTCGACTGTTGACATTTCCCGTCCACAGACATCTAGGAAATGCCGACTTTAAAATGGTGTGGATGATTGGAAATAGAGGTGCTAGCTGCATCAATTAACCTTGAGAAGTAGAGTTATAATGATAATGTTAACTCAATGTTGATTCAATTTTAACTCCTTTGATAGAGTCCCCAGATCAGTGCTACTGATTGACCTCTATCTCAAGGTCGATGTGATCAGCCTAGGTTGTAATCATATACTAAAAACCGTAACTAATCAACCAAAACTAAAGGTGTAAAATGACTGAAGCATATTTAGCAGAACGTACAGTGTCAGCCGTATTTAAAGAAGAAGAACAATTAGATGGTGTGATTCGGCGTTTACTCGATCGCGGCGTGTCCCGCGACGATATTTCAGTAATGGGAAAAAATTTTCAGTCCAAAACTAAAATTGCTGGCTTTCTGACTAAAAAAGATGTAATTTTAGGTGGTTTGCGAAGTGGGGCGATTTTTGGTTCCTTATTCGGTTCTTTTTTGGGTTTGCTAACTGGTGTTGGCGTGTTGTTTATTCCCTTTGTCGGTGCAGTTGTATCGGCGGGCCCGTTGGGTGCTGTATTGTTGGGTGCAGCTAGCGGTGCGATCGCAGGTTCGGCTGGTGCTGGTTTAGTCTCGGCTTTAGTCGCTTTGGGAATGCCGGAAGACAAAGCCACTATCTATCAAACCCGCGTCGAAGCCGGGGAATTTCTGGTGATGGCAGAAGTTCCAGCGGACAGAACCGGGGAATTTCAACTATTGTTAGAAAGTGCTGGTGGCGAAGAAGTAGCTATTAACGAAATGACGCTACCGCGTGCCGCTAAAGGTCGCTGCGACAGCCCCGCTGATTTGTCTCCAGAAGTACGATCGCACTTGTCAGAAGCAGCTAAAAAAACATTTTTCGATCGCTACAACGCCGCCTTTGACGAAACCAACGACTCGATCCAAGCCGAACACAGCGCCTGGGAAGCCATTCATCAAGAGTACGAAGAAGATGAACACGGCGTTTGGACTAAGCAAAAAGTCGTAGTCTAGTTGCCCGCAAGTGGTAAACTCATAAAATATCGAATCAAGCCTCTAGAACCAAAATTCTAGAGGTTTGTACAATTTTCGATTTGCGATTTTCGATTTGTGATTTTACAGTAGTAAGGTGCGCCGAAAGCACCCTACGAGTAGAGTCTGTGCGTTCAGGACTGTACAATATAAAATTGGATTGTGAAATGCAAAAATACGTCTGTACCGTTTGCAATTACGTCTACGACCGGAAGTAGGCGACCCCGACGGGGGAATACCTGCCGGTACTCCCTTTGAAGATATTCCCGACCAAAAATTTCAAAGGTGGTACAAGCCCCCGGATTTATCCGTGGAATCAATCCAAAATCCAAAATCTAAAATCCTCAAGCCCCCGAATTTATCCGTGGGGTCAATCTAAAATCTAAAATCTAAAATCTAAAATCTAAAATCGATTGACGATTGGGTTTACCCGACTTGCGGGGCAGCAAAATCCGATTTTGAACCAGAATAAGCGAGAAATAATTTGTCCGATCGAATGCTCAAAATTACAGTCATAGGCGGCGGTGCTGCGGGGTTTTTCAGTGCAATTACCTGTGCTAAAACATACCCTCATGCCCGCGTCACTTTACTAGAAGCTGGCCGGCAACTCCTGGCAAAAGTTCGGATCTCTGGCGGCGGGCGCTGCAACGCCACTCACGCTTGTTTTGACCCTGCTATTTTAGTGCAGAATTACCCCAGAGGCGGGAAAGCTCTGCGCGGTGCTTTTACTCGGTTTCAACCTCGTGATACTGTCGAATGGTTTGCCAGTCATTCTGTTACATTGAAAACAGAAGCAGACGGGCGAATGTTTCCCATTACAGACGATTCTGCGACAATTGTTAACTGTTTGATCCGGGCAGCCCAGGATGCTGGCGTGCAAATTCGTACTGGTGATGCGGTAGTTTCAGTCAAGAAATTAACATTGGAGGGCGGGCACGGGGGCACCGCCCCTACGTTTGAAATTGTGCTTAAGTCGGGGGAGCAATTAAACTGCGATCGCCTGATTTTAGCTACTGGTAGTAATCCCTCTGGTTTCAAGTGGGCAAAAGATTTAGGTCATACCGTTGAACAGCCAGTTCCTTCTCTATTTACTTTTAATGTTTCTGATAGCAGAATCAAAGATTTAGCCGGAGTTTCTGTTGCTAATGCTAAGGTAAAATTACCTGGGGCAAAATTAGAACAAAGCGGGCCTTTGTTAATTACTCACTGGGGTTTGAGTGGGCCTGCTGTACTTAAACTTTCGGCTTGGGGTGCGAGATTTTTGCACGATCGCCATTATCGAGCTTCTGTATTAATAAATTGGCTTCCCCAGTACAATCCAGAGGTTTTGCGCCAGCAATTGCTGGGGGTGAAGTCGCAGTTATCGCAGCGATTGGTGGTTTCTAGTTGTCCGTTTCCGATTCCGCGTCGTCTGTGGGAACGTTTGACAAGTGCGATCGGCATTGACGAGCCAAAACGCTGGGCTGATATCCCCAATAAAACCCTTGACAAACTCCTCCAAGAGCTCGTACAAGGTGAATATCAGATCTCAGGAAAAGGCGCATTTAAGGAAGAATTTGTCACTTGTGGCGGTGTTAATTTAAAGGAAGTCGATTTCAAGACAATGGAAAGTCGCCACTGTCCGGGACTTTATTTTGCTGGTGAGATTTTGGATATCGACGGCGTGACTGGTGGTTTCAACTTCCAAAGTGCGTGGACTACGGCTTGGTTGGCTGGGATGGCGATCGGGAAATGATATTATGATATAGGCTTTCTCAGAAAGATCAGGTATGCTTCGGGCATAGGGCATAGGGCATAGGGCATCGGGCATAGGGCATACCTCACTTTTTTGAGAACTGCTATATGAAGGAAGAAGCATAATTTAACCTTTGCAAATCACCTTAGTAATTACAAATTATGATTGCCATAAAAGTTCCCAAAGTCATTATTCAACCACTGACATTCAACTCGATAGAAGAAGAACGTCACCACCGAAAACAGCGTCTAGCCGCCGCTTTAAGATTATTTGGCAAGTTTGGTTTCAGTGAAGGAATTGCCGGACATATTACAGTCCGAGATCCCGAACACCTTGACCATTTCTGGGTAAATTCCTTTGGGATGCACTTCAGTTTAATTGGAGTCAGCGACCTAATTTTAGTCAACCATCAAGGCGAAGTTGTTGAAGGAAATAAACCCGTAAACGAAGCAGCTTTTGCCATTCATTCCCAAGTCCACGCAGCCCGTCCCGATGTCATCGCGGCAGCCCACGCCCATTCACCCTACGGCAAAAGTTGGTCGAGTTTGGGCCGCCTGCTAGACCCGCTAACTCAAGATGCTTGTTCTTTTTACGAAGATCATGCTTTATTTGATGATTACACTGGAGTAGTTTTGGAAATAGAAGAAGCTAAGCGCATTGCCAAAATTTTGGGTAATAAAAAAGCGATTATTCTCCAAAATCACGGGCTTTTAACAGTAGGTGAAACTGTAGATGAAGCGGCTTGGTGGTTTATTGCAATGGAACGTTCTTGTCAAGCTCAATTAATGGCAGAAGCAGCGGGAAAACCGATTCTCATTAAACCGGAATGTGCGCGTCTGACACAACAGCAAGTAGGTTCACATCGCATGGGATGGTTTAGCTTTCAACCGCTTTATGACATGATAGTGCGTCGAGAACCTGACTTGTTAGATTAGTTGTTTGTAACTGAGATGTTGTACTATTTTCAATAAGTCTTATTAGATCAGTTGTTTGTAACTGAGATGTTGTACTATTCTGAATAAGTCTTTTCTGAACAGGCAAGATGCCTGTTCCACAAGAAAATTCACTCTTTGTGGAACAGGCATCCTGCCTGTTGCTGACATTAATGAAATATTTCAGTTTTAACCGATCATAAAACCTGTTTGTAGTAAGGACATGGCAGTGCCGTTTCCCTACTAATCGGGCGAAAGAATTTATGCTGACACTGAATCTAACCAAGTGATCAAATCTTCCTGACTGGTAAAATCTAACAAAATGTCTCCTAAATCATCCAATTTTTCAGGAGATAGTTCCAGTATCCGAGTTTGAGATTCTGGTGATATTTCACCAGTACGCCGCGCAATTTGACGCAAGATTAATGTTTGTTGCCCTTCTATTAAACCTTCTTGACGACCTTCTTGTATTCCTTTAATAACAGCACCGCGTTGGTCTTCAAAGAACATTTCCCGCTTTTCTAAGCCTTCTAATTCTTTCAGGCTTAAATCAGAACGGTTGGCGATATTAAAAGCTGTTCTGATTTCAGGGAAGGATGCCAATATATCCGGTATTTCTTCTAAATTAGGAGCGTTTTTGAGAAAATAAACCCAGCTTTCGAGCAGATTTTTAACTTGTTCTAATTTTTGGTTGAACTTCGGTAGTTCGAGAAAAACTAGCTCTATTTCTCTGTAATACTCGAAGTTTTCTTCAACTTCTTTGAATACAAAGTGTGACAGGAATTTTTCGGTATTTTCAAACAAGACAAAATCTGTAATCGTCAGAGCAATCAGAGGAACTAATTTTGAATAGCCTTCTCTCGGCTTGAGTTGAGTTGAGTAGGTTTTGGCGGCATTGTATATGACGCGCTTGGTAAAAGCATCTACATTAATGACCTGCATTTCAATAATTACAGTTATGCCACCCGTAATTTTTGCTTTGACATCCAAGTAAGTGTCTTTTAATCCAGTAATGGCAGGTGCGGCGTAGGGGTCGATGATTTCTAAGTCTGTAATTGTTGGCTCTCCGTTGTAGAGCATAGCATTGAGGAAGCTCATCAAAACCTCTTTGCTCTGGGGAGAAGCAAAGATTTTTTTGAATCCAAAATCTGTCTTAGGGTTGATGAATTCCATAATGGGTAATTAGTAAATGTGTTTAATGATGATAATTATATCACAAAAGTCCTTCCATTTCTAAGTCTTCAATTATCTGTAAACCTCGCGGATCACCTACTCGCAATAGCGAAGATTTTGCATCTTCCCGCACGCCCATATCTTGCTCTTCTTCTAAAGCTTCAATCAGAGCATCGATCGCACCGGCATACACTACATTATTGGGTAATTCGCGGGCTAGTTGCCCGATCGCCCAAGCGGAGTTACTTCGCACAGCAGATACGGCGTCTCCCCGCAGCGATTGGATCAACGGCGGAATCGCAGCAATCACCACATAGTAACTAACTTTTGCCATTTGACCAAGGGAACTCGCCGCCCACAAACGTACGGCCGAAATATCAGTTCTCAGGGCATCAATTAAAGATGGCAAAGCGCGGTAATCGCGACAATTTCCTAGGGCCCAAACTACTCCTTTGCGAACATAACCATTCCAATCGCGGTTTAGTTGTTCAATAAGGGGTTCGACAGCATCGGGACTCGGATTTCGCCCCAAAGCATAGGCTGCGCTGACGCGCACTAAGGGACAACCGTCTCTCAACAAATTAATTAAATGCGAAATTGCTCGATCGTCTTGCAGTTCACAAAAAGCCCGCGCAGCCATCATCCGGTGTTGAGCTTCGGGCGATTCAAGCAAAGGCAACATTTCGTCTGGATCTGGCAGCGGGGGTTCGGATTCGTCGAGTTGATCCAAAGGGCTTTCCAGTTCCTGGTCAATATCAATGGCGATCGGGTAGTCGTTATTGTGCATAAAAAAACTTTACCGCACTGAGGATGCTCCTGAGCAACTCAGTTTGGTGTTAGTTGACTGTTGACTGTTGACTGTTGGCAGTTGACTGTTGGCAGTTGTTATTTATGAGCAGCCAATAACCAGTAACCAATAACTAATCACTTATTATAGAGATTTTATCATAGAGACGGAATGACTTTGATATCCTAATTTTTGATAGAGATTCAGGGCGGGCTGATTACTCAGAAATACTTGGAGGCTAATTTGTCGATCGCCTCTTTTTTTTGCCCAATCTTCCGCATGAATAACTAAAGATCTACCGATTCCCAAACGTCGGTGTGCCGGTGCTACATAGAGCAGAAAAATGTGAGCATGGCGTTGTCCTGTGCCTTGATCTATCGCATTTCCTAACCACAAACATCCGATAGTGGATTTCAGATTGTGAACTTGAGATTTGGGATTGAGATGAGAAGATGGAAGCACGAGCAAAATTTCGGCATCTTCCCCCCTATTTTTCTGGCACTCCACTAACCAAAGCGGTGTCTGGTTGGAAAAATATTGCTCAACAGTTTGAGCCAAATGTCCCAATTCCCCATCAGGGTAAAGCTCTCCGTAAGTCCGGTGCATAAACTTTACCAGTTGTGCGCGATCGAGTCCAGAGCCCGATCGCCACGAATAGCCCGGTATCAAATCCGACATCAGATTAGCCGACACGGTTAGGGGAATAATTTAGCCCCAAGAAAATCGGATTTACGACGGCTGCTTGTTTTTCTGGAGTCACTTCCTCAATCGGTGCTGGGGCCGCCATGTCAGCGGGCAAAAATATGCGAGCGCTGACTGCCACGAGGGCTACGAAAAATACTAATATCGCGATCAATGGAGCAATGTATTGACGAATGATACTCATAACTGCAAAAATCTTAATTTCGGAGTTGATAATCTTTAGTATACCATATAAATGCGATCGGCTATAATTACCTCAAACGCATAATTAGCTCCCTGACTGGGGATCATCAATAGCAACAAACACAAAAAATCATATTATGAGTGTATCTCCTGCGGTTTATGAATCTCTAGCTAAATCAATTGTTTATTTGAATGAACGACCAGATTCGCAAAATCTAGTTTCGCGTTTTCTGGATACTAATGGCTACTATATCGATCGCATTTTTGACGATCAGCAAACAGGCTTTTATGCGATCGGCTTCGGTGCTACAGATCCACAGAACCCACCAGTTCTGGTGTTTCGCGGTACTGACTTCATCGGCAACGATGCTATATTTGCCGATTCGCGCAACATTGGTTTTCCCGAATTTGAAAACAACAAAGATGCGATCGACAACTGGCTGAAACAAATCGGTACAAATTCTGCTCAAAATCCGAATCTGTTATTACCGGATGTGATCGGTCATAGTGTGGGCGGTGCGATCGCGCAAATAGTCGCCACTGAGTCGAATTTGATTACTGGCAATGTATTTACTTTCAACTCTCCGGGAGTCTCAAAAAACACGGTCAATACTTTTAGGCGTAATCTCAGCAGAACTCCCAACAAAACTGCCAGTCATTACATTGTCAGCGGAGATTTTGTCAGCCTATTTGGAGAAGGTTTTTTGCCAGGAAAAGCATTTATTCAAAGTTTTACAGACCCCAATATTGACCCGCTAATTGTCTTAGCTAAGCATCGCTCAGAAAAACTCTTAACTAATCCACCCGTAGGTTTTTTTCAAAGGCAAATCTCTGTCGAAGACTTGAATAGTCCAGAGTTTACTTATAACAATGACTCGGATTTCAATGAATTTATAGCGGCTATGAATTTTGCCCTACCAGAGGTGTCAATAAAAATCAGGACGAGAGCCGGCGCTGAGAGTTTGAGAACAGCTTCAGAATTCTCTTTTGTGGGATTAATCAAAGAAATTCAAGTTGGTTTAGCTCCCCTACAAGCAAACTATTTATCAGGAGATGATCGCAATAATGCAGCTACTGGCGGTGGCGGAGATGATACGATTATCGGTAACGGCGGTAACGATACTCTCAGAGGTAATAGAGGTAATGATAATATCACTG
>JAYTZD010000117.1:0-4129 GCA_043742065.1 Oscillatoriales bacterium
AGACTAAAGGCTTTGGTTGCGTCTAGAACATGATTAGAAAATAGGGTAGTAGCTTCTGCTAATTCTAATTGAATAGCATTAAACCGCTCTTTTTGCTCACCTTCTAAACCGACACCAGAGAGTTCGGCATCTCGGAGAGCAGCTTCGACAATTCGCTGTTGAGCCGAATCTAAGCTGTCCCAATTTTCGCTAGCCCGCAGTGCTTTAAAAGCTTCGTAAAGCGGTTTACTTTGACTGAGCTTGCTCCCAAATTGTACTACTTGCGGCTGTACAGTTTCGTGAGCCGATCGCAATTCCGGGCTATTTTTCACCGCCATCAAATGCCCAATAATCCCCCAAGTCCAATTTAAACGCTCTCCGAGTTCCTGTAGAGGTTCCACTAAGCCACTCCAAGTTGGCTGGACAGAGACTTCCAAGGCAGCGAGTTCTGCTTCTAGTTCGGTCAGCAGGTGGGCGATCGCAGGGACAATGTGTTCTGGTGCGATCGATTCAAAAGGAGGCAATCCTTTGCCAATTAGTAAGGGATTCTCAGTCATTGTAACGGTTGCAGTCATTTGATTTTCTGGTAGCAGGTTGAAAAGAGTTCAGCTAGATAGATTAGCTTTTAATTGTTTAACACAAATAGCATCATCCTGTATTCATCTCTCTCCGATCTCCCTCTGCGTTCTCTGCGTCCTCTGCGGTTAAATCATTCCGATCCAGCAGGAAACGACACTACTAACTTTTGCTATGTATTCTGCAACTGCTTCACCACAGAAATTAACCGCTTGAGGTGTGGCTTGACAACTTCTTGATGTTCATGTTCCAAATTATCGATTTGAGCCTTGAAGCTAGACAAATCACCCGATTGCTGTGCTTGAGCTTGCAGTTGGCTTTGGAGATTAGCCATGACTTTCTGGATTTCCAAAAATCGAGTATTTACGCCTTCCCAGTCATCTTGGGTGATGCTAGTTTCTCCCAAGAGTTGAGTCGTACTTTGCAGTTGCTCAATCGCCTCTTCAATTGCTTCGAGATTGGTGGTTTCTGCCACAGGTAAATCTTCCAATTGTTCACTCACCTCTCGGCGGACATCAATCACAGCCGATGCGACAATTTCTTGCAAAGAAGCTACCGACTGGCCCAAACTCAGCAACTGTTCCTCAACATCAATCGAATCCTCAAAGCTTTCTGGGCGTGGTAGTGCAGCCATTTGCTGGCGGAGTGCTTCAATATCTGTTGATAACTGCTTACGCACTTTCAGAATTACCGTCGCGGCGGTTTTCTCGATTTTGTTGACAGACTGTTGGACTTCGGCAATTTCGGAGTTTTGATAAACCCGCACTTGCTGCTCAAATCGATAACGGTTAGCAACATTCAGCGACAAAGCTAAAGTTAGGGGAGCCACCCCATAAAAAGCTTGACCAGACAGCGCCACGGCTAGGGAACCGACACCAGAGGCTGCGAGGGAGGCATATTCTGCCAATTCCAGCCAGTGTCTTTGAGGAACAGTTTGCCTCAAGTGCTTAGACACTGAGGGATTTAGCAGTCGCGGGACTTTTTGAGTCATAGTATTTTCCCGTTGTTGGTAAGGTTGCGAGATTTGGTTGAGCATCGATTTTTCTCTTTTTTAACTTATATTTTTTACATTATTCCGTGCCACTCTGATGTTTTTAGCTGAACGAGTCAGTTCAGGATGGCTGGCATATTATGATGTATCTAGTGTATTTAGCGGTTTGTGGCGATCGACCACAACGCGCCCCTATTCTACAGGATTTTGCGCGCAAGTCGTACTGAATATCAATTACTTGTCCCAAATTTATGGTAATAATTGACCAATGAACTCAGAAAAACCCGGAATTGGCGATCGGCTCAAATCTATTTTCAGTATCACAATCTTTGTGATTCTTGTACTAGGAGTAGGTTTTTTAAGCATTAATTTTATTGTAGCTATTTATGCAAAATTTTCTTAAACAAGACTTACCACAGGGCCCAGAAACCGGGTTTTTTGTGAGAATATTTCGTCGCAGCCACAGATTATGTAAAAACCTGCTGGTTGAGCGAAGTCGAAACCCGTTTTCTTTAGCAACGGAGGACACGGCAATGCCGTTTCCCTACCGATTAATTGTGAAGACACGGCAGTGCCGTGTCCTGATGGTTCGACTCCCCGTTTCCTGAGCGTAGTCGAAGGGCACCAGCCATTTTGGGTAACATTAATTCTCCAAAATAATCAATATTTCTAATCATTTCAACTGTAAAGATTGTGATCTGGATCTAGCCAGACAATATAAAAAACATTTTCACTAAAAAATCCATGTACCCGGCCGTATTCATTAGCAGAGATTTGAAACTGATAGGGAACATTTCTCTGTATCTTGTCTTTTTTTATGCTTCTTCGATGACACGGTTTTTGTAAAATTTTCTCATTGATTCCTTCGGAATAATAGCATGAGAAGGTTCATCTCTTGGCAACTCACCTCTAGCATTAATCCAAGGGTCTTCGCGGCGCACCATCAATTCTAACTCATAGGCATCCCGAAAGAGGTAATCATCGGATAACTCGTCTAAAAACTCTTGTACTTCTTTGGGAAAGTCTGGTTTTTCGACTTCTTTCAGAATTGGCTTAAAGTCAAATTGTTCTTTGTATTCGTAAAATAAAGCCGGGATAGTCGGCCCGTGTACCCAAGCTTCAAAATCTTCATCAAACAGCGGTGTATCCTCAAATGCCAAATACCAGGCTTGGGCGTAGTACAAGAGTTTTTGTAGCTTGTGGTTGCTGAGATAGGAACCTACATCATTCGCGAACCAGATGTAATAATCAGCGAGTTTTGAGGCTGTTGTGATTGTAGTTATTGTGGTCATATAACTCAACTAAATAAGTTTTGGATTCTATGATAGCACAGTCTTAGGTTTTATATTTTTTTGGGTAATGCCCAATAGGTTATGATATGTTTGTTTACAGTTCAGTTTTTCTCAGGTAAGGTTAAAGTTGATTTTTGATGAAGGTAGGCAATTAGAGATTGTGCAAGCAATTGACCGGGTGAGAGACGAAATTATCTGGAAACCTGGAAAAGCAATGTCTCATTTACTCAAAAGGATTAATTTAGGCCATTTAGGGCCGGATGCAACCCTTGAAGAATATAATGGAGTTATCAGTTTTATTGTTAGGGATGCTGACGCTAAAGTTTATGTGTACGTCTACGGAAAAACGTTTTATCCGACAGTTACCAGCAGTGTAAACAACACAATATGGCTGGTAATGATCGGCTTGGATGGAGTTTTAGAAACGGCTTTTCCTCCAAAGGAACCGGAAAGCTACCTGGCTAATTCAATGTTTATTTATGTAGGTTTAGTTAAGGATTTGTTATGAATATTTTGGTAAAAAACTATTGTGTAATGGTTGAATTTCCTGATGTGAGTGGGGCTGAACATTTAGAAATGTTGCAACTTAGAGATGAGTTGTCAAAAGTTGAATCTCAACTGAGTGAGGAAGAGAAAGGTTTATTAGCAAATGCCGATGGACGGTTAGTTGAACAAGCAAGGGAGTTTTATGAGGAGTTGTCGAGATTTGTGGATTTAACCCAGAAGCGCAAATTTGAGGAGATTACACCTCAGCGTTGGTGGTGGTATTTGGATGTTTTGGCATTGTTGCCGAATTTGAGGAAACAAGAGTTGACAAGCGGTGTTGTTTGAAACGTTTATTCATTGTCGAGTTTTGATATACTCCTTCAGTACAGGTGGCAGAGTATAAAGACTTTCCTGTTTTTCGATCAAGCAGCGCCGCGATAGAGATTGCAAGGCGTTTAGCAAATCTGATGATGATATTTGTCCATGTTGTAGCAATTTGGCGAAGTTGAGTGGCTGGTTTTCTGTCGCCAGCAATGACATGACTTGTTTTTCTAGTTCGGAAGTGCGATCGAACTGCTGCTGTAAAACATCTTTCAAATCTTCCGGCAACAATATGGTATCATCTATTAATAACTCTGCCGCACCGATTCCCAACTCTTGAATCAAAGTCGCCACGCTTTTTAACCAAAAGGGATTGCCTTGATAGCGGTGAATGAGTGCTTCGCAGTTATCGATTTCTGCTAATCCTTTATCTCTGAGAATTTCCCGTGCGGCTGCGGTGTCTAAACCAGTCAGTTGTAAGGTA
>JAYTZD010000118.1:0-2007 GCA_043742065.1 Oscillatoriales bacterium
AATGGAGAAATCGGCAGTTGGCGAGTATTGCTCATCCCGATCGCATAAATCTGCAAGAATTAGTCTGCTGCGATTGGCAACGAGATGCTTTGGTCAAAAATACGGAGTTTTTACTGGCTGGTTATCCGGCTTTGCACGTTTTGCTGTATGGGAGTCGCGGTTCTGGCAAGTCTTCTTTGGTGAAGTCGCTATTAAATGAATTTGGCGATCGCAATTTGCGCTTGATTGAAGTATCTAAATCAGATTTGCAAGATTTGTCGCTAATTGTGGAACAGTTGCGGGGGGTTCCTCAAAAGTTTATTATTTTTGTGGATGACCTTTCCTTTGAGGAAGATGATGATGCTTTTAAATCGTTGAAAGTGGTTTTAGAAGGAAATGTCACCGCGCGCCCTCAAAATGTAGTAGTTTACGCGACATCTAATAGGCGGCATTTAATTCGAGAGTTTTTTGACGACAGGCCTCGCCCCCGCGATGGTGATGAAGTTCACGCTTGGGATACGGTACAGGAAAAACTTTCATTTAGCGATCGCTTTGGCTTGACTTTAACTTTTGAACCGGCGGATCAAGACACATATTTAACTATTGTCCGACATTTGGCACTGCTGGCTGGGATCAAACTCGCAACTGAAGATTTGGAATATCGGGCTAAAGAGTGGGCTACACGTCGTAATGGGCGATCGGGGCGGACTGCGCGACAGTTTGTGGATTTTTTGAAAGCAGAGTTAGCCCTTTCTGAAAAGTAGTTTGATATAATTACTTAAAATCCCCAAAAAACCTCCTGAGCAAAGCCAAGGACGATCGAAGGATTAACACACTAAAGAATGAGGAAATTATAATGGGTTTATTTGATAAGATATCACAGACTCGCCAACAAGGTGAGGTAACTTTGGGGCCAGCCGAAGCATTTGCCGCGATCGCCCTAATTGCCGTAGCAGCCGATGGTTACATTAATGAGAGCGAAAGTCAAGCGCTCAACATGGCTTTATCTCGGATGCAACTGTTTAGAAGCTATCCGAATGATGTGATGAAAAAAATGCTCGATCGACTACTGATGCTTCTGCAACGACAAGGAGTTCAGGCATTATTTAATGCAGCTTTGGCAGCACTTCCTGACGAGCTCAAAGAAACTGTTTTTGCTGTGACAACGGATATCGCTTTAGCAGATGGTGAGGTTTCCGAAGAAGAAGAGCACCTTTTGAACGATCTTTACAGTGCCTTGGGACTTTCCGAAGAGATTGCCCTCAAGATTATAGATGTGATGTTGATTAAGAACAAAGGTTAAAAACTTTGATCAAAAAAGGAGCATAACTTATGAGTTTTGAATTAAATAAATACCAAAATTTTAACTCAAAACTCAAAATTCAAAACCACTTTAAATGCCTTTTATTTACACTCGTACAGTCCGTTTTCAAGATACCGATGCCGCTGGAGTTGTCTACTTTGCCAACGTCTTAGCGATGTGCCACGAAGCTTATGAGGCATCTCTAGCAGCATCAGATATCAATCTCAAAGTATTTTTTAGCAATCCCGATCGCGCTATTCCGATTGTTCATGCTAGTGTAGATTTTTACCGTCCGATGTTTCCAGGCGATCGACTAACTATTCAATTGACACCCAAACAGGTTGCCGGCGATGAATTTGAAATTGCCTACCAAGTTTTTTCCGAATCAGTTGCAGAGAAATCTGTAGCTAAGGCTCTTACTAAGCACGTCTGCATCGATGCAGTTAGCCGAACCAGAAAACAGCTATCTGAAGAGTTGATGCAGTGGCTAAGACAATTTTAAATCTTAGATTGCATCCTTATTCCTAATTATTTATTCATCAACATCATGTCAAATCGCAATCGCAATTATGCCATCGTGGGCACGGGAGCTTTAGGTGGATTCTACGGTGCTAAACTACAAAAAGCTGGTTTTGAGTTGTTTTTATTCCGACAATTACCACATCGCATTGAGGCATTTTGTGCGAGTCATGGTAGGCGCGGACTTGCGGGAGGGTGAAATCGCC
>JAYTZD010000119.1:0-4128 GCA_043742065.1 Oscillatoriales bacterium
AAAACGCGCATTTCTGGACACGCGCGGCAGTCGGTGACTCAGCAAGTTGTCAGAGTCGATCGCAAATCGGACGAGTTGCCGGATTTGGATTTGCAGTTACAGTTAGCAGATTATATCCGGCAGCAAGTACCGACGGTAGATGCGGTGGTTTGTTCGGACTATGGTGATGGAGTTTTGACTAATTTGGCGATCGCATCGGCGGTAGTTCGTGGTAAGACAATTGTTGATGCTCAGACAGATTTGCAGCGATATTCTGGAGCCATGTTGTTTACTCCGAACTTGCCAGAAGCCGAACAAGCAGTCGGATATGCTATCAACAATTCTCCAACTTTAATGCAAGCAGGACGAGATTTGTTGAACTTAACTCAAGCTCAGAAAATCCTAATTACTCGTGGCGATGAAGGAATGAGTTTGTTTGAAAAAGTGAATGGGGAAATTATCAAAAATTCACCACCTCCAACATCTATTTGCAAAGATGGGGAATTTTCTATTGAACGTTGGGATATTCCGCCTTTTAATAAGACTGATGTATTTGATGTGACTGGTGCTGGAGATACCGTCGTAGCAGCTATGACTTTAGCTTTGTGTGTCGGTGCATCTGGTTGGGAAGCGGCGGTTTTGGGGAATTTGGCGGCTAGCATTGTGGTGCGTCAATTTGGTACGGCGACGACGAATGTAGAGGAGATGAAAGAAGCTTTGGAAGCGATGAGTGATATCAATTCCGGTTGCATCATCAATCGATTTTAGATTTTAGATTTTAGATTTTAGATTAATCCCAGAAAAATCGGCGCACTAAGCCCTTAGCAGCCAAAAAGCAATGACTGAAGCAGATGTCCTGATTACAGCAGCACTGGCCGATCGCCCAGCAAGACAACCAGATTTCGCGGCGGAAAACCAAGCCCTTCATACTCTTGCTCAACAACTGACGGACGATCCTCCGTCTATGCTGAAAACTCTGGTTCGGATCGCACAGGATCTTTGTGGAGCCGATACTGCTGGGATCAGCTTGCTGGAGACTTTGGCAGATGGCACTTCTGTCTTTCGGTGGGTGGCGATCGCAGGTGCATTAGAATCCTTGGAACAAACGACTACCCCAGCCAACTTTAGTCCTTGTGGTACGACGATTCATTGCGGGGAACCCCAACTATATGCGCGTCCCGAACTCTATTTCACTTACCTCCATCATCCGCAATTTCCGATCGTTGAGGGACTGCTGTTTCCGATTTGCGCGGGCGATCGACAGGTAGGCACCCTTTGGATTATTTCTCACAATGAGCAGCATCAGTTCGATCGTGAAGACCAACGGTTAATGACCAGTCTTGCAGGCTTTACTGCTGCTACTTTGCAAAGTATTCATCTGCGTCAGACGGCTGAATTAGCTGTGTGGCGCGAGCAAGCCGGGAGACTAGAAACAGAAGCGACTCGTCAAGCCTTGGACGATGAGGCTCAGCAGGCAGTCGATATTCTTGAAAGCATTACCGATGCCTTTGTATCTCTCGATCGCGAGTGGCGCATTACTTACGTCAACCAAGCAGTTGCCAGGATGAATAACCTGCAACCGTCGGAGATGATTGGTAAAACACACTGGGATGTGTGGCCTTGGTCAGTCGGCACGATCGTTGAACAGACCTACCGTGTAGTTGTGGCAGACCAAGTAGCGGCTCACTTCGAGGTTTTATACGAGCCCCTGATGATGTGGTTAGAGATTCACGCTTATCCCGCTGGGGCTGGTCTCAGTCTTTATTTTCGGGACATTACCGATCGCAAACAGGCCGAGTCCGCCTTACGCCAATCGGAGGAACGCTACCGAACGCTGTTTGAATCGATTGATGAAGGCTTTTGCGTCATCGAAGTGCTATTTGATGAGAACGAAAAGGCGATCGATTACCGCTTTTTGGAAGTCAATCCAGCATTCGAGCAGCAAACAGGACTGCAACAGGCGACGGGTAAAACTGCACGTCAGCTCATTCCAAATCTTGAAGCTGAGTGGGTTGAAATTTACGGTCAAGTCGTGCTGACGGGCGAATCTCTGCGCTTTGAGAATGGCTCCGAAGCGATGAATCGTTGGTTCGATTGTTATGCCTTCTGCATCGGGCAGCCCTATGAGCGAAAAGTCGCCATTCTGTTCAAAGATATCAGCGATCGCAAACGAGTTGAAGAAGAACTACGGCAAAAGAATGCCATTTTAGAGGTGATTAACGAATCTGCACCCTCGCCAATCTTCGTCAAAGACCGAGAAGGGCGGATTATTTATGCCAATCCAGCCACGCTGGAAGTGCTAGGTAAATCTGCTTCTGAGGTGATTGGCTATCGGGATTGCGATCTCTATCCGTCACCTGAGATGGGAGCAACAATCATGGCAAACGATCAACGCATTATGGCATCTGGACAAACGGAAGTGGTTGAAGAATCTCCTGATGGTATTCGGACATTTCTGGGCATGAAAGCCGCTTACCGGAATGAGGCGGGACTTGTGATTGGGTTAATTGGCATCTCCTATGACATTACCGATCGCAAGCGCATTGAATCTGAACGCGAACAACTCCTACAACGAGAACAAGCCGCACGGGAAACCGCCGAAAATGCCAACCGAATTAAAGATGAGTTTTTGGCTGTTTTGTCTCACGAGTTGCGATCGCCCCTCAACCCGATCCTGGGCTGGTCACAACTGTTACGCCGTGGCAAGCTGGATGCAGTTAGAACAGCACAAGCACTGGAAACGATCGAACGCAACGCCCAACTTCAATGCCAGTTAATCGACGATCTGCTGGATATTTCCCGCATTATGGGCGGCAAACTGACCCTCGTTCCAGTGCCGGTGAATTTGTCATTGGTGATTTCGGCCGCTCTGGAAACAGTACGACTAGCAGCAGAAGCCAAGTCGATTCACATTGAAGTCAACCTTGAACCCAACATCAGACAGATTTACGGGGATGCGGGGCGATTGCAGCAGGTGGTGTGGAACCTGTTGTCAAATGCAGTTAAATTTACTCCAACCGTCGGACAGGTGACAGTTCGTCTCACCCAGACTAATCACCATGCTCAACTGCAAGTGATCGACACAGGTAAAGGCATCAACTCGGAATTTCTGCCCTATGTGTTTGAGCATTTCCGGCAGGAAGATGGAGCCACTACGCGCAAGTTTGGTGGATTGGGACTGGGATTGGCGATCGCCCGTCAAATTACGGAACTGCACGGTGGCAGAATTTGGGCCGAGAGTAGGGGTGAAAATCAGGGAGCAACGTTCACTGTTGAATTGCCCCTCTTGGAAATCGCAAATCTGGTGGAGGAAGTTACGGACACAACTGAAGCTGAATCTGACGATCTTCTAGCAAATCTCCATGTATTGGTTGTGGATGATGAACCCGATTCCCGCGATTTTGTGGATTTTGTGTTGAAAGAAGCGGGAGCCCAAGTGACAGCGGTTGGCTCGGCGATCGAGGCGTTGCAACTGCTCTCAACCACACGCTTCGATATTCTCCTCAGTGATATTGGAATGCCAGAGATGGACGGCTACGCGCTGATCCGTGAAATTCGCCAATCAAGAGACGATCGATGCCGACAGATTCCGGCGATCGCTCTGACAGCCTATGCAGGAAAATATGAGCAACGAAAAGCGATCGCCTCTGGATTCCAAAGCCACATGGCTAAGCCGGTTGATCCAGCAGAGATTGTGACAGTTGTGGCTCGTATGTGTAACTTGATATCAATTCCGGTTGCACTCTGACTTGATTGTTGACTGTTGACTGTTGACTGTTGACGACAGAAATTAGGAGACGGCAGTGCCGTGTCCCTACCCAAAATAAGATTGTAGGGAAACGGCATTGCCGTCTCCTCTATCATTCCGGTGCAACCGGGATTGATTTAATTTGAAATTTCAACGGAGAGGGTGGGATTTGAACCCACGTTAGAGTCGCCCCTAAAGTAGTTTTCGAGACTACCGCATTCAACCGCTCTGCCACCTCTCCAATTGGTTGGCCGCTTAACAATGATTGCACAACGCGAGCCAAAAAGCAACTGATCTCAATTCCGGTAACACCGGAATGATATAGAGGAGACGGCAGTGCCGTGTCCCTACCCAAAATAAGATTGTAGGGAAACGGCATTGCCGTCTCCTCTATCATTCCG
>JAYTZD010000120.1:0-8079 GCA_043742065.1 Oscillatoriales bacterium
AGTGCGATCGCCTATCGATAAAAAAATAAGAGGCGATAGTATCCCTACCCCTTATCGACTAAAACAAACTCTGAGAACCCCTGAATTGTCTCCTAGTGCATTGTCAGCATCGTTAATTCGTATAGCAGTCCGAGTGATCGGTTTAGGTAGTTGTTGAACTCCCCGCACCCATACATATCCAATACCATCTGTGGGAATATCTACAAATAATGCACCAAAAGGATATGCTTGATCATATTTATATTGGTTATATGGCTCTAGCCCAGGTTCATTGTGACCTTGAGGACCAACACGAGCATAGCTTCTCGCATCTACAGACCAACCTCCACCAACACTGGCTATACGAGTATATGGACCCCCAAGGTCAAAGTATTGCCAACCTGTTCTCGAACTTACATCAAAGCACTTAACTGCTTGCGCTTTTGCTTCGTGCATATTAAAATTAGTAACCAGCACAGCAGCGGATATCAAGATAAATTTTAGAGTTAGTTTCATCAGTTAGTTCTCCAATTTCAGTTAACTGTCGGTTCATAGTACCTCCTTCTTAAGGAAGGATTATTGAACTTCTTTTATGTTTATTGATTGTATATGAACCTGTATGCCGTTGCTGTGCAAGTACATCTACATTACCAGATACAGAAATATAACCAACGGCAGCAGTCAAAACAGCAGCACGCACGATTTTACCCATTTGAATTAATCCTCCATTACGGTTGTTTGATGGTGTTTATCTTGTCCGTACTTACAATCTAAGTGTCAAATAATCTTTCCCAATCCAAACCCAAGCCCGATCGCCCTCTCAGTCGGATCGCGTGGGAACTTTTCCCGAAAAATTTGCCCAAATGTCGCAAAGATCGAATAATATCGGCAAAACCCGCCTATCTGACCGATCGATAGACATTAGAAGCCTGAAAACTGGTAGATGAAATTCTGTTCGCAATACAGCCGATCGCCCAAAACGTATAAGATAATTTAGAAGTGCGATCGCAACTCGCAAAATAGTAAAGCACCATCAGTAAAGCACCATCGGCCACTATTGGAGATTGGGATTAGATGTACACTCCCTTCTTCCAGCGAAGCTGATTTTTATCCTTTTCCACATCATAAACCGATCGCACAAAACTGCCAAGCGAAAAAAGACGGAAAAAGACGGGTCTTTCTAAAATCGCTATGCAAGGCGGAAAAAGACTGATAAAGACGGATAAAGTCGGCTATACTAACTATAGTTCTCCGACCCCCCTACTGATGGACACTGCCCCTATCTTGCAATTTGTAGATGAAGTGCTCAGCGCGAAGACAGGCAAACATCTCAATGACTTGCAGCGTGGCATTATCGAGGGAATACTGAAGCGACAAAAGTATTCTGATATTGCACATACTTATGGTTGTACGGCGGGTCATGCTAAGGATGTAGGTTACGAGCTTTTGCAAATGTTATCTGATGTTTTCGGCGAACCAGTTGATAAACGTAATCTTAAATCTGTCCTCAAACGGCAATCAACTATAAAGATTGCTTTAAATAATAGTAATAATATTGACGGTAATAGCAATACAATTAACTATATCAATGGTTGCTCAGATCTACCCACTCCTGCCCCAGATAAAAGTCGCTCTGAAACTCCTGACTTCCAGGACGGCACGAATCAAATTAAGATGGAAATGGTTGGTAAATTACGACAGTTGGGATTGAGGGATGAGCAAATTTCAGAGGTGCTAGGGTTAGCCTTGGAGGTGGTGAAATCATTATAATATATAATATTTGCCGTATTTTTGGGAAGCAGTATCATGCCAAGGATTCAGTTAGATTTAGGTTTGAATCGCTTAGGAAGGCTTGCCGAACAAACGATCGCCTTTTGTAAAAAGTGGCGGATCGTAGAGTTAGCGCTGTTTGGTTCGGTTTTGCGAGAAGATTTTTGCCCAGAAACAAGCGACATAGATATACTCGTAACTTTTGCACCTGATTACCGATGGACATTTGATGACGCGATGCAGATGCAGGAGGAACTTGAAACTTTATGCGGACATAAGGTAGATATCCTTAGCAAACAATGTATCGAACAAAGTATTAACTGGATTAGAAAACAAGAAATTCTCAACTCTGCAAAGGTAATTTATGTCAGCAAATAGAGATATGGCTTCCCTGTTGGATTAATTGCGCAGGCTGGCGAGATGATTCAACGTTATCTCACCGGAATTGACAGCGAGGAATTGGCAGCTTCTGATGAGAAACAAGCTGCTATTATTTATAGAATTATAGTTATTGGTGAAGCCACAAAACGCATATCCTCTGAGTTTCGCGCTGAACATCCAGAAATCCCTTGGAAAGATATGGCAGGAATGAGAGATTGGGTTTCTCATGCTTACGATCGAGTAAATTTAGACATCGTTTGGGATGTTGCTCAAAACAAAATTCCTCAACTGCTAGTTCAGATTAAGCCATTGATTGCTAATGATTAAAAAATACTTTCTCACGAGCGATCGCACTCTTGCCGTTCATCACTACACAGCGGCCGTCAAAGCTGTTAAAGAGTATGGCAGAAAAGCTAAAACAATATCATTTTCTGGAATGCCTTGCTCTATCAAATTTTTAGTAATTCCACATTCCATGCCATCGTATTCAATATAAACTTTTTCATCTTCTAGGGTAATGTAAATTAAATTCCCTCTCACTCGCCGTCCTCTATCCCAACCCACTTGCATAAGAGCATACCGATCGCGTGTTTCATCAAACACCGGATCTAGTCTAATATCTCCATGAGAAGGACGCAATTTAGCGTATTGAAAAATAACCTGTTTTACGATTTCTCGATAGGTCGCGCTGGTATCCATTGTTTTACCTCTGTTTTTTGTAAGTCTACAATCAGCAATTTTAGGGGAATTTCGGCGATGACGAGTTTACCAATTGGCTCACTGAAGATATCGTAATAAGTGCTGTCGGGAATGGCTAAGTAAACCTGACGTTCTGGATCGACTTGCTTCAGTAATAGCTGATAAACAATATATTGTCCAATTGCTTGCTCTAAATTGGCGATCGCTGATGGGCCGCGAAATTCTTTAATCTCGATAGCGATGCGACTGTTTTGATATTCTGCGCCAATGAACCGTCCGTCAATCCGATCGAGAGTGGATGATTCAGTAGCAGCTAAATCTACAAATAAAAATCGCTCTCCGTAAGAAATAACATAGGGATCGTCGGTGATTTGCCAACCATCTTTGACAATTGCCTGTTTGACTATGTTATGGATCGAATCTCTTGGGGGCATTGCCTAAATTTTAGCTAAGTTTATCTATTATAACACGATCGCACAAATCTGAAACAGTGGCGACTCTGGCTTGAAACACCTATAATTAGTCAGGAGGTCTAAGTTTTATGTTCGCAGTCGTCACCCCAGAAAAGATTCATTTGCCCCCAGGAACACTTGTGAAATTCCCAGGAAACTGGCAGGATTACCAAGCACTTGTAGAACAATTGGGCGATCGCCCAATTCCGCGCATCAAATATCGACCAGGAGAGATTTTATTAATGTCCCCTTTACCCGTACACGGAAAACAAGCAAATATCATTGCTGATGTCGTCAAGGTTTTGCTAGATTACTTGGGGCGAGATTATGAAGCGTTTACGCCAATTACGATGGATTTGCCGGAGGTAAGAGGGATTGAACCAGATTATTGTTTTTATATCGATAATTGTGCGGCAATTCTTGGTAAAGATCGGATTGCTTGGGATGTTGAACCGCCGCCCGATCTAGTAATCGAAGTAGACGTAACTAGCTATACAGATTTAGATGATTATTTGCCTTATCAAGTGCCGGAAGTGTGGCTGTTTAAGAAAAATAAGCTAATAATTTACTGTTTGCAAAATGGTCGATATGTCGAAAGTTCGATCGGCCGTTATTTTCCCAATTTTAATGTATCAGAAATTGTGGAGGAATGCTGGCAAATGTCGCGCGACAAGCATACAAGTGCTGTGATTCGGGAGTTGCGACAGAAAATTGAGAGGGAGAATCCTTGAATCTGTGCTTCGGTTTGTAGTAAAGACTTCAGTGGCACAATTTATCTGGGTAAAGTTAAGAGAACTTACGCACTCAAGGGCGTTAAATCAAGGGCTTGAGATTGCTTCACTACGTTCGCAATGACAGAAAATCGTAGTATGTGCATAAGTCCTAGTTAAAGCCGATCGCACTTTTTCACTAATATCAATAACAGGCAAGATGCCTGTTCCACAAAAACAGTACCCGCACCCACCTCAGATGCGGACTTTGCACACAGGCAGTAAGCAGGTGCAATTGCCAGCTATATTGACATATACAGTGAAAGTAGAAATGATAAAGGTACGAGCATGGCATCCATCCGCGAGTTGCACCGACAACTGGTTAATAAAGAACGCTCTGCTGTAGAAATTACTCAAGAAGCATTAGACCGGATTACCCAGTTAGAGCCAAAGTTGAAAAGCTTTCTGTGCGTCACAGCAGACCGCGCAATGGCACAGGCCGTTCAAGTTGATGCCCAAATCGCCGCCGGAGAGGAAATTGGGCTGTTGGCCGGAATCCCGATCGCCGTTAAAGACAATATGTGCACCCAAGGCGTTCCCACAACCTGCGCCTCTCGGATTTTGGAGAATTTTGTCCCTCCTTACGACGCCACTGTTGTGTCGAAACTCCAAGCCGCTGGTGCGGTGATTGTGGGTAAGGCGAACATGGACGAGTTCGCAATGGGGAGCTCGACGGAAACTTCTGCTTATCAAGTTACCGCGAATCCTTGGGACTTAGAGCGTGTTCCGGGTGGTTCTTCTGGGGGTTCTGCCTCGGCGGTAGCGTCGGGAGAATGCGTCGTGAGTCTCGGTTCGGATACTGGAGGTTCGATCCGTCAACCAGCTTCGTTTTGTGGCTTGGTGGGGATGAAACCGACCTATGGGTTGGTTTCTCGCTACGGTTTGGTGGCCTATGCTTCTTCTCTCGATCAAATCGGGCCCTTTGGCCGGACTGTTGAAGATGCGGCGATCTTGTTAGGCGCGATCGCAGGTTACGATCCGAGAGATTCCACGAGTCTCAATGTGGAAATTCCTGATTACGCTCAAGCTTTGAAACCGAGTTTGCGGCCGAAAGGTTTAATTAGAATTGGGGTAATTAAAGAAACTTTTGGTGTAGGGTTAGACTCTGCGGTGAAAGAAGCTGTTACTAAGGCGATCGAACAATTTCAAAAATTGGGAGCAGAAATTCAAGTAGTTTCTTGTCCCCGGTTCCGCTACGGTTTGCCTACTTACTACGTGATTGCTCCGTCGGAAGCTTCGGCAAATTTGGCGAGATATGATGGAGTTAAGTACGGTTTCCGCTCTCCTGACTCTGATAATCTTTTGGATATGTATGCCAAAACTCGCTCTCAAGGGTTTGGTTCGGAAGTTAAACGCCGGATTGCGATCGGCACTTACGTTTTGTCGGCTGGATATTACGACGCCTACTATTTAAAAGCTCAAAAAGTTCGCACTTTGATTAAAGAAGACTTTGAGAAAGCTTTTGCTCAAGTTGATGTTTTAGTTAGTCCGACTGCTCCGACTACGGCTTTTAAAGCAGGTGAAAAATTCAACGATCCGTTGAGTATGTATTTGTCTGATTTGATGACTATTCCAGTCAATCTTGCGGGTTTGCCAGCTTTGAGTTTGCCCTGTGGCTTCGATGATCAGGGATTGCCTATCGGTATACAACTGATTGGTAATGTTTTGCAAGAATCTCGGTTGTTTCAAGTGGCTCATGCTTACGAGCAGTCTACAAATTGGCATTTGCATCGCCCGAAATTGGATTAATTTTTGAAATTGGGCGGAATGCTAGGGCAGAAGTTAGTAATGGATGATGGCTAATTATGTTAATTCATAATTAGCCATAAATTTTGGACTAATTTCTAATTTTCCGCGCATTTCCCTATTTCCTATGAACAACTTGGTGGTATTAATTTTGTCTAAATCCCTAATCGCTTTTGGGCTATTTCTGGCGATCGCCTATTCTGGTATTTGTATATTTCTATTTACTACCCAAAACAAGTTTATCTTTTTTCCGACACGGGCGATCGAAACGACTCCCAAAGATTTTCAGTTGCAATATCAAGATGTTTTCCTACCAATTTCCGGTAAAGATGGCGCAGCGGAAAGCGTACATGGTTGGTGGATTCCGGCATCGGATACCCCCCCCAGCCCCCCCTTGCTAAGGGGGGGAGCAAGAAAATCGGTTCCCCTCCAAAGTGAGGGACAAGCCGTTTCGGTTCCGTCGCAAAGTGAGGGATCTGCCACTCCCTTTCCTGTCCCCCACCTTAACAAGGGGGGGCTAGGGGGGGTAGTCTTACACCTGCATGGGAATGGTTTAAATGTCGGGGCAAATGTGGAACACGCTAATCGATTTCATCGGTTAGGTTTGTCCGTATTTTTAATAGATTATCGCGGTTATGGAAAAAGTCAGGGCGAGTTTCCCACTGAATCTCAGGTTTATAAAGACGCTGAACTTGCTTGGAATTATTTGGTGAAACAACGGGGAATTAACCCTAAGCAAATTTATATCTATGGTCATTCTTTGGGAGGGGCGATCGCGATCGATCTAGCAGTACGCCATCCGGAGGCGGCAGGGTTGATTGTGCAAGGCTCTTTTACTTCGGCGCGGGCAATGGTAGACTTTCAATCCGTGGTGTATCGGATGTTTCCGATCGATTTATTGCTCACACAACGGTTTGATTCTGTTGCTAAGGTCGATCGCCTACAAATGCCTGTACTATTTATTCACGGAACCGCTGATACTGTAGTTCCGGTCGAAATGAGCAAAAAACTGTTTGATAGCGCTCCTGAACCCAAACAGTTGTATATAGTTCGTGATGCAGGTCACAATAATGTGGCAGAGTTTGCGGGTAATCAATATCTGGAAAGAGTCAGCCAATTTGTCCAACAGGCAAACGCCATTCAACATTAATATAGAAATGAGGAGACGGCAATGCCGTTTCCCTACCTGATTATTTTGGGGTAGCGACACTGCATTGCCGTCTCCGACTTTGCTCAACAATCTTCAAAGAGCCGGACAGTAATTGCAGTAATTATTCATTTTGATTACTTTTTCTTCTCCTTTTTTAACTTGGCAACCTCGCTGAGATATTTTTTTGTTAGGCATCCGCGCACCACACATATTCGCATCTTTGAGATTAGTTTTGATCAATCTAGCATCACTGAGGTCGGCATTCCTGAGATCTGCACCACTGAGATTTGCACCAGTTAAATCGGCTTCTCTGAGGTCTGCACCGCTGAGATTTGCACCAGTTAAATCGGCTTCTCTGAGATCTGTCCGACCTAGTTTAGTGGCACTCAAATTAGTACATTTCAAGTTAGTAGACTGGAGAGAGGCATCTCTCAGAAAACTCTCACTGAGGTTAGCATTTTCTAAGTTTGCTCCCCTGATATCAGCCCTACTGAGGTCGGCTTTACTAAGGTCAGCGTTGGTCAAAAAAGCATTTCTCATGTTGGCATTGTTTAAATTAGCTTCCATTAAATCAGCCCCGGTTAAATCAGCTTCAATCAGGTCGGCTCTGCTGAGGATCGCACCGCTTAAGTTAACTCCAAACAGGTCTGCGCGGCTCAAGGAAGCTCCAAAAAGGTCACAGCCGGGGCATCCTCTGGTTTGCAATAGTCGCTGGATTAGAGACGAATTTTGAGCTTTTAAAGGGACGGCGGCTACAAATGGGAGTATCAGTATCGCTGCTGTCAGAACAGTCAGTTGAATTTTAGTCATAGGAAATATTACTTACGTGGTTTGGGTGACAGTCCACGCGGGTGCGGACACGCGGGTGCGGACTTGTCACATCTCCTTCAACAGTAGTCAAAGGCATGAAATCAATGGAATTGGGTGCATTACCCTCGATAGCGAGTGACTACTGAGGACGGTGGAGCAGTATTGGTACTCTGTTAAGTTTTGTTTTGCTACGCAGGGCGATCGTCTGCGTACAGATGCTGAGCAACTAAGCCAATTGGCTTAGACTCTTGAGACATATTGCTGATGCCTTTGCTTCTACAAAAAAGATAGCATTCTTGTGTAATCGCCGAAATAATACTGA
>JAYTZD010000121.1:0-17780 GCA_043742065.1 Oscillatoriales bacterium
CCTCAGAATTAGATCGGCCTCCATGTAATTCGCCTCGCAATTTTTGTTTCAAACGTTGGAGTGATGGGTTATACCACACACATCATCTCAGATAACCACCCTATTCACCCTGTATACTCTAGTATCGGTACAATCTTTGAACTTCTGAAAGTCCTGAAAGTATAGTTTGGCTGTATGAGATTGTATTCTACAAACACCTGTGTAAATATCAGCAACAAGGAATCGCTAAGAAGCCTAGACTGTGTATGTAGAAGCATGAATGTAGGAGTATGTCACAATGCCTGAAAATTTGAGAAGCCAAGCTGTGACTGGAGGCGTACAGCGCGCGCCCAACCGGGCTATGCTGCGAGCTGTTGGTTTTGGTGACGACGATTTCACTAAAGCGATTGTGGGAATTGCTAACGGGTACAGCACGATTACACCCTGCAATATGGGATTGAACGAACTGGCTTTGCGGGCGACTGCGGCGACAAAGGAAGCGGGTGCTATGCCGCAGATGTTCGGTACGATTACGATCAGCGACGGTATCTCGATGGGCACTGAAGGGATGAAATATTCTCTGGTATCGAGAGATGTGATTGCTGATTCTATCGAAACTGTTTGTAACGGTCAAAGTATGGACGGTGTGCTGGCTGTCGGTGGCTGCGACAAGAATATGCCGGGGGCGATGATTGCGATCGCGCGCATGAACATTCCTGCTATTTTCGTCTATGGTGGCACGATTAAACCGGGACGCTACAACGGACGCGATTTAACTGTGGTCAGCGCTTTTGAAGCTGTCGGTCAATTCAGCGCCGGCAAAATTGATCAAGAAGAACTCACCGCAGTAGAAAATCAAGCTTGTCCTGGTGCTGGTTCTTGTGGCGGAATGTTCACAGCAAATACGATGTCCAGCGCTTTTGAAGTGATGGGGATGAGCTTGCCCTATTCTTCGACAATGGCTGCTGAGGATGCTGAAAAAGCTGACAGCGCGGCCGAATCTGCAACAGTTTTAGTGGAAGCGATTCGCCAACAGTTGCTACCTAGCCAAATTTTGACTCGTAAGGCCTTTGAAAATGCGATCACCGTAATTATGGCAGTCGGCGGTTCAACGAATGCTGTGCTGCATTTATTAGCCATTTCCAACACGATGGGTGTTGAACTGTCCCTCGACGATTTTGAAATTATTCGAGGTAAAGTACCAGTGCTGTGCGACCTTAAACCAAGCGGTAAATATGTGGCCACAGATTTACACAAAGCCGGTGGCATTCCTCAAGTGATGAAAATGCTGCTAGAAAAAGGTTTGCTCCACGGCGACGCGCTGACAATTACCGGAAAAACCGTTGCTGAAGTATTAGAAAATATTCCCGCCGAACCCCGCACCGACCAAGATGTGATTCGCCCTTGGAACAACCCGCTTTATGCCCAAGGACATTTAGCAATTCTGCGGGGAAATCTGGCCACAGAAGGAGCGGTTGCTAAAATTACTGGCGTTAAGAAACCAATAGTTACCGGGCCTGCGCGGGTATTTGAATCTGAAGAAAATTGTTTGGATGCAATTTTGGCAGGCAAGATTCAAGCCGGAGATGTGATTGTAATCCGCTACGAAGGGCCAAAAGGCGGGCCGGGAATGCGCGAGATGCTAGCACCAACTTCGGCAATTATTGGTGCTGGTTTGGGCGATTCTGTGGGCTTGATTACTGATGGCCGTTTTTCTGGTGGGACTTATGGCATGGTGGTCGGTCATGTTGCACCGGAAGCACAAGTTGGCGGCACAATTGCTCTGGTAGCAGAGGGTGATTCGATCACAATTGATGCTCCAAATCGGTTGTTGCAACTCAATGTTTCTGATGCAGAATTGGAGCAACGCATGGCTAATTGGCTGCCTCCTAAACCTCGTTATACCAGGGGTGTTTTGGCTAAATATGCTAAGTTGGTTTCTTCTAGCAGTATTGGTGCTGTGACTGATTTGGGTTTGGGTTGATAGCTGATATCCAATCCGGTAGTATCGGAATTATTGCCGAATGAGGAGACGGCAATGCCGTGTCCCTACAATATTATTGCCGAATGAGGAGACGGCAATGCCGTGTCCCTACAATATTATTTTCGGTAGGGAGACGGCAATGCCGTCTCCTCTATATTATTGCTGAAATCAGGAAACGGCAGTGCCGTCTCCCTACCCTTAATTAGTTTGTGATTTTTAATTGCCTCGTTGTATACTGAGGAACCCACCCTTGAGCAGTGGTATAATACTGCACGGCTTTCAAGTACAGTGATGGAGTGAGATAAAACCAATGTTCGGTGTTTCCAGGTACTTTAATGTATTCTTCTGACTGCAATAATAGTTGTACTTGAGAGCCGTTGGGATAGACAAAGCCAAACACACATTCCCCAGCCACAACATGAATAATTTCTGCATCGGTGTGGGTGTGAGTACGATGGCTTTGAGTCATAATTCCACAAATTTGTGGCGAACCTGGGTGCAGCACTTTCAAGTCGTACCACTGACATCCACTTGAGAGTTTGAATAGTTCAAATTCGCTTTTGACTGCTGTGAGGATTTGCTGTTTTTCTGTTGCATTGAGAAGGTCTTGCACTAGCAGTTCTTGAAGTGCAGGATTTTTGGCGATCGCCAAATAGTCTATCTGAACATCTAAAGTAGCCAGTTGGCTGGCGATCGCACTGATCTCTCTGTATATCGTACCATTTTCTAGTTGCAGAACAGCCATTGTACACCACCTAATGTGTTGAACTTTGAGGAAAATGTAGCTTCCGGTTGGACTTATACCGTTACAAATTTAACTTTTGGTTGTTTTCTATAATAGCCGATCGCTAAAATTTTGATGTCTCACTTCTAAAATCTAATCAGTATCATAAATTCAATAAATTTTCGGATTTTTTAACTATTATTTAATTGTGTCCGACAAATATGTCACACCAGCAGATGGGGCCAGAACTTTGGGGGTCAATAGAAGGAAGCCTCAATTGTTACCAAGAAATAAGTCTTTCCATTTGGATCCATTTAACCTATAATGAGAGGTCAAAGATCAAAATTACGAAGCAGCCTCATTGCTGCCAGATTTATGCCTCTACCTATAGTTGCTATTATTGGACGCCCCAATGTAGGCAAATCGACAATCGTCAACCGTCTAGCCAACAGCCAAGATGCGATCGTCCACGACGAACCGGGAATTACGCGCGATCGCACTTACAGACCAGCATACTGGGGCGAACACGAATATCAAGTAGTAGACACCGGTGGGCTAGTGTTCGACGACGAAACCGAATTTCTGCCGATGATTCGCGAACAAGCAATGGCCGCCCTCGCCGAAGCCAGTGCCGCGATTTTCGTAGTAGACGGGAAAGTTGGACTGACTGGGGGCGATGAGGCGATCGCATCTTGGCTCCGATTGCAACGAGTTCCCGTCGTTCTAGCCGTCAACAAGTGCGAGTCAGAAAATACTGGACTTACTCAAGCAGCAGATTTTTGGCAATTAGGATTAGGCGAACCTTTCCCAGTTTCCGGCATCCACGGTAACGGCACCGGTGAATTGCTCGACCAATTAGTTACTCATCTTCCCACAGAAGTATTACCAGAAGTTCCAGAAACTAAAGTAGCAATTATTGGGCGGCCAAACGTTGGCAAATCCAGTTTGCTAAACGCATTTCTCGGAGAAAATCGCGCCATAGTCAGCCCGATTTCCGGGACAACCCGCGATGCGATCGATACCATAGTCCAACGTGGCGATAACACCTACCGTTTGATCGACACCGCCGGAATTCGCAAAAAGAAAAACGTCGAATATGGTGCAGAATTCTTCGGCATCAACCGTGCATTCAAAGCTATCCGCCGCGCCGATGTCGTGCTGTTAGTAATTGATGCGATCGATGGCGTTACGGATCAAGACCAAAAATTAGCCGATCGCATTAGCCAAGAAGGTCGAGCCTGTATCATTGTCATCAACAAATGGGACGCGGTAGAAGACAAAGAATCTGATACCATTTACGAGTACGAAAAAGAAGCGAGAGCTCGACTTTATTTCCTTGATTGGGCAGAAATGATTTTCGTCAGCGCTGTAACTGGACAGCGAGTTGAAAAAACCATTGAATTAGTAGATAAAGCTTCCAGCGAACACAAACGCCGCGTCGCCACCGCCGTGATTAACGAAGTCATAGAAGAAGCCACAAGCTGGCATTCCGCCCCAGTGACACGCCAAGGAAAACAAGGCAAAATCTATTATGGTACTCAAGTGCGATCGGAGCCACCAACCATCGCCCTATTCGTCAACGATCCCAAACGTTTTACCGAAAATTACCGCCGCTACATGGAAAGCCAATTTCGCAAACATCTAGGCTTTACCGGTACACCAATGCGCCTACTTTGGAGAGGCAAAAAAGTTCGCGAATCCGAACAAAGCAGCACAAACAGAGCTCTGCGCGTCAAGTGATTTTGGATTTTGGATTTTGGATTTTAGATTGAAGAAAAAACACAGTTAACTCGTTAGCAGGCAAAGCCTAAAAACCAGTAAAATCTAAAATCCCAAAATCCAAAAATGCTCCAATCCCCAATCAATCCATCAATCAATCTAAAATCCAAAATCTAAAATCTAAAGTCTTACAAGGTGGACGAACAAGAGTTTAAAAAAAGAACGAAAGAGCTAGCATTAAGAATAATTAAGCTAGTAAGTTGTCTGCCCAAAAATACCGTTTCTGATGTAATTGGTAAGCAGTTAATTCGTTCAGGAACTTCTGTGGGAGCTAACTATCGATCGGCTTGTCGCGCTAGATCAACAGCAGATTTAATTGCGAAACTCAGAATAGTGGAAGAAGAGGCGGATGAATGTTTGTACTGGATGGAGTTGATAGTCGAAGCTAAATTAGTAGATGCCAGTAATTTGAGGAGTATCATGTCAGAAACCAATGAAATTGTAGCTATGACAGTTGCTTCTATCAAAACTTTAATGGCGAGAAACCCAACAGGGAATCGAAAATGAAACAATCAATCTAACAATCAATCTAACAATCAATCAATCAATCAATCAATCAATCGAAAATCCAAAATCTAAAATCTAAAATCGCAAGATGGATCTGCTTCGATCGCTCCCAATAGGACTATACCTAGAACAACCCGTAACTTGGCTTCACAGACTCGACTCGCGAGTGAAATTAGCCTGGTTAATGACATTCCTGATTGCACCCATACTCGCCAATTCCATCTGGCGATTGATGTTAGTGGGAATGTTAATTATTCTGACACTAACCGCTACTATTCCACTGCGCGTATGGAAGCAGCAAATGGGATTATTGTTGTCATTCTGTTGTTTAGTATTTGGCCTCAGCGCGATCGCACCTGACGCACTCCCATCCGAACACCAGCCACGACTCCCAGCCGACGAATTAGCCTTTTCTCAACAACCGAAAACCCTTCCCGAAGCCACTCCACCAAAACCGTGGTATCAACCCTTTAATTTAGACTCAAAATCTCAAACCCAAAATCCCAAATCCCAAATCCAGAATTCTCTCCCCCAACCCACAAATTACAGTTACGTTTTATTGAAACAAGGGCCAATTAAAATTACCCGCAAATCCTTAGATTTAGCTATTAATGTCAGCACGTTATTTTTTACAGTAATTTACAGCACCAATCTCTATCTGCTTACCACAGCTAGCGAAGAAATTACGACTGCTATAGAAAACTTAATGCAGCCTCTGCGTCGCTTCAACTGGCCTGTGACTGAAATAGCTTTAACATTAACTTTATCTTTGCGATTCATTCCCCTAGTATTGGAAGAAATCCAGAATTTAGTGCGATCGGTCCGAACCAGAGCCATCAACTGGAAAAAACTCGGATTTCGCCGCGCTGCTCAAGTTTGGTTGATGATAGCTGAGCGATTGTTAGAAAACTTGCTATTGCGAGCCGAACAAATTGCCAGCGCTATGAAGGTTCGTGGCTTCACCAGTCCCGATCGACATCGCGTAGAATGGCATCAGTTACACTTAAAAATCAGAGACTGGATCGCCCTCGGCTGCTTAATAGCCCTCTGGAGCGCCCGTTTAGTTTGGGGGTGGGACAGTTAAGATTTTAGATTTTAGATTTTAGATTTTAGATTTTAGATTTTAGATTGATGGATTGATTAGATTTGAGATTGAAGAATTGGGAATGATTGATTCCACAGTCCTGCTAAAATAATAAAGATGAATATTTAGAGATCCAAGACATTGAACATCTATCTAGGGACAGATATCGTACACATTCCCCGTATTCAAGCGGCATTAGAGCGATTTGGCGATCGCTTTCTGGAAAAAATTTACACCCCCGCCGAACAAAAAGATTGCCGGCAACTAAATTCTCAACAGACCAGTATTAAAGGTAAAATGGATCGAGTTTCGTGCAACAAATTAGCAGGGCGCTGGGCCGCAAAAGAAGCCGTTGTCAAAGCTCTAGGTACGGGATGGCGTGGGTTGCGCTATACAGATGTAGAGGTTCAGCGATCGGACAGTGGAGCTCCAAACGTACGACTACACGGAACAGCAGCAGCAATGGCCTCTGCTTGGGGGAATTGTCAGTGGCAATTGAGCCTCAGCCACGATGGAGACTACTGCACAGCTACCGCAGTAGCGCTTTGCAGCCCGCACTCTACCGCCCCTGTCGCCGATAGCGCATCTAAAATCTAAAATCTAAAATCTAAAATCTAAAATCTAAAATCGACTGATTGTGAGCTTTTAATGACTACCGAAACCTACCTTAATCATCCAAATTTTGGCCTTCTCTTCAAGGTATCCCAAGTTGAAGACAGCCAAGAATTATTTACGACTCTATACGCCCAGCGCTTGTTTTTTTTAGTTACCAACGGCCCAAGCGGCCTGAGATTTGAACCCATCAGCCGTTCCGATGCTCGCCTCATGGTCGAAATTCGCCTGCGAACCCTCCGTCGTAGCGGTCTATATAAAGAGTACGATCAATTGCAGGTCATTCACAAGCGCACTTTTCAATGACCATAGCCGATCGCATCGCTACCATTCGCCAACAATTACCCGACTCAGTGCGGTTAATTGCCATTACCAAACAAGTACCGACAGATGCTATCCGGGAAGCCTACGACGCCGGCATCCGGGACTTTGGCGAAAGCAAGATTCAAGAGACAGCCGAAAAACAAAGTCAACTGCAAGATTTGCCGGATATCAATTGGCACTTGATTGGCCACTTACAAACCAACAAAGCGGCCAAAGCTTTAGAGCAATTTCAGTGGATTCACTCTCTTGATAACCTCAAATTAGCGACTAGGCTCGATCGACTCGCCGGAGAACTATCTTTTTCTCCCCAAGTGTGCTTGCAAGTCAAAATTCTGCCCGACGCCGACAAATACGGCTGGAGTGTCCCAGAATTGCTGGCGGACCTGGCTGAGCTCAACAAATGTCAGCATCTCAAAATTCAAGGTTTAATGACAATACCTCCACGAGGATTAGATGACTCGCAAATCCTAGAATTTTTTAACAATTCCCGCGAACTTGCTGACCAAATCAATCAGCAAAATTTGTCTCACATTTCAATGCAGCAGCTCTCGATGGGAATGTCGGGAGATTATCATTTGGCAATTCAAGCAGGTGCTACTATGATACGGCTAGGAACAACTATATTTGGTTCTAGGATCGGATAACTAATAGACATCTCCCAAAAAACCAGTATTGAACAGGCTCTTCGGCCTGTTCCACAAGAAATATGGTCGATGTCTAATAGACTGCTTGCGATCGAGCCAACTTGAGTTAAATATAGAGTATTCAGCAACCCGCGACTAGCCCGCAACGCGAGTGAAGTCGGGGTAGCAAAGTCGTGAAGGAGCTCCAATGGTGAATAACATTTTTTCCAAGCTAAAAGATTTTGTCGGCTTCAACAATGAAGAAGAGTACGATGACCAGTACGGCGAATTAGAGGAGGCGCGCTATCAGAACGTCTACCAACCGCCAGAACCAAATTCTGCTGCTGTCGCCGCCGCCGCAGAAGAACGCCGCCAAAATCGCAGAATGCAGGAGCGGTCAGTAGTAGGATCAACAGGTACGGATGTTGTAGCACCAACCGGGGGAGTAGGAACTGTAATGAATAATGTGATTGGAATGCCTGGAGCTATGAATGGAGTTTCGGAAGTGATGGTTATGGAGCCACGCACTTTTGAAGAGATGCCGGCTGCTATTCGAGCCCTGAAGGAACGCAAGTCTGTGGTTTTGAATCTGACCATCATGGATCCAGATCAAGCACAAAGAGCTGTGGACTTTGTGGCTGGTGGTACTTACGCCCTTGATGGTCATCAAGAACGTATTGGCGAAAGTATTTTCTTGTTTACGCCTAGCTGCGTGCAAGTTAGAACTCAGTCTGGTGTGGTTCATGAAGTAGCTTCGGCTCAAGGACGACCCCGCACTGCTGCTCCAGCACCCACAGTCTGGCCCGCAGATCAAGCTCAAGCTCAAGCGGCTCAGTAGTTTAGTTGACAGTTGACAGTTGACAGTTGACTGTTGACTGTTGACTGCCAACTGTTGCCGTACCCTGAGCGTAGTCGAAGGGTCGAAGGGTCAGTTAACAACTAACCAATAACAACTAACTAATAACTAATAACCAATTACCAATTACCAATTACCAATTACCAATTACCAATAACAACTAACTAATAACAACTAACTAATAACAACTAACTAATAACTATGATTAAATTTGGTATGATCGGCGGTGGGGTAATGGGAGAAGCTATCTTATCTCGATTAATTGCCCAAAAAGTTTATTTACCTTCAGAAATATTGGTGAGTGAGCCAGGAGTAAAGCGCCGCGAGTTTTTGATGGAGAAATATGGGATTGGAACCACAGCCAGCAATCTAGAGGTTGCTGTTGCTACAGAAGTGCTGTTTTTGGCGATTAAACCGCAAGTTTTTGAGACGGTTGCTTTGGAATTGGCTGTGGTGACCGATCGCACACAAGGAAATAATGGAGAAACCGCTAATACTAAGTCAGAAGCCTTAGTAGTGTCAATTTTGGCGGGAGTGCCACTGAGTAAGCTGGAAGCAGCGTTTCCGGGGCGGGGAGTGCTGCGGGTGATGCCAAATACTCCGGCGACGGTGGGGGCGGGCATGAGTGCGATCGCCCCAGGAAAATTTGTGCGATCGGCTGATTTAGAATTGGTAACGCGGATCTTTCAGGCGGTGGGAGAAGTCGTGGAAGTGCCTGAGAATATGCTGGATGCGGTGACTGGGCTTTCGGGTTCCGGGCCTGGTTATGTTGCGATTTTGATCGAAGCCTTGACAGATGGTGGTGTTTGTGCTGGTCTGCCACGGGCGATCGCCTCTCAATTAGCCTTACAAACAGTATTTGGTACAGCGAAACTATTACAAGAAACGGGAATGCACCCAGCAGAATTGAAAGATCGAGTGACAAGTCCCGGCGGCACAACGATCGCCGGAATTGCTAAACTAGAGAGTAGCGGCTTTCGATCGGCACTGATTGAAGCAGTGAAAGCAGCTTGTTTGCGTTCTCAAGAATTGGGTAAATAACCGTAGAGAATTTATATGATTCACAAACAATAACTCAACTGGTGGGAAGTCCCAAACTCCTATCCAGTTAGTCATTTACAATCTAAAATCCAAAATCTAAAATCTAAAATTATCAAGATGGCTTACAGCGAATTCAAGCTAAAGGAACTTGTCAAACAATTTGACTTAACTCTCCAGGAAAATCAAGATTTATTTGCCGATATATTAGAAGTAGAACCTACCGAAATCCTGAAAGTAGCCTTGAAAGAAAATGCAGGATTAGCAGTAGACATCAACACTGAAAAAGCTCGTTCTGAACTGATTATCGCACCAATTTTACTGGAAGTTAGGCGCCAATTAAATTATCAAATTGGTTTATTTTCCGGTTCCGAGTTTAATGTTGCTCCTGAAAAAGGATTAAATGGAACCTGCGATTTTTTAATGAGTTTGTCAGCGGAACGTTTGTTTATCAGCGCCCCTGTGATTACCCTGGTTGAAGCTAAAAAAGAAGATATTAAGGCTGGTTTCGGGCAGTGTACGGCGGAAATGTTAGCGGCTCAGTTATTTAATGAAGAAGAGGGAAATCAGATTCCGGTTATTTATGGAGCCGTGACATCCGGTACTGTGTGGAGATTTTTGAAGTTAGAGGGCAAGATTGTTGCTATTGATGCGATCGAGTATTATCTGAGGGATGTCGGAAAAATTTTAGGGATTTTATTAAGTGCGATATCCAGGTAATTACCAATAAACCAGTCGCATTTAGTGCAAAATCTCAAGGAGTGAGCTACGATCGAGAAGTAAGAGTTGAGTTGGGAGCATCCCATTTTTGCAAATATATCCGTAGGGGCGAAGCATTACGGCAGATAGTTTATTAGTTACAAGCAGAGACTTACTGCCGTAATGCTTCGCCCCTCCAAAATTGGGATGCACCCCAGCTAAAGCGCCAACTATTGAAGATTGGACATAGAATTAAGGCTGGGTTGGGCTACCTTTTTCCCGCAAGGAGACTGCAATTTCAAAGATTAGCAAACATCAATCGCACTTTAAACCCGCCGCTGCTGCTGTCGGATACTTGACGGGAACAAAAGCGAGGCCGAACAGCTCTTTTTGACACTCTACAATATGCACCAAATCGCTGGGAGGTTTTTTGCGATCGCCATTATTCGGCGAGTTAAACTCAATAGTTCCTGTTGCTCCGTAAGCGCTAAAATCTGCTTCGGAAATAGTTTTTTCCATTCCTTCACGAGTAGGTTTTTGCTGCATTTCCAATGCTTTTATCAGTGCGCGAGTTGCATCGTAAGCAGAAGCTGTACGAGTATTTCCATCAACTCCCCACAGCGATCGCACCTGTTGAGGAAATTCTTTATTGGGACTATTTAAGTGATGCCAGCCGACAGAAAAAATCAGTTTTTGAAACGACTTTTGCTGTTGCTGGGATACAAGTTCTAAAATTTCCGGGCCCATCATAATCAGCGTCCAGGCCCCAACAATCCAATTAGGCGCGACGAAGCTATCCCCTAGGGAATTGCCGTTAAGTCTGATGATCTCAAATGCGTTGTCTAGGGAACTCTTAACATGAGCGTCTGGAACTAACACGATCGCAGTTTCTCCATTTGCCTGAATTTCCTTCATTGCTCTTTGGGCATTAAAGTTTTTTTTAGATATATCAAAATCGCGAATCCTGACTATTTCTCCCCCTTGGACATCTTGAAAATATTTGGTGTAATCTTCTATGAAAGAGGCGCAAAATGGACTTGCTTGATTGTATAAAAGTGCTGCTTTTTTTTGTTTGTTTTCGAGTAGGTAGTCCGCTAAATTTTTCGCTATTAAACTGCTCGTATATTGAGTCCGAAAGAAAAATCTTTTAGGTTCATAGGTCAGTTCTTCCGTGGCTGCACCCGGAGACATCAAAACCAGATTATTTTTATTGTAAATATCTACAGCGTGCATTGTCATCTCACTGTTAGCATGACCTACAACTGCTAATATTTCTGGTTGATTTATTAGTGAAATTGCTCTTTGTTTTGCCTCCTCCCCATCGTTTGCATCGTCAGCAATAATCACTTTCAGTCCTTTGCCATTAATGGCTTTAGTTGGTAAAAAACCTTGACCTGGAAAATCCCGATCGCTAAAATTTGACAGTCCCAAATTAACTTCTGTTTGCGCTTGAGCTACTCCGCGCAGAAAGTCTTTTGTCTGAGCACCAAGGTGAGCAGAACTGTCTGGATTTCTCCGGTCAATAGGAAGAACCACAGCAATTGTATAATAAGGAGCTTTACTAGCTTCCAGAAAAGCATTATTCATGTAAACTAAAGTTTCGGGATCTTTGCATTCTTTCCGCCACGATTCTTTGAATAAATTCAAAGCTTGATCTGACTTGGAAGCCGCAAATTCGCCAACTCCTTTTTGCTTTAACCAAGGACTAGAACTTGTAAGGAGTATTTTTTCTCCGGCACTCAAACCATCTGGGAGGATTAAACGATGGTTTGAGGGAGAATCTCCGTGACTGTCACTGCCGATCGCATATTCCGCAAGCCCTCGCAAATCCTGCAACACTTCAGCAGCGGATTGATAGCGATTGTCAAAGTGGTAGCGCACCATTTTATACAAAATTTTTTCCAGTTGGTGGTTAATTTGGGCGATCGGGCGATCGTGTGTAGCGTAGTGCCAGATCAGTTCGCAAGTCTTTTGATGATGGAAAAAGTCTTCAATATCTAAACCTGCGATCGCTTGAATACCGATGATTCCCACAGCATAAATATCGCTGTTAAATTTGGGTTGATTTTTCCACTGTTCTGCTGGCATATAACCTTCAGTACCAATGGCACGAGTTTGAGTTATTTGACCGCCCTCGATCGCCAAATTACTAATACCTTTGACTGCCCCAAAGTCAATTAAAACTATTTTGCCAGTTTTTTTGCATCGGATTAAGTTTGACGGTTTAAGATCCCGATGAATAATCCCTTGTTTGTGGATAGCACCTAAAACTGACAAAATATCTAGCAATAAATCAACGACTTCTTTTTCTTCAAATCTTTTGCCAGAAACCAGTTCTTTATTCAGCGGATTTCCTTCAATGTATTCTTGGATTAAGTAAAATTTTCCATTTTGAATAAAGTGAGTAATTAGCTTGGGAATGCGCGCAAAACTATCTAGGTGTTTGAGGGTTCTAGCTTCTTTTTCAAATTGTGCTTGCGCTTCCTGCAAAACTCGCGGATCATTCGATTCAGGAGGCAAAATTTCCTTGACTACGCATAAGGGATTTTCGGGGCTGCCTAAACCGTCATTAGCCATATAGGTGATCGCAGACCCTCCCCGCCCTAATTCAGTGATAATTTGGTAGCGATCGCGCAGAGTATCCCCTAATTTAAGACACATAAATTGCTTCCTGTAGTCCGAATGACCAAGAATTTCAAAGGTGGTACAAGCCCCCGGATTTATCCGTGGAATCAATCCAAAATCGAAAATCCTCAAGAAAGAGCATTTATCCGTGGGGTCAATCTAAAATTGCGAAGCATTGCGAGCGGAGCGCGGCAACCTCTAAAATCTAAAATCGATTGACTCAGATCGTTGATCTGGATTTTACCATAGATTTGTACTCATGATTATGGGGATTAAGGGGAGTAAATTTTAAGGTTTGCAAGTCACTCGCATTTTAAGCCGGCCGCCGAAGCCGTAGGAAATTCAATCGGTACAAAAGTTACGCCAAACTCCTCTTTCGGACATTCCACAATATGTGCTAACTGTTGAGGCGGATTTTTTCGATTGCCTGTTTTCTGTTCAAACTGAATAGTTCCTGTTGCTCCTTCGGCAATAAAATTCGGATCTGACAGCATTTTCTGCATTCCTTCGCGGCTAGGTTCCGGCTGCATTTCTATTGCTTTAATCATAGTCTTGGTCGCATCATAGGTTAAAGCTGTACGAGTATTAACTGCTCCTCTCCACAACTTTAGAACATCTTGAGGAAATTTTTTGTTCTTGCTACTTAAGGGATGCCAGTGAACAGATATCACAATTTTATTGAACGAGGGTAGCTGTTTGGCAATTTCTAAAGTTCTCGGCTCGTAAAGCGTCCACGGCCCGACAATCCAATTATAATTTCTATTTACTTTGATCATTTCCAGCGCATTTTCTAGAGAATTTGTCACTTGACCGTCGGGAATTACAAGTAGAGTTGTTTTATCTGTTTCCTGGACTTTCTGTATCGCTTTTTCAGCATTGAAGTCGCTCTTTGACAAATCCTCAAATTCGCTAATCCTGATGAATGCTCCTCCTTTTGCTTCAAATTGCTTTTTGAATTCTTCCCAAAAAGAAGCCGTGAAAGGACTGTTAGGATTGTAAAAACCGGCAACTCTTTTTTCACCGATTTCTATTAAGAAATTTACTAAAGATTCAGCTTCTGAACTCGTTGTCGGAGCCGTCCGAAAGAAAAAATTTCGAGGTCGGTGCGTCAGTTCTTCTGTTGTGCTTCCTGGAGAAATTGCCACCAGTTTATGGCGATCGTAAATATCTACTGTTTCCACAGTCATGTCGCTAGTATAGTGACCGACCACCCCTAAGATATCGGGTATTTTCACGAGTGCATTAGCCCTGTTTACTGCCTCTGGCTTGATATTTTTGTCGTCAGCAATGACCACTTTCAGACCTTTTCCATTAATAGATTTTGCGCTGAGAAAACCTTTACCTGGAAAATCGCGATCGGTCCGATCGTCAGCCAGCAAACCTAAATTAACTTCTGTTTGAGCTTGGGCAATACCGCGCAGCAATTCTTCTGCTAAGTTGCCATTAATCATCTCGCCATTCGGATTTCTGCGAGTGGGGACGATAATGGCAATTGTATAATAAGGTATGTTGTTCGCCTCTAAAAGAGCGTTGTTCATATAAATTAAAGTTTCTGGATCTTT
Source organism: Oscillatoriales bacterium (assembly GCA_043742065.1). GTDB lineage: Bacteria > Cyanobacteriota > Cyanobacteriia > Cyanobacteriales > Microcoleaceae > Microcoleus. The sequence goes on from JAYTZD010000121.1 coordinate 14,397, forward strand.
GCGGTTTTGACGCCAAGATTCTTTGAGTAATTTTAAAGCTTCTTGATAATTCGATCTACCAAACTCAAGAATTCCTCTTTGTTTTGACCAATGAGCAGAGGTTTGCACTAATATTTCTTCTCCCGAACTGATAGAATCTCCGAACACGAAAGGATTGGATGCTGAAACTGGAGGAAACTTTTTGGGGAAAAGTCGTGGGACTGCGATCGCACTTACCACCGCAACTCCTGCGATCACCAACAACACCACCCACTTCAAAAGTGATTTAGACAAACGCTTGGGTTTTGGGAGTGGCGAATTTACGATCGCGATCGCATTCAAATCCTGCAATACTTCAGCAGAGGATTGATAGCGATCGTTAAAGTGGTAGCGCACCATTTTATTTAAGATTTTTTTGAGGAGATCACTAATTTGTACGATCGGGCGATCGTCAGTTGAGTAGTTCCAAACCAGTTCCCCAGTTCTTCTATGATTAAAAAGCTCTTCAATATGCAGCCCTGTCAGAGCCTGAATAGCTATAATTCCTAAAGCATAAATATCGCTATTAAATCTGGGTTGACCGTGCCATTGTTCGGGTGGCATATAACCCTCTGTACCAGTGGCACGAGTTTGAGTTATTTGGCCAGACTCGATCGCCAAATTGCTAATAGCTTTTACTGCACCAAAATCAATCACTGCTATTTTGCCATCAAGCCTTCGCCGGATTAAGTTTGACGGTTTAAGATCACGGTGAATAATACGTTTTTTGTGGACGCAATCTAAAACTTCTAAAATGTCCTGCAATAAATCAATAACTTCTGACTCTCTAAACTGCTTGCCTGAACCGATCTCTTCGTTCAGCGGATTTCCTTCAATGTATTCTTGAATTAAGTAAAATTTTCCCTGTTCTTGAAAGCGATCCATTAACCTGGGAATCCGCGCGCAATTATCCAGGTATTGGAGGGTTATAGCTTCTCTTTCAAATTGTTGTTGCGCTTCCTGCAAAACTCGCGGATCGTTCGATTGAGGAGGCAAAATTTCCTTGACTACACATAAGGGATTTTCGGGGCCACCTAAACCGTCTTTAGCCGTATAGGTAATCGCAGACCCTCCCCGCCCTAATTCAGCGATAATTTGGTAGCGATCGCGCAGAGTATCACCTGGATTTAGGCACATATTTTCCTTGACCTCGCTGCACTTGTTGACATTAACTTTAGCAGATACTGGGACGGGTTGATAGTTCGCTCAAAAGTATGTAACGCCACCGTCATATTTTAGGCATTCCTTCATGGCTGGATTCCTACTATATTCGTATTTTTTAAATCAGTATCTTAATCGTATCATAAGTTAAATTGTACTGGTATTAACTCCTCCATGCCACTATTCACAAATATGACTTTTATGAACTAAAACTTATGACTTTTATGAATTGACTTTGAGATTTGCTTGTTTCATGATGTTAATTAACAGAACAGAGTTTAAGAGGAATATTTTTTATGGCTTTACAAAGAGACCCATCAGGAACAGCCCGATTAATTGGCGATCACACATCCGAATATGCTGATTTACGGGTCGGAAGTGCAGGTAATTCCTCTGGAGGAGTTTTGCTGCTGGGAGGTGACGATACAATCGATGGCTCAACAAACAACGATTTGATCTTTGGCAATGAAGGGGAAGATATTATCAGAGGGAATTTTGGTAACGATTCTTTATTCGGGGGGAAAGGGAAAGACGCAATAATTGGAGGAGAGGGCAATGACTCTATCAACGGCGGTCAAGATGGAGATGTGCTTTTTGGTGAAGGTGGAAATGATGTTTTATTGGGCGGTAAAGGCAATGATTTTTTTGTCAGCGGTAACGGAAATGACACTCTGGCCGGAGGTTTGGGTCGCGACATCTTAGGAGGTCTGAGTGATAATGGTTCACTCAAAATCGGGGGTAATAATTTGTACGTCCTCCAAATAGAACCCGGAGTTACAGATGTCAACAATGCCGATATCATTATAAATTTCAGACCCGCTTTCGATAAAATTGGATTAGCAGACGGTTTGACTGTGAATGATCTACTGTTGGAAAACTTGCCAAATGTGAAACTTACAATACAGTTAGAAGTTCCCCAAGCTACGGGTTCTTTTGCCTCACCAGAGATATTTAATGCGACATCGTTTGTGACTTCAGGGACTGTGATCAAAGTCAGGAATTCAGGAGATGTAATCGGTTTTGTTGATAGTATAACGCCTGCTCAACTGCAAAATAGCATTCTAAATAGTTTTATCTCAGTTCAGGGATTCTAAGCTGTAGGATGCGTTGCAATCTCTCCTGCAAACCTTTAATTAGCTTGAGCTAATTATCCACAATTGAAAATTTTCTTGGCAGTCAAATTCAACTCAGATAATTCGGCGATTTCAAGAGACTGTTGGCGAATTCACAGAGCACCGGAATGAGATAGAGGAGACGGCTAATAATTCCGATGCTACCGGATTTGATATTACCCTTTCTTGATTCGCCAACAGTCTCTTGAAATCGCTACTAAACAAGCAAAGTCCGCAGAGGCGGACTAAAGAATCAATGGGTATTTAAGCCGGATTTGGTATCAATCGCTAGCTGCTGTTTCCAATTTCTGCCCAATTCTCGGTTCCGTACCATTCAACAAACGCTGAATATTGCTGCGATGCCGCACAATTACAAATACGCCACCCGCAATGCCAAACAATACATAAGCTAGTGGCTGATTTAAAACAAACATCAATCCAGCGACGCTAATTGCACCCATAATTGAACTCAAAGAGACAATTCGCGACACTGCAAATACGATCGCAAAAATCCCGAAAGTTCCTAAACCTACTGGCCAATATAAACCCAGTAAAACTCCCAAACTTGTAGCAACAGATTTGCCACCTGTAAAGCCCAGCCAGATAGATTTGCTGTGGCCTAAAACTGCAAATAAACCTGCTAAAGTTGCCATCCAAGGTATGATGGTTTCAGTGTTTTCTAAACCTGCGGTGGTTGCTAGCTGTTGGGTGAAATTGAAAGAGTAAATGTAACGGATTAGGCCGATCGCACTTACGCCCTTCAACACATCCACCAACAACACCCCCAACCCCGGCCACTTCCCCAAAGTCCTCAGTACGTTAGTCGCGCCAGTGGAACCGGAACCAACCTCTCGAATATCAATTCCCAGCATCCACTTACCCAAGGCGTATCCAGTCGGAATCGAACCCAGGAAATAAGCTGCAATTAGCAATGCCCCATTTAAAAATATCCAGCTAGCCATGTTTTGATTTGTTTGTTGTACTTTTAAAATTTGCAACCTTTACTTTTGAATAATTGGCAATTAGCATTTATATCAATCCGGTAGCATCAGAATTAATATTACCCGAAATTAGGAGACGGCTTGGCCTTAGT